>NZ_JAFLXH010000024.1:0-97445 GCF_019891515.1 Pseudomonas sp. Wu6 | reverse complement strand
GGTTCATGTGGCTGGCAATTTTTTCTTATCAGCTAACACGTAGCAGGAAGTCTAAAGCCGTAGTTGAATATGCAGATCAATTCGGCTGAGTTTCTCCAAAAAGCCTCTGCGCCAAGCCTGGTCAGCATCCGCTGACCAGGCAATGCAACTAAAGTCTGCTTGCGCCCCCGTTGCGATCTATCGGTCGATAGACTGACCGACACACCGTAATCCCGAACACTCAGAGACTCACCTGCCCTACCGCGCTCAATTCTCGAGCGCACGAACGCGCTGCATGCGCTTCTGCTCTACCGGTGCAGCGGCCACCTGCAGCTCAAAGTCGAAATCAATCCGCGCAAAGCGCCCTTGCACGCCCAACTCCAGCGCCATCGGCGATCAGTTCATCGCGTGTGGCATACGCAAAATCGTCGTGCACGTACGGGTCATCCGACAGGTTGATCTGCGTGGTCAGGTGACGATAACCCGGGGCCGAGATGAAGAAGTGGATATGCGCCGGCCGCTGCCCGTGGCGCCCGAGTTGATCAAGCAACTGTTGGGTCGGCCCGGTCGGCGGGCAGCCATAACTCGACGGCACGATCAGATTTGCAGGACGCTTGCATGCGAAGCAGATCGGTGTGGCCAAGCTTCCATGTAGGTGTAATACATCATGTTTTGTCCAATGCCCGGTGAGCTTATCCCCGAAAGTGGGAATGCCACTCTCTGCTGAAATACCTGTCCCCGTGAAAAATACAATCTTTCGAGCCGCACGAAGAGCTTGTGTAGCCCTACTCATTTCGCCCATCTGATTAGCTTCTGTTTACCTAATCACGACTCATCGAGAATTCACGCTGATTCCCGATTTCGTTGCCGACAAATATAGGAATGGCAGATAGGACTCGGGAACCGTACTGCATCGCCATCACTGCCCTCCTGGCCCTTACGAGTATTTACCCGCCGACTAGTAAACGGTAGTCCAGCGCGCTCCCAGATTCGATCATCTGTGAGAAAACTGTTCGCGGTTTTGAAATGATCAAAGCGGCCTTCAAATATCGTAGTTTTTTGCGTCGTAAGTCGTGCTAGGCATCTGCAGTGCCATCACCTATGACTGAAATTTAACTTTTCTGAGGGCAAAAAAACCGCCCTAGTAGGGCGGTTTTTTCAGCATTGCGGTTAGTGGCCGCTATGCCAGCTCGCAAAGATCACCTGATCTGGATCTCTCTTCACAAAAGCTGACACGCATGGCAACTCTTTTTTGAGCAATCACTCAACAACTACAGGGAAGCCGCTCATTGGATAATCTAGTCAGCAGCTGGTGGCCAACCTCTATTTAATGCAGTGTGAATCACCCCAAGTTTCGTAGACACGTCCGGGCTTAATGAAGCACGTTTTCAATAATGGCCTTCACTGCGTTGTTTTCGTCTCGGCGCGTCCAGAAAATCTTATCAATCCCTTCAGCCTTCAATAATCGGTGGATTTCCGGTTCGGCATGCCCTGCCCTGCCCTCCAGAAAACAACAGTCAATAATCCACGTGCGGCGCCCCTCATCCCACTCAGCGTCGTGCAGCGAAAAATCAGGGGCTTTCAACAACCGTTGTTCGGTATCGGGAGCTAAATTGGCCCAGGTGATATAGCCAATCGGCCGATCAAAATCGTCAAAGAAAAACAGTATTTGCTGATGATTGATGGCCGGTACAATCCAGGCCCGGACATCCATCAACTTAAGCTCGCGTTTCATCTGGCTTTCCATCGCAACCCAGCAGGCAAACCCTATCAGTGCGGCCTTATCGACGTAGCTTTGCTTTCGACAAAGGGTAAAAACCTTAACTTTTTTACGCATTTAATAACGCCTCCACGTCGGCATAAAAAGCCACAGCGTCGTTGATCACATCCGCTGGCAGGTCCAGTTCATGCAGCCCATTGGCGTGCATCTGCATCCCGCTCTCGTTCTCGATGTAAAAGCGTCCATCCAGCGCATTAAATCGGATGATGGTTTTCCCACTGGCCCAAAACACAGTGGTGAAGTCGCGCTCATCGCAAAAGGCGAGCGTTGCTGCACTGACGGCCTGATTAAATAATCGTGGATAGGCATCAGGGTCTGCACGGTTAACCGCGGCTATTTTTTGCCGCAACGGCGCCAGCTCCAAAACAAAAGCACGCCGGTTCAAGCGCGTGATATTCATCGCCATATACGCAACAAAATGGTTATACCTGACCTCGAATGATTGCGCCTTGGAAAACAGCAGCTCAAAAAGACGATCGTAGCTCTCTACCATTTTTCTGACCAACGCAACATCGGAACACGCCCAACTGAAATCCTGAATGACATCCGTGCTCTTGTTCTTCAATAACTGAATATATAACCGAGCGGCCCAATACTCGTAACCCTGCCAGCCTGCGGTGGTGTGCAGAGAAATCACTTCAAAGGTATCGAACGCCAATACCGCGCTCAAACACGTCGAGAATTCCAAAAACAATCGATCAGCCACGACATCCTCAAGCAGCGACAAAGGGAAACCAGCGCTCACCGCCGTGTAGAGTGACAGCGTTACTTCATACTCGTTTGAAAAGCTCGCCAGCGCTGTGTCGACCATGGTTTGTGCGGCTTCAGGGCTGACAACCTTGTACTTCCCAAGGTAATAGCCCATCTCTTGAATACTGCCGAGGGCCGGCAGATATTCCGTCGTGAATTGACCGACCGTGAAGCCCTCCCACCACATACGCTCTGAAAACGCGGTAGCCCCTGCCAGGTCCATCCAGGCGCCCTCCAGCGTTACATTGGAGGCGCTGATACTTTGATGAAAAATTCGCTTTGCCCGAGCCACTGCAAATTGCCGGGCGTAGCGCTTCGCCAGCTCGTCCAGCCCTGTGCCCAGTCGCTCAGTAAGACTTTCAGACGGCTGAGTCAGACTCGATTGCGGTAAAAACGCGACTAACTTGTTCACCGCGGCCTTGACGCGTTTGGCGTCCTCGCTCAGTTCGTCGAATTTTTTTTCCTTGTAATAAATGGCTCTGATGAAGTGAGCCGGCCGCACGGCAGGCATCCTGACCAATAAGCCGCGTGGATGGCGTTCATCGGGCTCTTCAAACTCCACACGCAGATCGATGATTGCCACGGTTCTAACGGCGCCATAGGGAAGCGCAAGATGAATGATTTCTGCCCAAATCGACTCATACACCGCCGTATTCAGTGAAAGAAAGCCATTGGCATGCGAGTTGCCATAACCATCCGGTGGCCTGATCCCGACCAAAGGATTAGGCCCAATACCTTTTGAATGAAAGCGCCCATCGAAACCACACCGCCCGCCGCCGCCGTTATTCAACAAGCCATCACCGCCGTAGCGCTCGGCAAAAAAAACTTTCTTGTCGAGGGCGTAATCAGCGGCGTGAGGTGGCTCGCTGACGATATAGCTGTATTCAGAAAGCAACTCGGCATGGCTCAGGCCGCAGTCGATTTCACCATTACGATAAATGACCTCACCGCCATCGACCCTGGTCGTTTCGAAGGGCACAAACACCTCCGGCAGGTCCTTCAATTGCTTGGCTATCATGAATGGGCACCCTCCCTGATGGGCTCATTGATGGGAAGGACGCTTGAGCCGCCCATAAAACCTGGATAACACCCCGCCACTGAGGCCGATGTAAGGGCACCATCGAATGAAATCAGTCGATCGGTGGTGGCTTTCCAGTCGGCAAGCCGGTGATAGGCGTTAATCACCCAACTCAGGTTTTCGCAAAGGTTGCCGAAAGCCGAGTTGATCTGCATGACATCGCCGAACATGATGCTGCCGGAAAAAAAACGCGGCACAGCCAACAAACTGCTGAACAGTAGAGACAGCTGGCTGTAACTTTCGGTGAAAAGCGACAAACGCATTTTTACGCCAATGGTCAGGCGCATATTGGCCAGGCTGACTTCAAGCTTTTCGCTTAGATGATTTTTCTCGGCGTGTCGACGGGTGCCGGCCTCGGGAATAGACGACGCATTGCGAAAGCGGATTAGAAAATAACGAAGGTCCGCCTCGGAGCGCTGTTGGTTGCTACTGAGCGACACCAGTTTGAAGCCGATTTTCTGGCTGATGTAGGTACCCACCAGGGCATACAAAATAGCAGCCCAGAACATGTAGGCCGGGATAGTAATGCCCGCGAACGTTGCATCGCCCGAAATGCCGATCAGCACCACACTGAACGATATGACACTCGCCAGCGTGTAAATCAGGCCACAGGCAAGGTCGATGGTTTCAAAGGTGAATTTATTGATGTCTTCGGCGATTCGCTGATCAGGATTATCGACACAATGCTCCACGTGGTCAGGCCGACTCGAGGTGACGACCCATTCGCTAAGATAGTGGTTGGTCAACCAGCGGCGCCATTTAAGTGCAAAGACGTCGACCAGATACGTAATCACAACGGATCGTGCGACGGAAAACGAGATGATGGCCAGCGACACCAACACCAGGCGGTAGAATTGTGCCGCGTCATGGTCCTGAACAGCATTGTAAAAGTGCTTGTACCATTCGTTGATCGCCAACGCCGTCACAACGGCGAGCAGCGAGAGCACAACCAATGAAACTGAAGCGCACCAGGCAAAGACTTTCTCTTCGCTGTTCCAGTACAAAGACAGCACAGAGAGCGTGTTGCGCAGGAAATGCCTTTGATTAAAGGCCATCACATCCTTGTTAAAGATATTTTGATCCATCGGGGAATCTCGGTTAGTACTTCATCGTTATATTTTTATGGGTCTTGCAGCCGATCCCTATCGGCAATCGTCCTCCGCTTGCATGAGGTACTGAGCACTGCTATTGCTGCGTTCTTCGTCACTGATCGGCTCTGCGCGCCCACCGAGATACCGCGCCAGGAACGTTTCGGCGACGGCATTGAAGTAGAGCATGTTGCCCGGTCGTTGCAGGCCGTGGCCCTCGTCAGGAAAAAGCAGATAAGTCACGGGGATATCGTTGGCGCGCAAGGCCTCGCACAGTTGATCGCTTTCGTTTCGACGCACCCTCACATCATGGGCGCCATGCCCCACAAGCAGCGGTTTACTGAGTGTGTGCACATGATGAATCGGCGAGCGCTCTCGCAGCAGTGCAAGGCCTGCTGTGGTTTGCGGATCACCGATGGCTTGTATGAATGCGGACCGCAGACTCGCCCAGTAGACAGGGATCGAGTCGATGAAGGTTTCCAGATTGGTGGGCCCGCAGAGGTCGACGCCGCAGGCATAGCGATCAGCACTACGGGTCATGCCCGCTAAAACGGCATAGCCCCCATAACTGACGCCCATGATCGCCACGCGCATCGGGTCGGCAACGCCTTCGCATACCGCCCACTCAACTGCGTCGAGCAAGTCATCGTCCATCTTGCGCCCCCACTCGCCGTCACCGGCATTGATGAAGGTTTTGCCCAGCCCGGTGGAGCCACGGAAGTTCACACTCATCACGTTGTAGCCGCGATTGGCGAGCCATTGATGGTAGCTATTGAATCCGTACTCATCGCGAGCCCAAGGTCCACCGTGAACCAGCAGCACCATCGGGCCACGAGCGGTGGTTGCAGGTGGACGCGTGAGATACGCGATCAAGGCGCGACCGTCTCGTGCACGGAAGCTGACGCACTGCATGGGAACCAGTGTCGAGGTGTCGAAATACGCTTCGGCACTCATCACCGTCGTCAGCAATCGAGTATTGCGGTCATACAGTTGAATCGTCGGCGGTCGGCAATCGATGCAAGTGGAAATGATCCATAAGCGATCATCCCTACTGCGATTGATCAACTGCCAATCGGTGATGCCTGAGGCTGCCAGAAAGTCGATATCCACCTGTATATCGGCATTCAGTGCCGTGTAACGCCGACGCTCACGCGTAACGCCGTACAGGATGGGCTCCTGGGTCACCAGATCGAAGTGCAGGTCGCAAATGTCCGCTCCAGCGTCCTCTGCTATCACCTGCACGTGGCCCGACTCCAAGTCGACGCAGGTCAAGGCGGCGGTATCTCGCTGGCGGCTATCGAGCAGAAAAAGCCGTTTTCCGTCCTTGGCCAACATCAGTGCCCTGGATACGCGCACGTCCTCGATTGGAAAAATCAGCCACGGCGACCACCCTTGCGCGCCCTGATAACGAAGAATCTCAAGCTCGCCGGTATCGGCTAAGCGGGTCGCAAAACGAGGCTGATACAAACCATCGAGCACAAAGGAAATGAACCCTGGGTTTTCCAGCGCATGCACATACTGACCGCTCTGCAGGTCCAGGTTGTACAGATCGAAATGCTCAAGCGAACGCTTGTTGCACATGATCAGAATCTGGCCCGGACATTCACGACTTATGGCGACAATCGTCGAACGTACGCCAGCAAAAGGCGTCAAGTCACGGTCGATCCCAGTCTCGGTATTGACGCAATGGATGTGGTAATTCTCGTCACCTTCTGCGTCGTGCAGATACACAAGATGCTCTGGCAGATAAGTCCAGGCATACAGACCGACTCCGCGAGTGCCTGCATTCGTGACTGGCCGGGCGTCGTGCAACCTGTCGATGGGGGCGATCCATATACTCACCACGCCATGGTGCGGAGCCAGCCAAGCCAGGCGCAGGCCATTGGGTTCAATCTGCGGATGGGCATTGGCGGGGTTGCCAAAAATGCACGCCCGCGGGATCAAAGGTACGCAAGATAAGCGACTATTCATGCCGGGCCCTACGTTGCAAACGTGGAATCACCAAGGCGGCGGCAGCCATACCGAGTAGGACGCAATAGGCGAGTGAAGCACTTATGACCTCTCGATTGATAGAGATCGAAAAGGCAAGTTCCCTGGACTGGCTGTAAGTGGTAAACGTCATGCCGGAGAACAACAACAGGCAGATGAATAGCCCCAGCACACCACCGGCGAAGCCAAGCAACCCAATCAGCGCGAGGTGGGCGATCAGGCGTTCACGGCCGAAGCCGATCAACGCCAGCACACGCAAATCGTCAGCATTGTCCATCAATAAAGACTCGATCAACGCCGCCACGCCCGTGGCCGCCACAATGCCGACGAGTACCGCGAATGCGAGGCCAAAGTACATGACCAGATCAATCAAGTCCTGCGCCTGCCCAGCATAGTGCTCACGGCTGTCGCGTATGGTCAGCGTGTCTTTTTCCAGGTCTGCAAGCGTTGCGTTGTATCTGGCCGCCGACGCCGGCGGCCCGCCGAATGCGATGACACTGTAGACCGGGGCCAGGCCGTAATCAGTGCGCAGATGAACCAAGTCGCTCCAGAACTCCGACTCGCGAACGGAGCCTCCCGAAGTGAATACACCGACGATTTTCCACGGCTGTCCTTTCAACAGAATGCTGTGCCCGACAGCAAAATCCGGGTAGTGGTTACGTAGACTGGCCCCGACGATGACTTCATTTTTGTCGGGCTGGAACCTTCGACCTTCGATGATCCGCGCATAGTTCGCACCGCTGAGGGGATTGACCAGACTGAACGCCCCGTCAGTCACGCCGCGCACGATAAGCTCCTTATCGCGCCCGTCGGCCTTCTGGCGGGTAAGCATCGCCAACTCCGCGGAATAACCACGCACATGCGCAACGTCGGCGTCGTGTAATTGCTCCAGGTTAAGTGCCTGTGCTCGCGTGACCTGGCTCATCAATTCCGTATTGGCGTGCGCATTGATCATGAAATACCAGCCGGGTTGGCTACTGGCATCCAGCGTCGCACGCAACCCTTCACGTACGGCGAATGTCATGACCACGGCCGCCATGACCACCGTAAAGCTGAGCACTATTGCCGCTAGATACACCGGTTTGCGCAGCAACTGACGCAGGTAGATCACCACCAGCACCCAGGTTTTACTCAACGTCGAAGTCGCTGCGGCGGTTTGTCCAGCGCGAGTCATTGGGAAAAACCTCTGCGGATCAAGCGGCTGAGCGCCGGTGCGGTACAGACCACGGTCAACACACCACCCACGGCCAAGAGCCGCAGATAGTCCGCCGGATGAAGGCTGATCTCCCCCGGCACCGCCACGGGCAACCATACGATAAGGCGTTGGATAGCAATCCCCAGCAGAATGCTGACTAACACGCCACACACGATGTAACTGGTTAATTGAAAAAACGCGGTGACGATTACCCAGCGCCGAGAAAATCCGAGCCGGTAAAAAATCTGATAATCGGCCAGGGATTTTTGCGTGATCACGTAGAGATTGGCCGCCAGCAAAATAGCCAATAACAGGCAGATGCAGTAACTGACGAAAGCGATGGCGCGCCCGAAGTCGAACAGGCGCGCGGTGAACTGGCGCATGTGCACCTGCAGGGAAGCCGTTTGTGTCGTGCCGCGCATACTATCGTTGCTGAAGTGGACGTCGACCCGTTGAGACAGCGCCCCATCATCGGCCTCCTGACTCGGCTCGATCAGGAAGTAACTGGTCAAGCCCTTGCCTTCAAGGCGGCTGGAATCAAAAAAGTTGTAATGCAGATACAGTCCTGGACGGTTCTCAGGCGTGTTATCAATGACAATTCCCACGATGCGCAAATCCAGCAGGCCGCCATTATCTATAGCCCAGACGCTGGATTGCAGTGGCAGGCGATCGCCCACGGCAAGGTTGTACAACTGTGCAAAACGCTGGTCCACCAGCACGCCATCGCGCGTGCGTTGCCATTCGGCGAGCTGGTTGGGCGCCACCTGTAAGCTGGGATTCAAGGTAAGAAAACTGGCACTGTCCACCGCCAGGGCAGGCACCACCCAACTGGGATGACGGAAATAAGCACCGACCCAAGTGACGTGCGTAACCGCGGCCACCCCTTCGAGGTCGGCAATACGTCCCAAATACACATCGGGCAGCGGCATCTGCGGGCTGAGCCCGTTGACAACCAGCAACCTTCGGTCCGTCTGAGCCTGCTGCGGCGTGGAAAAGACGTTATCAAGCGCCGCTCCCAACTGCAGTAACAACATGCCAAACGCGATAAAGGCCACGACTAGGACAAAGCGCGCGCGATGTCCACGCAAGCCTCGCCAGATATAGGTCAGTCTGGCGCTCATCGCAGATTCGGCCTGTCATCAACCAGCACGCCATGTTGCAGCCTCAAATGTCGGTCGGCTAATGCCGCGACATTCGGATCATGGGTCACGACGACGACCGCCTTGCGATAGTGGTGACTCAATTGCTCAATGATCGCCATCACTTCCAGGCCAGTCTCTTTATTCAAGTCTCCGGTCGGCTCATCGCATAACAGCACGTCCGGATTGCCTGCAATTGCACGGGCAATCGAGATGCGCTGCTGCTCACCGCCAGACAGCTCACCCGGAAGGTGACGCCGCCGATGGGTCATGCCCACCACCTCTAATGCAGCATCGGCGCGCAGTGCCCGTTCCTTGCGAGACAGTTTCCACAAGTGCAGCGGCAGCATGACGTTTTCCTCCGCTGTCAGAGCCGGAATCAAGCAGTAGAACTGAAAAACAAAACCGATATGGGCAGCGCGTATCTGGGTGCGCAGTGACTCGCTTTTACCGTCCATGCGATGACCGGCAAGCTCCACCACACCTTCATTAGACGGGATCACCCCGGCGATGACGTCCAGCAACGTGGACTTGCCCGAACCGGAAGGCCCCATGATGCTGACCATCTCGCCACGTTGCACCTCAAGGTCCAGGCCCTGCAGTACGCGGATACGTTCGCGACCTTTGATATGCGCACGCGCCACACCGTTGAGGCGCAGCACGATTTCATCGTCTGAGGGCGTCTGCAAAAAAGCATTCCTTATAAGAAATCAACGTGTACTGACATGTTGTGTTTGTAGGCTTGCGGGGCTTGCTCCAGGGCAATTCGCACCAGTACGGCAGCCCGTTGCTCGTCAACCAGTGGCGATATATAGGCAACACTGCCGCCCACCGCGAGCTCAGGCAACGCATCGGGTTTGACTGAAACACGTTGCCGGCTTTCGAGTTTCCCCAGGGACTTTTCAGGTACCCAGACCTCGGCATAAAAGTGTCGAGTGTCGACTAATGTCGCAATGCCCGTTCTGGCGAAGCCGCCGGCAGCGGAAACCGGTGAAACCACCTCACCCACGGCAGCATCTAGGGAAACAATGATTCCATCGAATGGGGCACGGATGGTCGCGCGCTCCAAATCGATCTGGCGACCCTGGATATCAATCGCCGCAGACTCAGCCTGGAGCCCATAGCGCTGCACCTCCGCACGGCGCTCGGTGACTTCGGACTTGGCATCCTCGTAGTCCTGGGGTGGCACCACTTGTTCGTCCTTCAACAACTCAATACGCCGGAAACGCGCCTCTGCCAGAGGCAAGCGCTCACGCGCTTGATGCTCGTTGTTCTGCGCGACTTTCAGTTGAACTTGCGCAAACTTCAGTTGGCTGCTCAAGGACGCCGTATCCAAAGCGGCAATGGCATCGCCTTTTTTTACCCGGTCACCGCGTCGTACATAGGTTTTCTTCAAGGTTCCGGTCACCTCGGCGGAAACCGTCGCCAACTGATCGGCCTTGATAAAACCTGCAGCGGTGATTTGCGTGGCCGCACCGGGTACAGGGGCCGTTTCCACTGAGTCCGGTGTGCCGACCTCGCGTTTATCGGCCAAAGGCACAGGTTGAGGCTGCGCAGAAAATACACAGAAGGCGACCGCCGCTGCGCCCGGCAGCAATAGCCACAACCAGCGAGGCCGATGCCGCACCGCCGGCACCGACGCATCCGTAAAGGCGCCGACAGGACGGTTCAATAACTCCAAAGGATCGCGGCTGCTGCTCATTTGATCCATCCATTGGCCATATGCCCACCCACCAGCACCATTTCCGTATGCATCTCCGTAACGCAGGGTTTATCGTCAATCTTCAGCCAGCTGTCTTGTGGCGCCGGAAGCGCCTCGCGAAGTACCAGCCAATCAGTGTCCCGCGCCAAACCGAGCAAGTAGTCCATGCACGCGATATTGCTCAGGCGGCACCAGAACGGCTTGCGGGTTTTGGCGGCGGCGAAAGATTTCCAACCAAAAAAATCGTCGAATTGACCGTTCACAAACACGTCTTCAGGGATGCCATGTTCGGCACACAGCCGTAACAGCGCAGCGACCTGTGCCGAGCTGCTGAGGCCCTCCAGGCACTCAAGCAGCATGCGCGAGCGCAACCACCAGGTTTCCCGCAACAGCACACAGCCGTCGTCTTCCAGACGTGGCTGGTGGCGAAAGTCAGCGTCGAGGTGGCCTGCGCTCACCATTTCAGCGCCTGGGCGCCCGATCTGGACGGGCTCGACCAGCAGCGTGAGCAGATACTTGATCCCCCAGGCCGGCAGCGGCGAAGCGCCGCCCAAGTACTGCAACGCTAGCGGCTGATGATCCGGGCCGATCAGCTCAAGCAGGCCGGTGTCGGCGTTGTGGATCAATTGCATATCCCGCAACAGCAAGTCACTGTCCTGCATAGGTTGCTCATCCAGGCATAACTGCCGCTCGCACAACCGCGGCTGTGCTTGCAGATTGCTTGACTCACCACTGACCGTGACGGTCGCTGGAGCAATCGGGCGATGAACGTCCACAATCCAATCGCGCAACTGAGTTTCGTAGGGATCCTGCTGCGTGCCATTGTTAATGGCCCCACGCGCAAGTTGCCAGGCGGCTCGGTGGTACGCGCCATTTATCACCACCAGCGGTTTGCCGTTAAGGGCCTCGTCCAGGTCAGGCGTTACCAGCTGGAAATACACCGTCAAGGGCAGGCGCAATGCTGCTGGCGCGACGCGGCCAAGAGCCGGGCGTGGAACGTTGCCATTGAGAATGTTTTGTCCCAACGCCAAGTAGGCCGGCCACACGTCACGCAAGAAACCCTCGACGTCCGTGCAGCAGCCTCCTTCTGCGAATCGCTCAATGAAGCATTCACGCAGCCATAGATATTCGGCCGAAATAGTCGCGTACCGACCCACCACATCAGCAACACGACGCAACGTCTGCTCGGCAAACCGCGTCCCGAAACTCAGGGTCAGGCCACTATTGCGCACATCTTCATAGACACTGCTGGCCAGCCGTGGAGGGTGGCGATTGCCAAGTCGAGTATGCAGCTCGGCGATGCCCTCCTCAATCTCATTGAGCAATGCAGGACGCAAGGATGTGGGCGTGTCGGCAAAGGTGCGGGCACGGTTATCGAGTTGGCGCAGCTGGCCTGCCAGCTCGGTCATCTGCGGGTGCTCTTGCATGGCATCGGCCAACAATAAAGCGGGTGCATCATCCTGTGCCTGCCATTGCGGGAGCAGGCGCAGGATGTCTTTGCGTAACAGCTGTTTAAGCAGGCGTTCAGCTTTCTGCGGTTCCCGCTCAATCTGGCGCAGACGCCGCAAAAAATCTTCCCGACCAAAACACGCGGGCAATCCTTGCAACAGCGCGCACAGCGAAGGGGCCAGCCTGGCATTGAGCAAACTTTCCTCACTCCACAGCGTGCCGCGCCGCACTTGATAATCGCGCCCATGGGCACGAAGCGATCGCAAAAAAGCGTTTTCGTCCTGCAAAAAACGCAGGCTTGGATTCAGACAAAATTCAACTTTGTTGCTGTCAGCCAGCGAACTCTCGGCCAACTGCTCGCGCAATGCGACGACCACGCTTCGGCTTAAGCGCGACGTTGCCTGCAACCTTTGGCCATGAGCGTGGAGGTGGCCCAGTTCGCAGGTCGGGTCCAGGTTTGCTTGGCAGGTGGAGGCAAAACTACTGAAGGGACTGACCTTCATTCCCGCACGCAGCATGAACGCCATCACGGTGCGCTCCAATTGCTTGCGTCGTTTGCGCGGATGCGCCTGCAGGGGCAGCTGTAATTGGGCCAGCAGCCGCGGCGCGGCCAGTCCTAATGCACGATTGAAAGCCGGCTGCGCCAGTGCGTCCTGCAAGATTGCTCGAGTGGTTTCCTGTTGCGCAGCGCAGCTCGACTCCAGACGCGCCTGCAGTTCGGCACGCGTCCTGAATACCTGCTGATACGTTTGGCAGAGTGCGAGAACATTGGGCAATTGCTGTTCGAGCCATGCCAATAGCTCGGCGCTCGCCAGCAGTTCAACGCCGTTGAAGACCTGCCGTTTTGCCCGCAATAACCCTGCGCGATAGGCCGTTGCCGAGGGCTGCGCGACAGCATCGAATAATGCACTGACCAGGTTAAGGGCCAGCACGTGCAATTGCTCCACGACAGAGCGCAGCCGCGCGGCAATCTCACTGACTTCCCGCCCAGGCAACTCAACGCCGTGAGTGGCAGGCAAACCTGCGATGCGTACCAGTACGAACGGCATGATCCGCAGCTCGGTGGTTGCATCTTGGACGCCCTTGGAAGGCAGCGCACACGTCTCGTAAGTGCTCATTGAATGGCCCAGCCGGCGACTTGGATGATGACGAAAGCCGTGACGATGATGTAGAGCGCCGCATAGGCTGCAAAGGCGTTGCGACGAACATTCATGACCGACATAGACGCCCTCCCCCATCGCGGCTGATAAGTCTGTCGGATGTCGCCGAAATACACGTCAAAGGCCGTGCGCCCATCAGAGATTCGAAATGGGGTGAGATTGAAGTACAGGCCGAGCAACACCAGTTGCAACAGCGCCTGTACAACCGCAGTAGCACTGCCTGGTGGCATGAGCATCAACTCGGCGGCAAGCACGCCGGCCAGCAGCAGATCCAGGACGGGGCCCGCAATGGCGACGTGCAGACGTATCGCGTCACCAGGGAACAGATGAATCGCCGACGTATTGATAAAGGGCGACGGCAGCAGGAAACCTCTGAGCATCAGCCCGGCGCCCGACACGGGGCAACCATGCATGCGGCAAGCCACGGCATGCGCCAATTCATGCAGGATCAGCCACGCCAGCACTCCCACGCCAAGGGCTGCCCAATGGACGGGCGTTGAAAGAGCCCATTCGCGCCAGTGGGGTTGGTGTTGCAGGGCCAACAGAATGATTACCACACTCCCGATCACCGCGCCGCGCAACAACCAACGACGCAAGCGCGCAGGAAGGGTGAGCAAGCGCCCTGCCAGAACTTCGGCCAACGGGTCCGGATTAGGCATCGACCAACGGCCCATGGAGCGCACCTGATCCTCGTCAAGCAACCCGGCGGTGCGCAATTTACCGATAAACGTCTGCAAGGCTCGCTGATGATGCGCCGCAGGATGGTTGGGATAGGCCAGGCCCAAAATGGCGATCAACTCGCTTTCACTCGCGCCGCGCTTGATCGCCAACGCCAGCGTGCAGGAAAGACCTGCCAGCTTTAATGGTCGGCTATGCATGTCACCGACAAGGATCAGCGTGTCGATATCCGGCTGTACATCGATAACCCGCGAATTAAATGAGCAGGCGGGGGATGCTTCGCTTGCGTACGTCAACACGCGCCGTCCTCGATCGGATGGCCCAATACCAATGAGAACAACGGTGTTTCGCAGTAGCCGTCGGTACCCGCCAGACGCATGAAGCCAGCCTCAATAATTCCACCCACCGTGCAACCCACCAACCCCATGGCGAGGGCCTCCAGCCAAGTGGCGACCGCAGCGCCGCCCGCTTGCTGCAACAGCAGTGAGTAGACCGGTCGCCCCATCTGACTGAAGCTTTGCTCCAGATCCGCCATGAAAACCAACGCTGCGCCCGCTTTTTGAAAGCCCTGCTGATTGAAGCATTCAGCGAACATCGCCGGGGTCAGCGGGCTTGCGCGCTGCACCCATTGCTCAGGAGCAGGTTTGCGGCAATCGTAGATGCCCGGCGTCATGGACCCATCAGGGCGCATCAGCAGCAGCCAGGGCCAGACGTCCAGTCTCGGGCCTCCCCGTTCTTGGTGAGCAACCAAGGCCCGATGAGCACTGACAACCAGCCTGACCAGGCACGAGGTACTGATCGGCTGTTCGGCGTAACGATAGGTTGCACGACGGCCCAGCAGCAAAGAGGCAACATCCAACGTGTTGTCGCGACCCTCTGGGCTTGGAGGCACCCAGCCTGGAAGGGATTGTCCAACGTGACACGCACGAGTATGGCCGGCGCCGATCAACAGCTCCTGCGCGGTACTGCTGCTCGAACTCAAGAGCTGATTGGCAGGGGCCGACATCGGCCCGCCAAGATGCAGAACGCTGCTGGCGATCTGGGCATGTTCCTGCGTGTTGAGGTTCAGCAACTCAGCACAGCGTTCGGCTTGCAGCAAGGCGGGCTGCACGACCCTCAACCCGAAGACAGAAGCCACCAGAGTGGCGTATTGGCAGGCAATACCGGCATCCCAATGCACAAGGTTAAAGCCGAAATCCTGGTACTTGTTGCGTACGCGGCCCAAGTGGCTCGAGGCGACTAGCGAAACAGGGCACGGTGCGTGCTCTGTCCCGTATAGCAACTGGCGCAAGGCAACAAGACTGGCGACCTTCACAGGGATCAAAGAGTCAGTCTCACCGTCGTAAAGATAAAGACCGGATGCCAGCTGCGCCAAATGATTGACCAACACATAAAAACTGCATGAGCGCAGGCTTCCCCCCGAGGGCGCGATGCGCCGTCGGCTGCCGTCTTCCAACGTTTGCTCGCCGACTGCATACAGCAGAATCGCCGCCAGCTGCGCCAATGACGGTTCGTCGCACGCTGCTTGCACACTCGATCCTCCAGCGTGTGAAGGAAGTTCGGCCGCCGCCGGCAACGTCAGGGTTCCCAGCGCATAGCTGCGGGTGACGGGAGCACCATAAAGCTTTAGATTGGCCATCTTGAAATGGCCTTCGAACAGGCGCGGAGCTAGCCACTCCTTGGGAGGCATGCGCACACTGACGTGATGCACCCAAGCGGCAAACGCCGGATCATCGGGAGCCAGGCAGGCGGCTGTCGCAAGCCCTCCAAAAAGGCTGCCGGGGATTCGCGCGATGGGTTTGTTGACGGGATAGGCACCGCGACTATCAACAGGATGCACGCGAACTTTGTTCAGATAGGTTTCGGTCAACAACCCCAATGCAATCTGCAGCCACTCATGGGCAATGTAAGCACACTGGAACTCCGCTTCCAGCGGGTCGGCCAAGGGCGCCGGTGCGCTGAGTTGCAACCTGGCGCAGCGATGACTTGCGGACAGCCCAGGCAACACCAAGGGCCCCAGATGCATGCAATCGCTGCCAAGCGTACCGATGAAATAAGGTCTTTTCGAGGCATGCAACGCATCGGCGACCTTGAGCAGTTCTTCATCCTCAACGCCACCCGAGAGTACGAGCAGGGCATGAGTATGCTCAGAACCTGCCACCTCAGCAGCGCTGTGTACTACGCGAAGCGTTCCCAGCGTGCCGCCTCCAAGGCTGGCGCATAACGCGGCGCGTACAGGCTGAGGACACGCCACCAGTAATCGGACGGCATCGGCTTGGGCTATGGCTGCGTCACGGTTTGCATGATATCCGGAGGAACCACAGAAGCGCGCGGCATAGCAGCCCACAGGCTCATCGTTGCCGCTTTGCGCGTCGCCGTCCTCTAGCAAACCATAGCGAAACAACAGGGATACCAGCCCTGTGACACCGCCACTGAAGTGCGACGCCAGGTCTTGTGAAATTTCGTCGAGACTGTGGCGGCCGTCCAGCAGAGCAAGCAACTCACTGAGTTTCTTCAGCCCCTGTGGGCAACGCAGGGTTTGTGGTTTCTGAGTGCCATAAAAAGTCACCGCATCGGGCCCAGCCGGCACCACGACTAACTCACGCAATAGCTTTGGGCGTGCAGGCAGTCGCTCCAATAATTCATCTTGCCCGCCGAACTGCTGCCCTGAAAGGTTCGCGCTCATACTCCATTCGCTCATATCTGCCGCGCGACCTCGATGTCACGTTCCAATTGCGCAGTCCAGCGCTCTGCCACACTGACCAGCGTGTTGCCACGACAAGTACAGCCATGCAACGCCGTTATGCGGGTGTGCACCGACCAGCTGCCATTAAGGCTGATAACCGTCAGTCGCCCTCTATGCTCGGGGGCCGCGCCTGCATGTTGCAGCAGTTTCACGGCAGCCATTTGCACCTGGCTGGGTAAGTAACCGGGTATTTGCGCGGTGCCTGTGTGTTCCATGTAAAGCTGGCGATTGCTCTCGAGCCTGGCGTTCTGTGGGGTATCGAACATACTCAGACTGCGGGCCATCGCGCAGCGCAAGCATGGCCCATCAGGAGGCGCCACCAGTGGTCCGATCAGTAGATTTTGATCCGATAGCATCACGACCGAATGCGTCAGTTTCCGCTCCCAAAGCACCTGTGCGAGGCGGCGTGTTCGACTGGGATGCAGACTGCCCAATGCCAAGGCGACGAATGTGTCTTTCCTCTCATCTTCCCAGCGGTGGGAAAGCGCATCGTCGATACTCAGCGAACGACCGCTGACGCAACGCTCTAACAATGCCTGGGCAACGGCAAGACCAAACCCGCCTTGATGGATGACTAACATGGCAGGTTCCTCAGGCAAACGGTTGTGGGTAGGGGTTGATCTCGACTGCGCGTCCCGATTGTTCGGCTTGCCTGGCCTGAGCCTGCAAAATCCGAGGGTGACCCAGATACCTTGCCCGGTAAGTAGCGGACATTGGCATCAGCGCAGGGATTACAGCGCGAATTACCCTTAGCCCTGCGTCGCGCAATTCATCGGTAGTCAGGTCAACCAACACCACTTCCATGCCCGCTGCATCCAAGCGCTCCAACAGGTAGCGCAATTGTTCGCGCGGCGTGACAACGTTCGGCTGACTCATCCGGGAGATCGGCATCACCACGTTAGAGCCCGTCAGAAAATCAAAGGCTGGGCGCTGCTCCGCGCGCCCCATGTAAATTGCGCCATGTTCCAGTTCAACAAAGTCACGCATGTCATCGGGTATGGGTAACGACAGTGCTAATATCGAGCGCCCCATGGCACTTTCGCGGATCAACTTTGCGCAACCATCCCACCGATTAAAGCCGGTGGTGCAATTGATAAATTGCGCCGCTTGCGGATCGCCTTCCTTAAGCTGCAAGCCATACACCGTAGGAATACCCAGCTCTGAAGTGGCATCGAAGAACATCTGCTCAAGACCGCTTTCGCGCAGTCGATAGAACTTTTCCGCATGCTCTGCCGGGGCCGGTTCGTCCAGCCAGATACGGGGCAACGTAGGCCGAAGCAACCACGTCAAGGCGATGGCGTCACGCTCGATGACTTCGCAGATAGCCGCCACCGCCGCTTGGGCAAAGTCAGTATGCGCAGCGACACCGGTTGAGATGGGTAACCAAAAGTGCTCACTTGGCCAAGGGCGTATAAACAAGTGCGTCATGATCAGCGGCACCAGCTTACGCCGGTTTTCCAACGGCGAATAACCGTAGACCCAACGCACAGGAGCGTGCGGGTCAATTCGCTTCAAAGGGCTGAGCGGGTCCGCGTACTCGGCAGCAGAGCCACACGCAATGCTCTCGTAACTCAAGCCTTGTGACCCCACCTCTGCAAAGCTTGCCGTGACAATGTCGTCTTTGTTGAAGACGCTCATCGAATAACGTTCTGCTGCTTCGGCGACAGCACGAACCATTGCAAGCTCCGGACGTTCGTCGGCCCCGCACCCGGCCATTTCTACTCGGCCAGAGCGATTGCCGTGGTAGTCCGAAACATGGGGAAAAGCCAGATTCAGATTACCCAAATGCGCAATAAACGAATGAAAACGAGGTACGTGCATTTCTTGAGAAGAATGTGTCTGCACCGACCTGACCACTCCTCCCGCTGGGGCCAATAGCGACAGAAAAGGGTACTTGTCCACCAGGTCTTTGCTAACCGCAAAATTATGCGGATGCATGGTGCAATCCACGCTCGTAAGTCTTGGCCAGCAAAATCGCCAGATAAGATTCATCCAACGTGGTGAACCCCAAACGGTTATTCATTAAATGAGCGAAATAAAAGGCCAGCGTATCGGCGAGCATCGGGGTATAGAGCGGACACTCTTTTTTGTAGCGCTCCCTCGCATTGCGCATAGCTTTATGCCAACGCGTAATCAGTGTTGCCATAGAAGGATGTTGGGATTGCGTTGGCGGGACAATTGCCTCGTTTGCATCCAACATTGCATTTGCCTTATCGATAAAAGCCGACTTGTAATTACCGATGTCCGGATTGCCGGAAAGCCAGAAGGTTGAATAACGCTCTAAAAACTCGGCACAGGCATCCTCAGACAAAAACATCTGCAGTGTCTCTACAAAAAAAGGCAGGACAGAGTCTTTGCGGCTCAGTTCAGCCTGAGACTCGCGCAGCAATACTTCACGGGCAATATCGCTGGATAGGCAGAAAACTTCTTCGGCAATAGGCATGCCGTGTTCGCCGCCAAAAACATCCAACTCCGCAATATATCGATCGCGGCAGCAATAGATCGAAGAATCTTCTCCGGACGATAAAACGGAATAACCATCGAAAGACACCAGTGGCACATACGTCGAGGGGACGCGCTGGGAAAGCAACGAAAGTCCATCATGCAACTGATGATAAAACTCTCGCTCTTGTGCACTGCCCTCACCGCCGTGGAGGTGCACACGCAAACGCAAATGCAGGCCTCCTTCATCGAAGTAGCGTAAATAAAACCAGTTGCCACTTTCTACAAGAGTCAGCGCACTCGCCAGACAGTCCGTTATAACAAAATCGAGCGCATCATGGTTCCCTCCAACGTAAATCTTGTAATAGTGCCATTCCAATGGCTTGAGTGCACCCGACAACTGAACTGCTTCCATCACTTCACCTTGGGACTGAAACGGAAAAACTTAACGCCAATAAATGCCGAAACCATCAGGTAGGCAATCAATCCGAGAATACTGGTTGAAAGCGAATAGACGCCTTCCAGCCCGGACATCACTTGCCGCAATGCGTCCGAGAGTAGCCCCACCGGTGTCGTCGGAATCAACCAACTCCACTGCCCCTGACTAATATCGTTGAACAACTGGCCAAAACTCATGCAATAGAAATTCAATAATAATAAAAAACCATTCGCAAGGTTTAATGAACTGAAGATGCCGGCAATTGCATAACCGTAAGTGACGAGCGTTGCGCTACCCAGCAGCAATACGAAGCCAAAGGCTACCGGCTGTTCGATGCGCACTCGAAAAAACAAACACCCGACGATTACCAATAACATAACTTGTAGAATGGCGATGACCAGGCGCACGCTGAGTTGAGAGATCAATAACGCCAGTCGCGGCATAGGCACTACCGCAAAGTGCCGATAAATGCCTTTTTCCCGTGCCGCAATGATGGGTGCCGCTGTACCGAACAAAGAAACTTGAAGCAGGGATAACGCCACAGTGGCGGGGAACAGGAACTTGAAATAATCAAATCCGTTTTCGGCAACCAGTCGAGGTTGCAGAGAGGTAGTGGCGGCCGCGGGCGCAGCAAGCAGCTTGTCAATCAGCGGCGCTAGACTTTGCCCCTGCCGCGTACTGTAGAGCGCCAGTGGCGGATTGGGTTGACCGCTTGGAGCGATGACCAGAGTGGCTTGCTGTTGCTGGATGACAAGGTCAGGATCAGCGCTCGCAACTCGCCTTACCGAAAACAACGGCTGCTCAGTCAATGCACTGAACGCCCGATTGGCGGCGCCTTCATTGCCAACGACGAGCACTTTGATACTACTGGCGCTGTCAGGTGTTCCCGAACTGTTGCCCAGGGTAATAATAAAAAACATAGGCAGGGCAAAAGAAAAAACCAGGGGCAGCAGGTCGCGCGAATACTCTTTGAAGGCAGACAGGGACAATCGGGCGTAAACGGTTAAAACAGACTTCATGGCATCATCCTTAATACCTCGATACTCGTGCTGGATTCAGTCGCGCAGGGCTTTTCCTGTCAGTTGAATGAACACATCTTCGAGGGTGCTCTTCGCAATCTGAAGCTGGATGATTATTCCAGGGTGGCTTTTTTCAAGATTCGCAACGTGCAATAAATCGCTACTGACATTACGTGTTTTCAGGCGTACGGAACAATGATACGGGTCTTCAGCGATAGTACGAATTTCAACCTGCGGAATGGCACATAACAATGCATCAGTCAGACCGGCAGGCGTAATAAAGTTAATGCAGTGGTCAGGGCAGTACTTGGCGATCAACGCTTGGGGGCGATCATCTTCAAGGATGAGCCCCTTATCAAGAATAATCACACGATTGCATAGCGCTTCCACTTCTTCCATCTGGTGAGTCGCAATAAGCACGGCACGCTGGGCTTGGCGTTCCTGCTCTAAAATAATATCCCAGATAAAGCGGCGACCTTGAGGATCGATATCGCCGGTCGGCTCATCAAGAAACATGACATCAGGCTCACCAATCAGCGACAGCGCCAACGCTAAACGCCGCTTCTGCCCACCTGATAACCGACCAAAACGAACCTTACTTTGCTCTGTCAATCCTACCTGCTGTATAAGTTGCTTTGCAGATCGAGCATTCTTATAGACCACTTGATACATGTCGACTATCTCAGCGACATTCAAATTGGCAGGCAGCGTAAACGATTGGGGCGCCACACCAATTCGCTGCTTAACCTGCGTAGACAATCCCTTTCGGATATCCACGCCTAACAACGTGATATGACCAAACGCAAACGGCAACAAGCCAAGTATGGTTTCTATCAAGGTCGTTTTGCCCGCCCCATTGGGACCGACCAGACCCACAATATCTCCGGGATGTAAGGAGAAATTGATATCCTTGAGCACTTCTACCTTGGCATAAGACTGACTAAGCCCGGACACCGTCAGGTATCCAGATTGAGTTGTTTTCAGCCAAGGTATCAGAGGCTTAAGCAACGCCTCGTGAAGCATAGTTAACTGCCAGTACTGATAATGCAGGACAAGGTACCTGCAGTAGAAGCTGACGAAACACAGCCACCCGCACAACCACCGGTAGTGCTGGCGCTACCAATACTGGAAGCACAGTCACTGGCAAAATGCAGCGAATCCGACAACTCTTCGACAAACAGCTCGATTTCGTCATAGCTGTTAGCGGGGCTTAATTGGAGGTCGAAACGGTGCGAAGGAGCAATCAGTTGCTGAAGTGAACTCATGGTAAAAATCCTTATTTACAATCGCATATTGATATCACGATGGGCAAGTTAGGGTTTTTTAGCACCACAAGCAATAGGCGCTAACAACAAACCGAGCAAATGATAAGGATTCTCATCGAGAGACCCGCAGAATTCGGAAAAACATACATTAACCAATGCCGACAGGAGGCAGTGTGTCGGCGCTGATTGAAAACGTAGCGGTTCAATCCTCGCAACCGGCAGTCAACGAGCATCAAGCAGTACATTCAGGCCTTGTATTCATACATTCGCTGGTACAAGGAAAAACGTATAAAGATTTCGCTCGGCGCGCTCAGTCCCATTGAGTATCGTGAAAATCTGCGCTTAGCGGCATAACCAGTCCATGTTTCCGCATCCCCCATGCCTATGGCATAAGAATGAGTCTGCACATACAGTTCTAATATTCGTGATTCTGCCTAGGCGGAGTTCCATCAGTCATCGGATCGACCTCCCCTTCTCGGCAGTCCACAAACGATACTACGCTGACATTTAAAAAGGTTATGCGGAACACAGTCACTACAGGAAATTCTTTGCATTGTTCTATGTCGTTGAGGATTTCTTGGGTTCCGACCGCTTTTTTGAAGTGTGGAAGTCAAGAAACCACCCGAAAAACTGGACACCGATTTACGTTATTGGGAAGAGCTATACATGGGGCATTGATTCGTCAGGGGAGGACTTTAAAAGCGAATGGGTTAACCATGCGGCCTACCTGCATCAGCTCGCGGAGACGACCCCCACGTTCTGCGCCGCCTGGTAGAGAATCTGCCCAACCAGATCGACCTCCGCTTCGCTGATGATCAGCGGCGGCAGGAAGCGAACGGTTGCGCCGTGCCGGCCGCCCAGCTCGACGATCAGGCCACGCTCCAGGCAAGCACGTTGTAGCTTGCGCGCCCGCTCGCCATCGGTAGCGGGTTGGCCCAGGGCATCCTGGCTGGCAGGATCGATGATTTCCATGCCCAGCATCAGACCACGGCCGCGCACGTCGCCGATCCAATCGAACTCGGCCTGCAGCCCGTGCAGCAGCGTCTGCAAGCGTGCTCCGACGTTGCGCACATGGCTGCAGAGGCCTTCGCGCTGAATGAAGCGCAAGGTGGCATCGCCGGCGGCCATGGCCAGTTGATTACCTCGGAAAGTGCCGGCATGGGCCCCGGGTTGCCATTGATCCAGCTCGCCCCGGTAGACCACCACCGACAGCGGCAGACCACCGCCGATGGCCTTCGACAGTGTCACCACATCAGGGGTGATGGCGCTGCGCTCAAAGGCAAACAGATCGCCGGTGCGCCCGATACCGCATTGGATCTCGTCGAGGATCAGGGGAATATCGTGCTCACGCGTGATCGCCCGCAGCCCCTGCAGCCAGCGATCAGGGGCGCAAATCACCCCGCCCTCGCCCTGCACCGTTTCCAGGATCATGGCCGCCGGCTGGGTCACGCCGCTTTCCGGGTCGGCGAGCAGGTGGCGGATGTAATGCAGGCTGGCGTCGATCGCCTGCTCGCCGCGCAGGCCGAACGGGCAACGGTAGTCATGTGGATACGGCAAGAATTGCACCCCCGCCAGCAACCCACCCAGGGCATTCTTCGGCCCCAGGTTGCCGCTCACAGACAGCGTGCCGAGGGTCATGCCGTGATAGGCGCCATGGAACGCCAGGATGCTCTGCCGCCCGGTTGCCGTGCGCGACAGCTTGAGCGCCGCCTCCACTGCGTCCGCTCCCGTGGGGCCACAGAACTGGATGCGCGCATCCCGGGCGAAGTCGCCAGGCAGCAGATCGAAGACTGTCTCTACGAAGGCATCCTTGATCGGCGTAGTCAGATCGAGGGCATGCAGCGGTATGCCCGAGGCCAGGGTCTTCTGGATCGCTTCCATGATCACCGGGTGATTGTGCCCCAGCGCCAGGGTACCGGCACCGGCCAGGCAATCGATGTACACCTGCCCCCGCGAATCCTCAACATACACGCCCTGCGCCCGCTTGAGCTCCAGCGGTATGCGCCGTGGGTAGCTGCGCGCATTCGACTCGCGCTGCATTTGCCTCTGCAATGCCGGCGTGCTGTCCAGGCAGTAGCGCTGGCTTAGCCCGCTGTGCCGGTGCTGGAGTTCGAGCGTGGTGTTGGTGATCGGGGTGATTGCATTCATCAGTGCATCCTCGTGTCGCGCGGATAGCGCGTTATCTGACGACGCTGCCGGAACGTGCCTCATGCAGCGAACGACCAGCCAACTCAGGCGGCTCCAGGTTGCTGCTATCGGCTACCGGGCAACGTCACCTGCAAGGCCATGACCCGCTCAATGGATGCGCAAGGCATCAGCCGCGATCCTGGGGCTGCATGGCTTGACGCAAGCTCAAAGGCCGCATGTCAGTCCAGGCCGACTCGATATAGGCCAGGCACTCCTCCTTGCTGCCCTGCTTGCCGGCCGCGCGCCAGCCTTGCGGTATTGCCTTGTAATCCGGCCAGAGGGAATACTGCTCCTCGTCGTTGACTACAACCAAAAATCGCGTGTCAGGACTGTCCAGACTCATGTTCCACTCCGTTTCCACTGAAGGTGCGAGTGCTCGTAGGCTTTGCATACGAGCGGCCGTAGGATAATACAGTTAATAACAATTATCATTAGGTATTGGCGTGACGCGTTTACACGCCCTGCTGTCACAGGCCCCCGCTGTCAGAGACAGAGTTCGCCTGCATGCCCTCGGTATGTTTATACTGATCACCACCAGTGATAACGAGTCTCAACAGCAAGCGACTGACTATGCCTCGACCCACAGCCTCCCTGAACACGTATTGCGCAATGCCGCCTGACGGTGACACTGGGCCGCGAGGATGATCGCCAGCCTCGCCCCGCTGTTCAGCGGCCCGCTGGCGGACTATGGGGAAAACCTGCAACTGGCCGGTGATCAACAGCCGGCAATTGCCGGCTCGCAGCTGTTTCAGCCGGACTATTTCGCTGAGTTCATTGGTGAACTGGCAGCCCGCCATGGCAGCGACGATTTCATGGCGCTGACCTCTATCTGGTCGAAATGGTATTTCTGCTTCATAGCACCCGCCGTGGCGGCCAGCTTGCTCTTGCAGCGCGAGTTGCCTATCGCCCTGAGCGATGTCGGCGTCACCCTCTCGGCAGCGGGAAAGCCGCTTGGCCTGCACCTGCCCCATGAAGGCAGCGTTCTGCCACCCTGCACGCCCTTCGCGCGCTTCGACGCCTTGATCGAGCGGCATCTGAAACCGGTGATCGAGGTAATGGCCAGCGTCTCGAAAGCCTCGCCACGACTGTTCTGGAGCAACGCCGGCAACCTCTTCGAATTCGCCACTACCCAAGTCGAACTGCATCGATTGGCAACGTCCGATTGCGCAGCCCCGGCCAGAACCGTGCTGGAAAGCCGCCTGCGCCCCGACGGCCGGCGCAACCCGCTGTTCGCCCCGGTGTACTACAAGGACGTCGGCGCTGACGAGCCGCAGCGGTTACGCCGTATTTGCTGCATTCGCTACCGCCTGCCCGGCATCGGCTATTGCAGCAGTTGCCCACTCGACCGCGACAAAACACCCGAGTAAGCCGCTCCAAGCGGCTACCTGACCAACTGGAAAGGGTTCTCGCTGCTGTGGTCATAGTCCACCAACTGGCCGTAATCAAGCCGGTAGATGCGATCGGCCACGTCGAAGTAGCGGTCATCGTGGGTGATGGCGATGACCGTTTTCCCGGCCGCCTGCAACTCGGGCAGCAGCTCGTGGTAGAACACATGGCGGAACACCGGATCCTGGTCCGCCGCCCATTCGTCGAGCAGCAGCACTTCGCGACCCTCCATCATCAGCAACAGCAGGGCCAGGCGCTTGCGCTGCCCCTGTGAAAGGGCCGTGGTGGACAGGCGCCCATCGACGAACTGCACCTTGTGCGCCAGCCCCAGGCGTTGCAGATAGTGATCGACCCGCTCCTCCAGACCATCGAGCTGGCCGTTCTCACCGAGCACATCGGCGAACAGATAGAAGTCGGCGAAGATCGCCGCGAAATGCTCGCGGTGCCACTCGCTGTTCGAGACATCCAGTGTCACGCCATTGAGCGCGACCGTACCCTCGCTGGGCTGGTAGAGCCCGGTCAGCAATTTGGCCAGGGTCGACTTGCCGCTGCCATTGCCGCCGACGATAAAGATCAGTTCGCCACGGCGAACGTGCAGATCGATGGGGCCCAGCTGGAAGGCGAATTCGTCGCTCTGCCCGGGGTAGCGGTATTGCACGTTGCTCAGGCGCAACTCACGGAAAGGCTCGGCGGCCTTGGGCGGCATGGTGAAGTGCACCGTCTCGCCCAAGGCCAGGTCATCGATGGCCTGCAAGGCCACATGGCCGCGGATCACCGCCGGGACGGCATCGAGGATCATCGAGATCGGTGTACGCAGGAACATGATCGCCAACACGTAGCCCACCACCACCTCCTGGCTCAGCAGCCCGAGGCCCTGACCGAGGAAGAACAGCGTACCGATCAGCACGAACACCAGCAGCGACGTCCAGTTCAGGTTGATCGCCCACAGGGTATCGGCGCGTACCGAGGCCTGCAGCGAGGCCTGCGCGATCGGCTCCAGGCGCTGGTTGTACAACATCTGCCGACGCTCCCGGCTCAAGGCCAGTTCGCAGCGGCCGTTGATAGTCGCCTCGAACTGCTCGGTCAACCGGTCGTCTTGCTGTCGCACCTGCTGCATCAGGCGCTTGACCTTGCGCCCGAGCAGCACGTCGAGCAGCACGCCGAAGGCGATCACCACCAGGGTCAGGGCGAAAAAGGGCAGGCTCAGCCAGGCCATGTAAGCCAGGCCAACCAGCAGCAGCAAGCCGTTGTACAGCGAGATCGGCAATTGCTTGAAGGCCGTGGCCACGGTGGTCACGTCCTTGGTCAGCGCGTTGAAAATGCGCGAGCTGCCCAGTCGCTCGATGCGCTCCAGGGCGGTGCCCAGCACCTTGCCCACCAGGCGCAGGCGCAACTGATAGACCAGGCGATGGCCAATCTGCACCAGCAGCCACTGGGCCAGGGTGCCGCTGACGAACAGCAACAACAGCAGGCCGGCGAACAGCGCCAGCGCCTGGCTCAGGTCATCCGGCCCCTGCTCCAGGCTGCGGTTGATATAGCCGATCAGGCCAATGCTGCTGGCCGCACTCAAGGCACTGCACAGCACCGCCAGGAAAATGCGCCAGCGCGCATCATGCAGCAGTTCCTTCAATAACATCATCAGTTCGATACCTTCTCGGCTGGGTGTTGCGGCGCAATGCTTGGCGCCAGCAAGGACAACAGATCCGTGCTCAGGCGCGGCTCGGCAACAATCGCATGATGGCCGACATCCAGGCTGCGATAATGCAGCGCCTTGCGCGTGTGCGCCTGCCAGGGTGTACGCAGATCACCGTGGGCATTGCTGCGCCACAACCAGATGGGCACATCGACCACCGGTAAGGCCTGTTCGTACAGGCGCGTCTTGATCGCCCGGTAGCGCACCATCACGGCGTGCAACTCGGCATCAGCGCCGTGGGATTGCAGATGCTCACGCACCTCGGCGTCGGCCAGCATGCGGGTCACGCCCTCGGCATAATCGCAATCGGCCAGTTGCCGGGCCAGACGCTCGCGCAACGTATCGCCAAGCGGCCGCGAACGGGTGCGACACAGGAACACCAGGTCGGCGAGCAACTGGCCACCCTCGTCGCCGTCGCCTGCAAGGCTGCGCTGCGGATCATGATCCACCGTGGCCAAGGCCTTGACGGTGAAGCCGGCTGATTGCAGGTGCGCAATCAACAGCAGCGCCAGGCGCGAAGCCAGGCACCAGCCCAGCACCACCAGCGGCCGCTGCTTGAGCGACTCGGGAATGCTCTGCACATAGCGCTGCAGCAGGCTGCCCAGATCCTTGCTTTCCCACCCCTCGTCAAATGCCGCCAGGCCATAAACGGCCTGGGTTTCGCCAAGGTGCTCCACCAACGGTCGGTAGTCTTTCAGGTGGCCCTCCGCGCCATGGACCAGGAGCAAGGCAGGCGCCTCACCGGCCACATCGTTCAGCACCTGCCAGCCCTCGCTACTCGCGTCCTGATCAAGGCTCTGCACCAGTTCGCGCACGGTCTGCCGTTCGAACAGCAGATTAGTTGGCGGATTGCGCCCCAGTTGCTCGCGAATCAGTGCCACCACCTTGATTGCCGCCAGGGAATGCCCGCCCGTGGCGAAGAAGTTGTCGGTCACGCCGAGATCCTCGACACCCAGCACGCGGCACCAGATTTCCAGCACGGCGCTTTCCAGTTCGCCGACCGGGGCTACCCGCGCACCTTGCAGGCGCTGCCGGGCACGCTCCAGCAGCGCCTGGCGATCGAGTTTGCCATTGCTGCTCAGCGGCAGGGCTTTCAGGGCGAAGATGCCGGCGGGCAGCATGTAGTCCGGCAGTTGTTGGGCCAAATCGTCGCGCAGCAGGTTCGCGGCCCTGCCCTGCCCTGGCTCCTCCACAACGAAGGCCAACAGGCGCTCACCATCCAGCAGCACCGCCGCCTGCTGCACACCCGGCAGGCCGCGCAACGCCTGTTCGACCTCCGCCAGCTCCAGACGAAAACCGCGAATCTTCACCTGCTGATCATTGCGCCCGAGAATGCGCAAGGCGCCATCGGCCTGGCGCAACGCCAGATCACCGGTGCGATACAGGCGCGCGCCGGACCGCAGGTCTTGGCCGAATGCCGAACTGCCGACATCCCCCAGGTAGCCGCGGCCGACACTGGCACCGGCCACGCACAACTCGCCCGCCTGCCCGGAAGGCACGGCGCGCTGTTGTTCATCGAGCAGATAGATGCGGTTGTTGCCGAGCACCTGGTTCAAGGCCGTGCCGCTTACCCCCTGCTCGCTGTCGATGGCCCGCCAGAGCACGCCGACCGTGGTTTCGCTCGGCCCGTAGTGGTTGTACAGGCGGCAACCAGACCCTGCCTGTGCCAGCCGCGCCAGCAGGCTCTCGCCCACCGCTTCGCCGCCAAGCACCAGCACCTGACGCGGCAGTACACCCTCCGGCGGATGCTCGCCGATCAATGCCTCAAGGTGCGATGGAACGATCTTCAGCACATCCAGCGGATGCTCGCGCAGTTCCTCGGCGAAGGCCTGCGCATCGGTGACGCTGGCCTGGCTCAGCAGGTGCACGCAGCCGCCCTGCAACCAGGCCGGGTACAGCACGGTATTGCCCAGGTCGGCGAGCAGCGACGACACCAGCCCGTAGTGAGCACCTGCCGGCAGATCCAGCGCGTGAGTGATCTGGCTCGCGTAGTGGCGTAGCTGCCCCTGCTCGATCTGCACGCCCTTGGGCTTGCCGCTGGTGCCCGAGGTGTAGAGCACATAGGCCAGGTGCTGCGGCGCGCTGGTCACCGGCGCAGCGAGTGGTGCAGCGCTGCTGGCCTTCGACCAGGCCAGGCTGGGCACGTCGCAGACCAGGCTCGACTCATCCAGGTGCAGCACAACAGCAGGCTTGGCATCCTCGAGAATGCTGGCCAGGCGCAGCGGTGGCAGCGCCGGGTCCAGCGGCAGATAGGCCGCGCCCGCCTTGAAGCAGGCCAGCATGGCGACCAGCATCTGCGCGCCACGCGGCAGCAGCAGCGCCACCACCTGGTCAGGGCCAGCGCCGGCCTGCTGCAAGCTGCCGGCCACCCGTTCGCTCAGCTCATCCACGTCGGCATAGGACAACAGCTGCCGGCCATCGCGCAGCGCCGGGCTGCGCGGCTGGTGGCGCGCATGGGCACGGAATCGATCGACGATATCGACGTCCGCCGGCAGTTCCTCGCCAGTCACTGTGGGCTGCGCCTCCTCCGTCAGCAAGGCATCCAGGCCGTCCAGCGGCGCTTGCGGCGCCTGCAGCAGTTGGCCGATCCAATGCACGTAACGGCGCAGCAAGAGCTGCATCTGCTCACGGCGATACAACCCGGTGTCGTACACCAGCGCCAACTGGCCCTGGCCGGACTCATCCAGCAGCCAGTGCAGTTGCAGTTCCACCGGAGTGTCGAAGGACAAGGCCTGCAAAGCCTGTACCTCGGTCAGATGTTGCACGCGCAGCCCGGCCTGGTAGCTGGCGCGCCACTCCGGCAGCAGCTCGGCCTGGCCGAGGTACTCCTGCCAGAGCACGGCGCTTTCCAGTTGCCGGGCCAGTTGCCGGGCCAGGTTGACCCAACTGGCATGCTCGGACAAATGCACCTGCATGGGCAGCGTTTGCTCGAACAGCCCGTAGGCGCCCTGCAGTTCCTCATAGTCGTCACGCGGGTCGTGCTGCAGGCCCAACTGCGCATGACGCTGACCGTTCAGGCGGCCGAGCAAGGCGCCCCAGGCTGCCAGGGCGAGAGGCTCGATGGCCAACCCCTCGCCTCCGGCCAGTGCCTGCACGGCACTGCACAGTGCAGGTTCGAGCGCCTGCTGCACGCAGCCACGGGCACCGCTGGCCATGCCATAGCGTTCGATCAGGCGCAGCCCCGGCACCTCCTGCAGGGCCAGGTTGCGCCAGAACTGCACGCCCTGCTCGGCGTCCTCGTCCAGTTGCAGGCCGGCGATCCACTCGGCGTAGTCGCTGTACTGCATCGGCTCGGCCTCCAGTGCCGCGCCCTGCCCCAGCAACTCACGGCGCAGTTGCTCAAGGCTGTGCAGATCCAGGGAGCAGGCCGGCAGCGCCAGCCATAGCTGTTCGTCGCGCCACCAGGCCAGCAGGTCGGGCTGCTGTGCCTGGCACTGGGCCTGGGCGTCGCGCTGCCAGGCCGTCGCATCGGTGCCGGCACCCGCCTGGTGCCAGTCCAGGCGCAACTCGCCCGGCTCGGCCACGCGCTGGCGCAGGCCAGTGGCGCCGAGCGGGCGCTGATAACGCAGGCGTAGCGCATCGTGTTGGCCCAGGGTGTCACGCAGACGCTGTTCGACCCGCTCCGGCGCAACGCCGGCGAGCGTCATGCGCACCCAGCGGTACGCCTGCGGGCTGGCCTCGGCCAATTGCTTCTGGGCCGGGGAAAGAGGCAGGCCAAGATCCATCATGGTGTCATCTCCAGAGCGTTTTCCTCAGCCGTAGCCGGTGCGGCCGCGACCTGATCGCGGCGATAGATGTCGCCCATGGCGACGACGATGCGCCGCTCACCCTCGAAGGGGTCGCGGGCATGGGCGGCGAGCATGTTGTCGAGCATCACCACATCGCCGCGCTGCCAGTCGAAGCGCACCGCACAACGCTCGTAAGCGGCATTGATCGCCTCGATGGCAGCCTCTTCCAGTTCGCTGCCATCACCGTAGAACACCTGCCGGGGCATGACGCTATCGCGCCCCTTGAGGAATTGCTCACGGATATCGGCATCGAGAAACGCCGGATGGTAGAGCTGGATCTGGTTGAAGAAGCTGGCATCGCCGGTCAGCGGGTGGAGGATCACCGCCGGACATACCTGGCGCGTGTGCAATTGGTTGGCGCCGCGCCACTCGAACTCAATCCCGCCCTCATGACAGATGCGCTCGGCCTCGGCACGCTCCTCCGTCTGGAAGAAGTGCTGCCAACTGACATCCAGGCTGGCGCTGAAATTGCGCACGTACATCAGTTGCTTGCGACGCAGCTTGACCTGCAGCCAGGCCGGCAGCTCGCGGTACACCTCACGGCTGTCGACGATGGGCGTGGCCCCGCCGCTGGTGGCCGGCGTCTCGCAATAGAACCACTGCCGGCGCGGCCAGCGATGCTGGTGAGCGCTCTCGTTGTGGAACATGATCATGCGGTCCTTCGGATAGGGCGTGGACTTGTAGATCTTGTTGCCGCCCTCCTTCTTCGGCAGATCGCCGTACTCGCCGTACAGCTGCGGGCACAACGCCTGGCAGAACTGCTCGAAGTCCGCCGGGGTCGGCAGATCGAAACCACGGAAGAGAATCCCGCCGTGCTCGCGCAGCCAGACTTCCACCTGCTCGCGATGGTTCTCGGCCCACACGGCGGGGGCCAGCTCGCGCTCGCGCAGTTGCACCAGCAGGGGGAAGCTGGAGCCGGCACGCAGCGGCCGGGTTTCGATCGGTGTGGCCGCGGCAGCCGGGCCATTCTGGCGCAGCTTGCCGAGCTTGCTCATCTTGCGTTGCAGCGGGTTGTCCGTGGTGGTGGACATGGCAGCGGCTCCCTTGGAAGGCAGAGGTAAGGCATCGATGGGGCTGTCCGGCGCACCCAGCGCAGCATCGAGCAGCGCCAGGAAGCTGTCGCGCAAACGCTCGATGGTGGCTGGGCGGAACAGGCTGGTGCGGTACACCCAGCGCAGGCTGAGGGCATCGCCGTCGGCAGCGGCGAACAGCGCCATATCGAACTTGGAGTGTTGTTGTTCACGGCTCAGCGGCGTGACCTCGAGGTTGCCGAGGCGGCGCGGCTGACGCGGCGTGTTGTCCAGCACGAAAAGGGTCTGCAGCAATGGATGCTGGTTGGCCACACGCGGCAGGTCGAGACATTCCACCACCTGCTCGAACGGTGTGTCCTGCCAGGCGAAGGCATCCAGGCAGACATCGCGCACCAATACCGCCTGCTCACGGAAGCTCAGCTCCGGTTGCAGGCGAATGCGCAACGCCAGCAGGTTGACGAAGAAGCCGATCAGCGCCTCGGTAGCCGGGTGTTCGCGGTTGGCCACGTCGGTGCCGATGACCAGGTCGCGGCCCTGGGTTTCGCGCTGCAGCACGGCGGCATAGACGGTCAGCAGCAACATGAACAGCGACAAGCCGCTGTCACGCTGCAAGGCCTCCAGGCGTGCCAGCGTCGCCGCCGGCAACTGGAAGTCCAAGGCCGCGCCACCGCCGCTATCGCGCTCGCCGCGTGGGAAGTCGAACGGCAACGGCACCTGGCTCGGTACGCCGGCCAGGGTACGTTGCCAGAACTGCTGGCCCTGGCGCTGACGGGCGCGCAGCGCCGCTGAAACCTGCCAGGCGGCATAGTCGACGTACTGGATCGCCAGTTCGCGCTCCACGGGCAGCCGGCCCTGGCTGTAGGCCTCGTAGCCTTCAACCAGCTCACCGATCAGCACCGAGCCGGACCAGCCGTCGGAGGCGATATGGTGCAGCACCAGTTGCAGCACATGTTCCTGCTCGCCCAGGCGATACAGCACCGCGCGCAGCGGCGCCTCAACGCTCAGGTCGAACGGTCGCGTGGCCATCTCATGTTCAGCCTGCGCCCACTGCGCCTGGCTCAGGGTCGCCAGTTGCAGCGTCAACGCAGAATCCGCCTGGATGCGCTGGCGCGCCTCGCCCTGCTGCTGATGGTAGGTGGTGCGCAGGATCGCATGGCGTCGTATCACACGCTGCAAGGCCCGCTGCAACGCCTGGGTATCGAGGGCGCCACGCAGGCGCACGTTGCTGCTCATATTGAAGCTGCTGTCGCTCGGCTGCAGTTGCTGCATCAGCCAGACCCGTTGCTGCGCAGGCGACAGCGGCTGGTCGATGTGCTGATCGACCCGCGCGATGCTCAATCCAGCCGGGTCGATGGCGGTGGCCTGGGTTTCCACGCGCGCCGCCAGCTCCGTCAGCGAAGGCGTCTCGAACAGCCAGCGCAGCGGCACCTCGAAGCCCTGCTCGCGCAGACGCGAACGCACCTGCGCGGCCATCAGCGAGTGCCCGCCGAGCTGGAAGAAATGCCCATCGAGCGGCACCTGCTCGAGCTGCAGCACCTGGCCCCAGATCTCGCTCAGCAGGGCCTCGCTGGCGCTCATCGGCCGCTGCGCGCTGCCGGCTGCCGCCTGCTGCTGGTTGCGCAACTGCGGCAATTGCTGGCGATCCACCTTGCCGTTGCTGTTGAGCGGCAATGCCGGCAGCGCTTGCAGGTGAGTTGGCAGCATATACACCGGCAGACGTGCCTGCAGATGTTCACGCAACTCGTCTGCGCTCGGCTCGCCAGCCAGACTGGCAACCCAGAACGCGGCCAGGTGCTCACCCTGCACCGCCACCACCGCCTGGGCGACCCCCGGGTGACCGAGCAGCGCCGCCTCGATCTCACCCAGCTCGATACGGAAGCCGCGCAGCTTGATCTGATCGTCGCTGCGGCCCAGGTAATACAACTGCCCATCGGCCTGCCACCGGGCCACATCGCCGGTGCGGTACAGGCGCCCGCCAGCGCCGCCGAACGGGTCGGCGATGAAACGCTCGGCGCTCAGCGCCGGCTGCCCGGCATAACCACGGGCCAGCCCAAGGCCTGCGATATACAGCTCGCCGGCACGGCCTGGCGGAACCTCACAGAGGAACTCGTCGAGCACATGGCAGCGCGTGTTGAGCAGCGGCCGGCCAATCGGCACCACCGGCTGATGCAGCGCCTCAACCGACGTATAGGTCGACCAGACGCTGGTTTCGGTTGGCCCGTAGACGTTGATCAGGCAGCCGACGAGCGGCTTCAGCTCGCTGGCCATTTCCGCCGCCAGGGCCTCGCCGCCGGCCAGGGCGACCCGCCCGGCCAGCACCTGGCGATCGCCCTGCAGCAGCATGGCCCAGGTCGCCGGGGTGGCCTGGATCAGCTCCACCGCCCGCTCACGGATCAACTGCGCCAGCAGCAGCGGGTCTTGGCGTTGCTCGTCATCGGCGAGGACCACGCTGCCACCGCGCACCAACGGCAGGCACAGTTCCAGGCCGCTGATATCGAAGGTCACGGTGGTCAGCGCCAGGTAGCGCTGCACGCCGTCCAGCGGCAAGGCGCGCTCCATCGCCAACAGGAAGTTGGCAAAGTTGCCCCGGCTGATCTGTACGCCCTTGGGCTGCCCGGTGGAGCCGGAGGTGTAGAGCGTGTAGGCCAGTTGCTGCAGGTGCCTGGGCAGCGCCGGTGCATCGGTCGGCTGCGCCTGCAACGCCAGGTCCTGCCAGAGTTGGCAGCGCAACGTGGCCGGGAGATGCTCATCCTGAAGGTCGCACAGCAGCAGATGCGGCCGTGCCCGCTGCACGATGGCCGCCTGCCGCGCAGGCGGATGGCTCGGATCGAGCGGCAGGTACTGCGCCCCGGCCTTCTGGATGCCCAGCAGGCAGACCAGCAGGCGCTCGTCGCGCGGCAGGCAGAAGGCGATCGTGGACTCCGCCGTCACACCTTGCGCCAACAACCAGTGCGCAAGCTGGTTGGCCTGTGCCTGCAACTGCCCGTAGCTCAGTTGTCGGTCGCGGCAGAACACGGCGGTGCGCTCGGGATGCAAGGCGGCCTGAACCTCGAAGCGGGTCACGAAATCCGCCTCGACGTTCAGTTCGGCAGCGTCGCCCGCGCTGTGCAGGCGTTGTACCGAGCGCAGTGGCAGCGTCAGCAGCGGCTGCTGCAGATCGAGATGCGCCAGGCTGGCCAGCACACCCAGGTAGTCGTCCACCAGGCACTGGATGCGGGCCGGGTCGAACAGCGCGGTGGCGTACTCGACGATCAGTTGGCTGCTGGCCCCATCGCCGCGGCCCTGGCTGAACACATTGAAGGTCAGGTCGAACTTGGCGCTGATCGCCCCCTGCGGCAATGCCAGCGGCGCTACCGTGACGCCCGGCAGTTGCAGATTGCGCTCGCCGAGGTGATCGACCTGGTAGTTGAACATGGCCTGGAACACTGGCGTGCGGTCGAGGCTGCGCTCGACCTGGAGCACATCGAGCAGGCGCTCGAACGGCAATTGCTCATGGGCCCGGTCATCTGCCAGGCGCTGGCCAAGGCGCCGCAGAAAATGCTCCAGGCTTTCCAGCCCATCAAGCTGCACGCGGTAGGCCAGGGTGTTGACGAACAGACCGACCAGCGCCTGGCTGTCCGCCGCCTCACGCCCGGACACCGGCAAGCCGATGGCGAAATCGCGGCGCCCGGCGTGTTTCCAGAGCAGCAGTTGCTGCGCGGCGAAATACAGCACGAAGGGGGTGACCCCAAGCTGCTTGGCACGGGCCGCGATTGCCGAGGTCAGCTCGCCGGGTAACGGGAACTGCTCGCGCGCGCCGGCATACGCCTGCACTGCCGGGCGCGGGCTTTCGCTGAGGGCCAGCGGCTCGTCACTCAAGCCCTGCAGGCGCTGCTGCCAGTAATCGAGCAGTACCTGGCCGGCATCCCCTTCCAGCGCCTGGCGCTGCGCTTCGATCACTTGCAAAAGGCCCGTTCCGGGCGCGGGCTGACGGCCCTCATAGAGAGCGGCCAGATCCTGCACCAGCAGCCCCATGGACCAGCCGTCCACGGCGATATGGTGGGCGTTGAACAGCAGGCGATAGTCGTCTTCAGCGAACTGGAACAGGTCGATGGCCACCAGCGGCCCCTGGGCCAGGTCGAAGACCCGTTGCGCAGCCAGGGCAATCGCTGCCTCCCGTGCATCTGCCGGCGAGGCGCGCAGATCGTGCAGGGCGAAGCTGGCCTCGGGCGCCTCCACCAGGCGCTGACGCACCTGCCCGTTGTCCTCGAAAAAACGGCAACGCAGGGCTTCGTGACGTTCGATCAGGCTCAGGCAGGCGCTGCGCAGGCGTGGCACGTGCAGTTCACCCTGCAAGACCAGCAGTTGCGTGACGTTGTAGGCAGTGGTGTCGGGTTCGAGCTGCTGCATGAACCACAGCCGCTCCTGGGCATGGGACAGCCGCGCCACCGCGCTGGCCAACGCTGGCGACGTTTCTGCCGGCTCGTTGCGGGTGGCAGGCGCCGGCTCCAGCGCGGCCGCCAGTTGCCGCGGCGTGGGGTTTTCCAGCAACTGGCGCGGCATCAGGCGCAGGTCGGCCTGGCGCAGCCGGGCGATCAGTTGCAGGCTGAGAATCGAATCGCCACCCGCGGCGAAGAAGTCATCGTCCAGCCCCAGTTGCGGCTGGCCCAGCAGTTCGCGGAAGGCCGCCAGAATACTCGCCAGACGCGGTTGCGCGCGGCAGTCGGCACTGGCTGCCATGGCCGCCAGGGTCGGCTGTTCCAGCACGTCGCGCGGCTGCAGCCGGAGCCCTTCGCGCGCGGCGAGGCCGATCAGCTGCAAGCTGAGAATCGAATCGCCGCCGAGGGCGAAGAAATCGTCCTGGCGAGTGACCGCGGCGCAGCCGAGCACCTGGCACCACAGCCGGGCCAGCAATTGCTCGCTGACGCCCTGGGGCGCCTGCCCGCCCGCGTCCACCGCCCCGTCGGTTTCAGGCTCGGGCAAGGCACGCCGATCCAGCTTGCCATTGGCGGTCAGCGGCAAGGCATCCAGGCTCGACCAGTACGCCGGCTGCAGCGGTTCGGGCAGTTGCGCCCGGGCCTGCGCCTGGATGGCGCTCAGTTCGTCCGGGGTCAGGCGCGGCGCGAAATAGGCCACCAGTTGCATGCGCCCCTGAATCTCGCGTGCCAGCACGGCGGCTTCGCGTACCCGCGATTGCCGGCTCAGCCAGGCACTGACCTCACCGGGCTCGACGCGAAAACCGCGAATCTTCACCTGATCGTCCTGGCGCCCGAGGAACGCCAGACGCCCATGGTGATCCAGGCGTACCCGATCACCGCTGCGGTAGAAACGCTGCCCTGCGTCATCGATGAAGGCGGCGGCAGTAACATGCGGCTGGCCAAGGTAGCCCAGCGCGACCTGGGGGCCACCGATCAGCAACTCGCCCGCCACGCCGCGCGGCACGGGCTGGCCCGCCGCATCGACGATACGCAGCTCGGCACCGGCCAATGGCTGGCCCAGCGGCAGGTAAGCGCCCTGCCCGGCCTCCGTCACCTCGCCACAGACCACACCGATGGTGGTTTCCGACGGGCCGTAGTGGTTGAACACGCGCAACTGCGGCGCCAGTTCGCGGATGCGCGCGAACAGCGCCGCATCGAAGCCTTCACCGCCCAGGATCAGCAACTGCCGCGGCAGTACCCGCCGGGCATCGTCCAGCGCCAACAGGCCACGCAAATGCGAAGGGGCGATCTTCAGGCAGTCCAAGGGATGTTGGGCCAGAAAATCGGCCCAGCCAGGTGGATCGAAGGCCAGCGCGGCCTCCGGCAGGATCAGCGGATCACCTGAGTGCAAGGCGGCGAAGACGCAGGTCAGGCCGAGGTCGGCGGCGACCGTGGCCAGGGTCGCCCAACGGCTGCCGGCGCTGGCCTGCAGGCGCTGGCTGACGGCAGCGGCGTAATGCGCCAGGTTGGCATGGCTGACCAGCACGCCCTTGGGCTGGCCGGTGGAGCCCGAGGTGTAGATCAGGTACGCGGCCTGCTCGGGCTGGCTAAGGCTGGGCACAGGTTGGCACGGTGCGGGGGCGGCGAGATCGGCGGCGCTCAGTTGCAGACGCGCGACCGCGCCGTTCAGCGCTGGCGCCTCGGCCAGGTTCAGCAGCAGGCTCGCCGCGCTGCTTTCAAGCAGTTGCTGCAAGCGCTGCACGGGCTGCGCCGGGTCGAGGAACAGGCAGGTCGCCCCCCGTTGCCAGCAGGCCAGCATCGCCAGCACCTGCTCGGCGCTGCGCGGCATGCACAGCGCGACTACCTGGCCGGGGCCGACGTGCTGCTCGGCCAGGCGCAGCGCCAGTGCCTGCACGGCATTGGCCAGATCGCCGTAGGCCAGCGACTGCCGCGTATCGCACAGGGCGGGCGCCTGCGGCGTGCGCGCGGCCCACTGCCGCACCTGTCGATCCAGCGGTTCAGGGCTGGCGCCCAGCGCGGGGCCCTGCAGTTCGCTGCCCGGCGAGGCCAGGCGCAGTGCCGACAAGCGCTGCCCGGGATTGACTGATGCCTCCTGCAGGATGGCCTGCAGATCGTCGAGCAGTTGGTCGGTGGTGGCCGCCTCGAACAGCTCATCGCTGTATTCCAGCTCGCAGCGCAGGCGCTGGTCGGCGCAACGCAGCAGACGCAGGGTGAGATCGAAACGGGCATGGCGCTGCGGCGGGTCAAGCACCTCGACGGTCACCCCCGGCAGGCTCAGGGTGCGGCTTTCCGGCAATTCGACCTGCACGAACATGGCCTGGAACAGCGGGCTGGAACGCGGCCGGTCGAGGGCTTCGAGGATCTTTTCATACGGCAGGGTCTGCTGGTCGAACGCCGCCGCCACGCTGTCGCGGGTGCGCAGCAGGGCGCTGCGAAAGTCCGGGTCATCCTCCAGGCGCTGGCGAATCACCAAGGTGTTGAGCAGCGGCCCGATCAGCGGCGCCAGCTCGGGGCGATCGCGTTGCGCCACCGATGTACCCAGGCACAGGTCACGCTCGCCGCTGTAGCGCGCCAGCAGGCAGGCGAAAGCGGTCAGGCCAAAGATGTACAGGGTCACGCCCTGATCGCGGATGGCCCTGTCCACCTGCGCCGACAAGTCAGCCGGCAATTCGCGCACCCGTACCGCGCCGCTATGGCGACGCTGGTTGGCGGGCGGACGCGGATGATCGCAGGGCAAGGCCAGCGCAGCGGGCGCATCGGCCAACTGGTTGCACCAGTAATCGAGTTGCTGGCGGCAGGCGTCGCTGGTCAGCCACTCGTGCTCCCAGGCGGCATAGTCGGCGTACTGGATGTCGAGCGGCGGCAACTGGGCTGGCGCGCCCAGGCTCGAGGCACGGTAGCCCTCGGCCAGCTCGCGGGTCAGTTGCTGGGCCGACCACGCGTCGTAGGCGACGTGGTGGATGGTGAAGAACAGCCAGGTGCTGCCCTGTTCGGCATCGCTGAACGCGCGCCAGCGCCATGGCACTTCGCGGCTCAGGTCGAAGGGCTCGGCCAGTTGCCGGGCGTACTCGTCGGCGCACCATTGCTGCGGGTCGGCAAGCGCCTCGCGGGGTAGCGGCTCGACCGCCGGCAGGCCCGCCGTCCAGGGCTCGCAGTGCGCCTGCAAGTGGCCTCCGGCATCGGCCACGTAGCGAGTGCGCAGGATCGTGTGCCGCTCCACCAGTTGCTGCATGGCCTGCTGCAGGCACGCCAGGTCCAGACGGCCATCGAAGCGCAGCACCGAGCAGAGGTTGTACAGCGCACGGCTGCTCAGGGCCTCGGCCGAGAGAAAACGCAGTTGCGCATGGGCCAGCGGCACCGCTGCACCCTCCCCGCCAGCGACCGGGACGATGGGCAGGCGCCAGCTATCGATGCCCTTCTCGGCCAGGCGTTGGCGGAACATTTGCTTCTTGTCCGCCGGCAGTGAGGCCAGGCGCTGGGCGATCTCGATAAAGGCCTGTTGGTTGGTCACATTCATCTTCAGTCTTCCATCTCTGCCAGCAAACGCTGCATCTCATCCAGTGCCTGGTCGGTCGAAGGCCGCTGCGGGTTTTCGATCTGTTCGGCCAAGCCGGAAATGGTCGGATTATGGAACAGGCTGCGCAACTCGACCTTCACGCCGAAGCGACTCTCCACCCGGGTCATCAGGCGCATCGCCAGCAGCGAATGGCCACCGAGTTCGAAGAAGCTGGTGAGCACGCCGACCTGCGGCAGATCGAGTAGCTCCTGCCACAGCTCGGCCAGTTCGCGCTCCAGCGCCGTACGCGGCGCCACGCCTTGCTCGGCCTGCGCTTGCGGCGCCGGCAGGGCCTTGCGGTCGATCTTGCCGTTGGCATTAAGGGCGAAACGCTGCACCTGGATAAACCCGCCCGGCACCATGTAAGCGGGTAGCAGGCTTTCCAGATGATGGCGCAGCGCCACCTCGTCGACCGGGCTCGCGGCCTGCAGCCAGGCGAACAAGCTGTGGCTGCGCGCATCGAGCATGACCACCGCCTCTTCCACCCCGGGGTACCGGCGCAGCAGCGATTCGATCTCACCCGGCTCGATGCGAAAACCACGCACCTTGACCTGGAAATCGGCGCGGCCGACATAGGCCAGGTGCCCATCGCTGCGTCGACGCACCAGGTCACCGGTGCGGTACATGCGGCTGCCAGGCTCGCTGGCGAACGGATCGGGCAGGTACGCCGCTGCGGTGATCGCCGGCGCCCGCTGGTAACCACGGGTCACCCCGCTGCCGGCGATATACAGCTCGCCGGTGCTGCCCAGCGGCACTGGCCGCAGGCATTCGTCGAGCACGTAGCAACGGGTGTTGAGCAGCGGCATGCCGATATCGGCGACGCCGGCCGGTACTTCCCGCAGCGCCTGGGTGGTCGACCAGACGGTGGTTTCCGTCGGGCCATAGGCGTTGATCAGCTTCACCCCCTTGGCCTGCAGCACACTCACCAGCTCGGCCGGCACCGCTTCGCCGCCGATCAGGCCGCGCAGGGCCGGCCAGTCGTCACGCCCGGTTTCCAGCAGGATCTGCCAGCCGGCTGGGGTGGCCTGGAACACCGTGGCACGGCGCAGCAGATCGAACAGACGGTGGCCATCGACCACCTGCTCGCGACGCGCCAGGAGGATGGTCGCGCCCTTGAGCAGCGGCAGGAACAGCTCCGGCTTGCACATATCGAAGGCGTAGGTGGTGCTGGCCAGCCAGACGTCCTCGGCCGTCAGTGGCAACTGGCGGTCAAGGCCGGCAAGCAGGTTGCTCAGGTTGCCACGGGTCACCTGTACGCCCTTCGGCGTGCCGGTGGAACCCGAGGTGTAGATCACGTAGGCCCGCTGCAGCGGCGACACCGGTAATGCCAGGTCGTGTGCCGGCTGTTCGTCCAGCGGCAGGTGGTCGACGGCCAGGCTGTCGACACTGCCGAGCACGTCGGCGCAGGCGTGCTCGCTGAGCACCAGCTGCGGCCGCGCATGCTCGATGATGAAGCGCAGCCGTTCGCCCGGTTGCTGCGGATCCAGCGGCAAGTAGGCCGCCCCCGCCTTGTGGATCGCCAGGATGCTGGGCAGCAGCCACGGGCCACGGGTCAGGCACAGCGCGACCAGATCGTCGCAGCCGACACCCTGGGCGCGCAGCCAGTGGGCCAGGCGGTTGCTCAAGGCATTGAGCTGGGCATAGCTGTAGCGTTGCTCCTGGCAATCCACGGCCAGCGCATCCGGGGTGCGCAGGGCCTGGCGCTCGAAGCGCGCGATCAGATCCTGCGTCTCGCTCAGCGCATGCGCCGGCAGGTTCCACGTGCGGCGTGTCAGGGCATGATCGGCATTTGCCAGGTCGATATCCCACAGCCGCGCCTCGGGCCGCGCCAGCATGCCGTCAAGCAGGTGGCAGTACTCGTCGGCATAGCGTTGCATGGTGCTGGCGACGAACAGCTCGGTGTTGTACTCCAGCACGCAGTGCCAGGTGCTGCCGTGCTGCTCGATATGCAGGCCGATGTCCACCAGGGCGCTGTCGCTCTCGACATTCAGGCGCTGCGCCGGCAGGCCGGCAAAACCCTGGCCGACCGCCGCTACGTCATCGCGCTGGATCAGGTTGAACAGCGCCTGGAACAGCGGCGTATGGCTGAGATCGCGGCGTACCTGCAAAGCCTCCACCAGCCGCTCGAAGGGTACGTCGCCGTGCTGCTGCGCGGTCAGGTGGGTGGCTTGCAACGCCTGCCAGAACGAGGCCACAGATTGCAGTGGGTCGATCTGGCTACGCAGCACCTGGGTGCTGGCGAAATAGCCGATGAGGTTGTCGGTGTGCGCCTGCTGACGCTGCGCCACCGGCAGGCCGATCCACAGCTCGCGCTGCCCCGAATGCCTGGCCAGCAGCACTTTCCATGCTGCCAGCAGGGGCGCGAAGGCGGTCAGGCCATGACGCTGCGCGGTGCTGCGCAGGCGTTCGACCAACTCGACGGGCAGCTCGAAACGCAGGCGCCGCCCGTGGTAGCCCTGCTCGGCAGGACGTGGCAGGTCGGTGGGCAGGTCCAGCACCGGCGGTTCGCCGGCCAGGGCCTGCCGCCAGTAGTCCAGCTGCGCTTCAATGCGTGCCTGCCCGGCAGGCGTCTGCCAACTGGCGGCGACATCGCTGAACTGCAGCGGCAGCGGCGCCAACGCCGCCTGGGTTGCGCTCAGCTCGGCCTGGTAAAGACGTTGCAGCTCATCGAAGAAGATCTCCAGCGAGCGGGCGTCGGCGATGATGTGGTGCAAGGTGGCCTGCAGCACACTCTGCCCTTCGCCCTGATACAGCCGCACCCGCCACAGCGGCGTTGCGCTCAGGTCGAAGGCGCGCTGCGCTTCCTCGCTCAAGGTGCGGGCGAAGGCCGGCGACTGCACATCCTGCTGCAAGGGCTCGACGCTGAGCAGCCTGCCGTGCAACGGCACGACCTGCTGCTGCGCGCCTGCTTGCGTCTCGCTGAACACGCTACGCAGGCTGTGCTGGCGCTCCACCAGTTGTGCCAAGGCGCGTTCCAGGACTTCGGCTTGCAGCGTACCGCGCAGGTGCATGGCCAGTGACAGGTGGTAGGCCTGGGTGTCGCCCTGCAAGCGGTCGAGGAACCACAGCCGCTGCTGGGTGAAGTGCAGCGGCGCCGGCGCCTCGCCGAATCGCCGCAGGATGCTCTCGCCTGCGCCCTCGGCAGTGGCCAGGCTGGCCGCCAGTTCACCCAGGGTCGGGCACTCGAACACGCTGCGCAGCGGCAGTTGCCGCTCGTAGCGCTCGGCGATGCGCGCCACCAGCCGTGCCGCCAGCAGCGAATGGCCGCCGAGGGCGAAGAAATTGTCGCCGGCGCCAACCGCGTTGCAACCGAGCAGCTCGCACCACAGTTCGGCCAGTGGCGCCTCCCAGGGTTTGCTCAGCTCGCCGTCGCGCTGACCTTCATGTTGGTTTGGAGCCGGCAGCGCCTTGCGCTCGACCTTGCCACTGGGGCTCAACGGCAAGCTGTCCAGGCGCACGAACTGGCTCGGCAGCATGTAATCCGGCAGGTGCTGCGCCAGCTGCACGCGTAGCGCGGCGTCGTCCAGATCAGCATCCGCCGCCTGCGTGACCGAGTAGTAAGCCACCAGGCGCGCGCTGTCGCCGCTGCCGAGCAGCACCACGGCCGCTTCCCGCACCCCGGTGAGCCGCGCCAGCAAGGCCTCGATCTCGCCCAGCTCGATACGGAAGCCACGCAGCTTGACCTGAAAATCCAGGCGCCCCTGGTAGTCCAGGCTGCCTTTGGCGTTGCGTCGCACACGGTCGCCGGTGCGGTACATGCGCCCCCCCGGCACAAAAGGATCAGGCAGGAAGCTCGCCGCGCTCAGGGCAGGCGCGGCGAAATAGCCACGCCCGAGGTTGGCACCCGCCAGGTACAGCTCGCCGGAAACGCCCGGCGCCACGGGTTGCAAGTCGGCGTCCAGCACATAGGCGGCGGTATTGGCCACCGGCCGGCCGATCGGCACCTCCACCCCGCCGCTCTCGCCCTGCCGCGGCTCGAAGGTGCTGTAGACGGTGGCCTCGGTCGGTCCATAACCGTTGATCACCTGGGCACCACGCTGCTCCATGGCCTCGGCCAGCGCGCACGGCAGGGCCTCGCCACCGGAAATGGCGCGCACGCCCTGCCAACTGCGCCCGGTGTGCGCCACCAACATACGCCATGTGGCGGGTGTGGCCTGCATTACCGTCGGCTGGCCGGCCTCGATCAGGCGGTCGAGGACGTGCGGGTCGCGTGCCTGCTCACGGTCGGCGAGCAGGATGCTGGCCCCGCGACTCAGCGGCAGCAGCAGCTCGACGATGGCGATATCGAAGGTCGCGGTGGTCAGTGCCAGCACCCTGTCCTGCGCCGTCAATGGCAGCACCTGCTGCACGCCGAGCATGAGGTTCATCAAGTTGCCACGGGCGATGGCCACGCCCTTGGGCTGGCCGGTGGAACCCGAGGTATAGAGCACGTAGGCGAGCTGGGCAGGATGCACGCTCGGCGCGCGGTAGGGCGCGGTGGTGGTCAACGCATCGATATCCAGCAGTTCGACGGCACTGCCCCACTCTGCCAGCTCCGCCAGGGCCTCGGCATTGGTCAGGCACAACCGCGGCTGCGCATGGGCAAGGATGTAACGGCCGCGCTCGGCCGGGGTGTCCTCGGCCAGCGGCACGTAGGCGGCGCCAGCCTTGAGAATGGCCAGCATGGCCATGGGCAGCCGCGCATCGCGCGGCAGGCGCAGGGCCACACGATCCTCGGCACCGACGCCACGGGCCTGCAAGGCAGCCGCCAGGCGTTCGGCCGCCTGGTTCAGTTCGGCATAAGTCAGGCGCTGTTCGCCGGCCTGCACGGCGATGGCTTCGGGCTGCTCGGCGACCTGCCGTGCAAAGGCCTGCAGGATGTCTTCCCGACCCTCCACGGGCTCACCGTGCAAACGCGCCAGCGCGCGCTGCTCAGGCTGCCAGGCGAGTTCGCCCAGTACCTGCTGCGGTTGTTCGAGCACGGCATCGAGCAGCGCCAGATACTGCTCGAGCATCACCTGCGCGGTCTGCTCGCCGAACAGCTCGCTGCTGTACTGCAGGCTCAGGGCGATGCCGTGTTCGCTGTCGCGCACGTCCAGATGCAGGTCGCACAGGGCGCTGTCCGGGCGATTGTCGAGCGGCTCGGCGATCAGATCGGTCAGCTCGAAACGCTCCAGGGCATGGCCCGGGAAGTAGTTGAACATGGCCTGGAACAACGGGTTGTAGCTGACCTGGCGGGCCACGCCGAGCTGTTCGATCAGGTAATCGAAGGGCAGGTCCTGATGCGACTGCACCGCCACGGACAGCGCCTGCAATTCGCGCATCAGTTGCAGCAGGCTGACCGTGCCGGAGAGCTTCTGGCGATAGACCAGGGTATTGACGAAGCAGCCCACCAACGGCTGCAACGCCGCGTGATGGCGGTTGGCGGCCGGCACTCCGACGAGGATGTCGTGCTCGCCGCTGCGGCTGCGCAGCAGCAGCTGGAAGGCGCAGAGCATGGGGATGAAGTTGCTCCAGCCGTGGCTCGCGCTGAATGCCCGCAGGCGCGCCGCCAGCGCGTCCGGCAGGCGTTGCTCGACGCGCCCGCCGGCCTGGCTGGCATGGGCCGGCCGGGGGAAGTCAGCGGCCAGCTCGAGCACCGGCAATTCGCCGGACAACTGCTCGCGCCAGTAGGCCAGCTCGTCCTGGCAGGCGGCGCTGTCCATCCACTGGCGTTGCCACAGGGCATAGTCGGCGTACTGCATCGGCGCCTCGGCCAACGCCGGTTTACGCCCCTGGCGCAGCTCGCGGTAATGGCTGCAAAGCCCGTCGATGATCAGTTGCAGCGACCAGCCATCGGCGGCGATATGGTGGCAATTGAGCGCCAGCACGTGCGCCTGCGGCCCGAGGCGATACAGGCAGGCACGCAGCAGCGGCGCGCTGTCCAGGGCAAACGGAGTCATCGCGTCCTGGCGCAGCAGGTCGTGCAACTGCGCCTCGCTGGCCACCTCGATCAGCGGCAAGGCCAGCTCGGCCTTGGCGAGTATGACTTGCGACGGTTCACCGCCGTCGCTGACGAAACGGGTACGCAGGACTTCGTGCTGATCGACCAGGGCCTGCAAAGCTGCCTGCAGGTCAGCGACATGCAGGTCGCCGCTCAGGCGCACCGCGCCGGCCAGGTTGTAGGCCGGGCTTTGCGGCTGCAGTTGCTGGAGGAACCACAGGCGCTGCTGGGCGAACGACAACGGTAGGGTCTGCGGACGCGGCAGGCGCATCGGCGTGGTTTTCTCGCTGGCCTGCTGTTGTTCCAGCCACTCGGCCATAGCGGCGATGGTCGGGCGCTCAAAGACCACACGCAGGGGCAGGTCCTTGCCGCTGAGCTTGCCTATCTGGCCGATCAGTTGCGTGGCCAGCAGCGAATGCCCGCCCAGCTCGAAGAAATGATCCTCAATGCCGACCCGCGCGAGCCCCAGCACGCCCTGCCAGGCTTCGGCCAACTGCGCTTGCAGCTCACTGCGTGGCGCCACGTAGCGCGCCTCGCTCTGGGCCGCGAAGTCGGGCGCCGGCAGGGCCTTGCGGTCGATCTTGCCGTTGGCGTTGAGCGGCATGCGCTCGAGCAGCATGAAAGCGCTGGGCAGCATGTAGGGCGGCAGGTTGGCGGCAACGAACTCACGCAGCGCCTCGATGGAGGGCTGCGGCTCGGCCACCAGGTAGGCGACCAGCACCTTGGCGCGCTGCTGGTCGTCACGGGCCAGCAGCACAGCTTCACGCACGCCGGGGTAACGGGTCAGGCAGGCTTCGATCTCGTCCAGCTCGATACGGTGGCCGCGAATCTTCACCTGGTGGTCGGTACGACCGACGTACTCCAGCTCGCCATTGGCCAGGAAACGCGCCAGATCGCCGGTGCGATACAGGCGGCTGCCGTCGTTGGCGATGGGGTCGGGCAAAAACACCGCCGCCGTGCGTGCCGGGTCGGCCATATAGCCACGGCCAACCCCCACGCCGGCGACGAAGATTTCACCCACCGCCCCGCGCGGCACCGGTTGCAATTCGGTATCGAGCAGGTACAGACGGTTGTTCAGGGTGGCGCGACCAATCGGCACACTGCTGCGCGCCTGGGCCAGGCGCTCGGTGAGCGGATGGAAGGCCACGTCGTCGGAGCATTCGGCCGGCCCGTAGGCGTTCATCAGCGGGATGCCGGGGTAGCGCTCGAACCAGCGCCGTGCCAGCGCCGGTGGCAGCGCCTCGCCAGTGGCCAATACCCAGCGTAGTGCCGTGCGCTCCAGGCCCGCCTCGAGCAGGCTCTGCATCAGCGACGGCACCGCTTCGAGAATGCTCACGCCATGGCGAGCGATGGCCTCGGCCAGGGCCTCGGGGTTCTGCATCACGCAGTCGCCGAGAATCACCGTGCGCGCCCCCAGCACCAGGCCGGCGAGGGTCTGCCAGACGGAGATGTCGAAGCACTGCGGCGCGCTCTGGGCGATCACGTCATCTACATTCAGGCCCAGGCCCGGCACCTTGCCGAGCATGTTGTTGAGCATCCCGGCGTGGGCCACCATCGCCCCCTTGGGCGTGCCGGTGGAGCCCGAGGTAAAGATGCAGTAGGCCAGCGACAGGCCATGCACGGGGATGTCCAGGTCGGCATCGCTGTAGCCGCCCAGGGCCGCTGGCTCGTAGCGGATCGCCGCCGGCGGCTGCGCCATCGGCTGCAGCGCCTGCTGTGCCAGCTCACCCTGCTCCACGCCATGCAACAGCAGCGGCGAACGGCTCTGGGTGAGCACTTGGGCCAGGCGTTGCGGCGGATTGCGCGGGTCCAGGGGCAGCCAGCCGGCGCCAGCCTTGAGTGTGGCGAGGATCATCACCACCAGGTCGAGGCCACGCTCATCGAGCAACGCCAGCAGGTCGCCGTCCTGCACGCCATTGGCGCGCAGATGACGGGCCAGTCGGTTGGCCGCCCGGTTCAACTGATCGAAGCTCAGGCTGCGCTCGCCATGCACCACGGCAATTCGCTCGGGGGTGCGACGCACTTGCTGTTGCAGGCGCTCGACGTACAGCGGCTGCAGTTGCGCCGCGTCCGCCGCCAGGTCACCGCTGGCCCAGGCGTGCTGTTGGGCGATCTCCGCCGCATCGAGCATGGCGATGCGTTGCAGCGGGATATCCGCCTCGCTGGCCAGGCTGTCGCCCATGTTCAGCAGCAGCGTGCGGAAATGGCGCAGCATCTGCTCGACTTCCTCGCGCAGGAACCAGTCGGTCTGGTAGGTCAACTGCAGGTGCAGGCGCTCGCCGGGCACGATCACCACGGTCACCGGATAGTTGGTGTGGGTGCGGTTGGCCATGTCGCTGATCAGGTAGTCCAACTGGCCCTGGCGCAGGCTGGCGGAGATCGGCGCGTTCTCGAACACGAACAGGCTCTGGAACAGATCCTGGCGCTGTACCTCGCTCCAGCTCTGGATCTGCGCCAGCGACACGTTTTCATGTTCGCGCAGGCTCAGGTTCTCGGCCTGCAAGGCCTTGAGCCAGGCACCGAGGGGCTGCTGCGGTTGCCAGCTCCAGCGCAGCGGCAGGCTGTTGATGAACAGCCCGACGATGCTCTCCATGCCCTGCATGTGCACCGGGCGCCCGGCCACGGTGACGCCGAACAGCAGGTCACGATTGCCACTGTAGCGCGCCAGTACCAAGGCCCAGGCACCCTGCACCAGGGTGTTGAGGGTGATGCCCAGACCGCTGGCGGCCTGCTGCAGGCCCTGGGTCTGCTCGACGCTGAGGTGCTCGACGCAATCCTCTACCGGCTCCGGTGCATCGATCACGCGGCCAGGGTGGCCGAAACCGAACGAGGTGGGGGTGTCGAAGCCGGCCAGGCGCTGCTGCCAGAAGGCCTGATGATCCTCAGGCTTGTGCTGCTCCAGCCAGCGGATGAAGTCGCGGTACGGGCGTGGCTTGGGCAGCTCCAGACGCCGTCCCTCGCGCGCGGCGCGGTAACCGTCGAGAAAGTCCATCATGATGATGGAGAAGCACCAGGCATCCATGAGGATGTGGTGATAGCTGCGCACGAACTGGTAGGTGTCCGGGGCCAGCTTGAACAGGCGCACACGCATCAGCGGTGCCTGGGTGAAATCCAGCCCCTCGCGACGCTCCTCGGCCAGCAGATGTTCCAGACGCGCCTGCTGCTCGGCCTCGTCGATAGCCGACCAGTCCTCATAGCTGATCGGCAGTTCGACCTGCTTGTGCACCACCTGCATCGGCCGCTTCTGCTGCTTCCAGACGAAGGAGGTGCGCAGCAGCTCGTGGCGCTCCACCACCTGTGCCCAGGCCTGGCGGAACGCCTGCAGATCGAGTTGCGGCAGCACCATCACATGGCGGTACTGCAGCAGGTACATGCCCTTGCCCGGGTGCATCAGGCTGTGAAACAGCAATCCCTGCTGCATGGGCGCCAGGGGATAGATGGCCTCGATATTGCGGGAAAGTGCTTTGACCTTGTCGTTCATGTCGAGGGTCTCCTTGCCATGGGCTGGGGATGTGGGGGCGCCGGGGGTGCTCATTGCAATTGCTCGAGCAGGCCGAGGAATTCGTCGTCGGAAAGCCCCGAATCGGCGAAGTCGGCAGCGGTGGCGCGACCAACCTCGGGGGCCAGGCAGTGTTCGAGCAGGGCTTCGATACCCTGCTGGAACTGCTGCGCCAGTGCACCGATCAGGGCCTGGTCATGCACGTGCGGGGCGTAGCGCCACTCGATGTGCAACTGGCCCTGGTCGACCAGGGCGGTCACGTCGAGCAGATGGGTACGGCGGGTGTCGGGGGCGCGCATGGCCGGGCACAGCGGCTGCGCCAGGCGCCACAGGCGCGAACCACCCAGCCACTGGTCGACCCGTCCCAGGTAGTTGAAGGTAAGCAGCGACGCGGCACCCAGCCCGTGCTGTGGGTCGAGGCGCAGCAGACCGTAGCCGATGCCCTGCTCCGGTACGCGGCGCAATGCTTCCTTGGCGGCGATGATCGCGTCCTCCGGCTGTTCGGCGGCACGCACGGCCAATGGGTAACGGCTGGTGTGCCAACCCACCGAGCGCGACAGATCCGGGCCCTGCTCCCAGCCACTGCGACCGTGGCTTTCCATCTCCAGGGTGACCTGCTCACGCCCCTGCCATTGGCCGATTACGCCAGCCAGTGCCGCGACCAGCAGATCCTGCACCTGGGTGCTGTAGGCCCCATGGCAGTCGCCCAGCAACCATTCGGTTTTTTCCAGGGACAGTTTCGTTTCCAGCGTGCGGCTTTCGCCATACACGCTGACATCACGGGCGACGTCGCCCTCCTCGGCCAACTGCGCCTGCCAGTAATCACGCTGGGCCAGCACCTCGGGGGCCTGGCGATGACGCTGCAAGGCCTCGCTCCAGCGATCGAAGCGGGTGGAAACCGCCGGCAACGAAGCCTGCGGGTCGTGGTACAGGCTTTCCAGCTCGTCGAGCAGCACCTGCCAGGACACCGCGTCGACCAGCAGGTGATGCGCCGTACACAGCAGGTGCCCGCTGCCGGTGAAATACACCCAGCGGATCAGCGGGGCTCGATCCAGTTGCCAACCCTGCTGCCACTGCTGCAGCAGCGCGTCGTCCAGCGGCTGTTCGACCACCTGCAGCAGGGTGTCGGCCATCGCCGCCGACAGCGGCTGATAGCGTTGCTGCCAGCCCTGCCCGCTCTGCTCGAAGATCAGCCGCAGGCTGCTGTGACGCCGCAACAAGCTCGCCAGCGCCGGGGCCAGGCGCGCCGGTTCCAGCGGCTGGTGAACGGCCAGCAACAGGGACTGGTTCCAGTACTGTGGCGTGGCCTGCTGCTGGTCGAAGAACCAGGCCTGGATCGGCGTCAGGGCAAAAGCGGCGCTTGGCTCGGCGCTATCGACCTTGGCTTGCTCGACCACACTGGCGAGGTCCACGGCCTGCTCGGCCCAGCCGCTGACCGAAGGGAACTCGAAGATCTGCTTGGGCTTGAGCTGCAGGCCCTGCTGCTTGGCACGGGCGATGATCTGCAGGCTGAGGATCGAATCGCCACCGACCGCAAAGAAGTTGTCGTCGGCTTGCAGTTCGGGCTTTTCGAGAATCTCCCGGGCAATCACCAGCAGGCGCTCGACCCTGGCCCGCTGTGGCGTCTGCGCCACCCGCGCCAGCGCCCGCACGCTGGGCTCGGCGAACAGTTGCTTGGGGGTAAGGGTGATCTGTTGCTGGCGTGCGCGGGCAATGATCTGCAGGCCGAGAATCGAATCGCCGCCATGGGCGAAGAAGTTGTCGTCCGGGCCGATGTTCGGGTGCCCCAGCAGTTCACGCCAGATCGCCAGCAAAGCGCTTTCCAGTGCACTCAACGGCTGCTCGGTACGCGACTCGAGATTGCGCGGTGCTTGCTCGGCCAGGTTCAACAACGCCTGGCGATCGACCTTGCCATTGGCCAGCAGTGGCATCGCCTCCAGGCAATGCCACTGCGCCGGTTGCATGTAGTCCGGCAGGCGTGCCTGCAACGCGGCCTGAATGTCCGCCAGTGCGCTCGGCCCGGCGACCAGGAAGGCTACCAGGCGGTTGCCGGTCAAGGGCGTCGGTGCGTTGAGCACGCGCACGTCATCGACCTGTGGCAGCGCACGCAATTGCGCCGCCACTTCCGAAGGCTCGACGCGGTAGCCGCGAATCTTCACCTGCTCGTCCAGGCGCCCGAGGAACAGCACCCGCCCCAGATGATCAAGGCGTGCCCGGTCACCCGTGCGGTAACCCCGTGCACCGAAGCGCGCCCGATCGGCCTCGCCGGCACTCAGGTAGCCACGCGCCACGGTCGCGCCCTCGATATACAACTCGCCGCTGACGCCAGCCGGCAGCACTGCGCCATCCGGCCCGCGCACGCTGACTTGCACGTTGCCCAGGGGGCGTCCGAGCGGTGCGTCACCCTCACCTTCGACGTCGTGAGTCAGCACGCCCACCGTGGTTTCGCTGGGCCCGTAGTGGTTGACGATGCGCAGCTGCGGGCTTAGGGCGCGCACCCGCGCCAGCAGATCGGCGCCCAGGGCTTCGCCACCGAGTACCAGGCACTGGCGGGGCAACAGGCGCTGCGGCTCGCTGGCCACCAGCAGGGCGTTGAGGTGCGAGGGCACGATCTTCAGCATGTCCACCGGCTGCTGCCCGAGCAGCGCCGCCAGCTCCTCGGCATCGAAGGCCAGCGCTTCGTCCAGCAGGCGCAAGCGCCGGCCGCTGAGCAGCGCGCCGAACAAGGCGGTGTGGCCCAGGTCCGTGGCGCAACTGGCCAGGCTAGTCAGGCTGGCGTCGGCGCTCAAGCGCAGCCGCGCCAGGCAGGCGCTGACATAGTGAACAAGGTTGCCCTGGGTTACCTCCACGCCCTTGGGCCGCCCGCTGGAGCCGGAGGTGTAGACCACGTAGGCCGGCACGTCCGCCGGCACGCGGGTGCGCAGCGGCGCATCGCTGAACAGCGCCTCGACCGGCACGGCCAGCCACTGCACCTGCGTCGGTAACCAGTTTGGCCGTTCGCCCTCACCCACGTAGACACTGGGCGTTGCATTCAGGCAAATATCCTGCAGACGCGACGCGGGCCACTGCGGGTCGAGGGCCAGATAGGTCGCGCCGCACTGCCAGGCGGCGAGCATGTGCATCACCAGTTCGCGGCTGCGCGGCAGGCAAAGGGCAACCCGATCACCGCTCGCACTCAGCGAACCGTGCAGGCGCTCGCCACGGGCGACCACGGCGCTGGCGAGTTCGGCATAGCTCAGTTGCCCCTGCTGATCCTCCAGGGCGATGGCCTGGGGATTCTCCATGCAGTGTTTGGCAAAAGCGTTCCAGGCGCTCTCTTCCGGTACCGGCAGGCATTCGCCAGACAATTGCGAACGCTGGTCGAGAGGCAGCCAGTCCAATTCGGCAAACGGCACGTCCGGCTGCTCCAGGGCCGCCATGACCAGGGCAATGAACTGCGCCTGGAAGCGCTCGACGCTCTCGCGCCGATACAGCGCCTTGCTGTAACGCCAGCGCCCGACGAACTCGGGCAGGTCATCGATGATCACCAGGTTCAATTCGTGGGCCGCACCACGCTGCTCGCCAATCATGCGCTCGATGTAGCGCTCGAACGGCACGTCACGCTCCTTGTTCAGCGTGAACATGTGCTGGAACACCGGTGCCCGGCCCATTTGCCGCGGCAGATCCAGATGCTTGGCCAGGCGCGCGAAGGGATAGTGACGATGGCGCAAGGTCTGCCGGACAGTGGCCGCCACCTGCTTGGCCCACTCAGCACTGGACAGGTCACGGCGCAAACGGCAGCGCACCGGCAACGGGTTGACCAGATAGCCCGGCAGTTCAGCCTGCTCGCGCTTCAGGCGCCAGCCACTGGGCGTACCGAGAACGAAATCATCCTGCCCGGACAGCACCCCGAGAAATTGCTGGAACAGTGAGAACCAATAGACGTAGGGCGTCACGCCCAGGCGTTTGGCGACCGCACGCAGCCGCTCGCTGTTGTCCGCGCCGAAATGAAACGACAGCTCTGCGCCCTCGAAGCCCTGGGTGCTGCCACGGGCGAAGTCGATGGGCAGGTCCAGCGCCGGCGCTTCGGCCAGTTGCGCCTGCCACCAGGTCAGTTCCTCGGCCTCGATCGCCTCGCTGCGCAGGTACAACGCGCTGCCCCAGTTGCGATAGGCCTCGGGGTCGACATCGGCAAGCACGTCGCCATCGACCAGGGCGAACAGCTCACCGAACAGCACGTCGAACGTGGTCAGGTCGGAAGCGATATGGTGGATGCCCAGCAGCAGCGTATGCTCGACACGGTCGCCCGACTGGTTGCTCAACAGCACCAGTCGGCTGACCTCACCGGCAGCCAGATCGAAGGGTTTGTCGGCCAACTCAATGACACGTTGCTGCACACTGGCGGCATCCGCGTCCTGCCGGATTTCGCATTGCAATGAGGTGGGCTGCGGGCGGCTGTCCCACTGCAGCAACTCGTCATCACGTTCGACATAGGCGCTGCACAGGTGCGGATAACGCTGCTGCACCGTCTGCCAGGCCCGCTCCAGACGATGCGGCAGATCTGCCCAGACGTAATGCGGCCTGATACGCCCGGCCAGGGCGATGTTGTAGGCGCAACTGCCGGGCTCCATACGCTGCAGGAACCACAGGGCCCGCTCGTTATCGTTGAGCGGGCGCGCCTGGAAATAGTCAGGGTGACGCGCCAACCAGGGCAGAATTTCCGCACTGCGCACGTGCAGCTCACGCTCCAACTCGGTACTCAGAGCCTCAGGCAAGCCCGTGGAAATCATCAGGCGGCCTTCGCTCGCGGACAGGCGGATACCGCGCAGCCAGCAGTCATGCATCAAGCGATCGAGCATGTGTCGTCCTTCATCGTGCGGATTCGAGGTCAGCCACCCTGGCAGTGGCTTCGAGGATTATTCAGCGTCAGACGGCCGAGGCGGGCTCAGCCATGGCCACCACCACCTTGCGTGCCCCCTGAAAGGTGGAGCGGCCATGGGCGACCAGCATGTTGTCGAGCATCAGCACATCGCCCGCCTGCCAGGGGAAGCTGATCTGGGTGCGCTGCAGGACATCGCGCACATGCTCCAGCGCCTCCAGCTCGATGGGCGAGCCATCACCGTAGAAGACGTTACGCGGCACGCCCTCCTCGCCGACGATCGACACCAGCGTTTCGCGCAGCGCTTCGGGGAGGTTGGAGATGTGGAACAGATGCGCCTGGTTGAACCAGACCCACTCCCCGGTGACCGGGTGCTGCGCGACGGCCTGGCAGACCTGGCGCGTGCGCAGCTCGCCGTCGTCCTTCCACTCGAAGTCGATGTGGTTGAGCCGACAGAAGCGCTCGACCTCGCTGCGATCCTCGGTGCTGAACGCCTGCTGCCAGGAGAGATCCAGACCATTGCCATAGTTGCGCACGTACATCAGGCGCTTGTCGGCGAAACGCTGGCGGATGGCGGGATCGATGCGCTGGTAGACCAGGCGACTGTCGGCGATGGGCGTCTCACCGCCGACCGGCGCGGTCTGGATGCAGTGAAACCAGATTTTCATCGGCCAGTTCAACGAGTAGGACTGCTCGTTGTGCAGCGGAATGACCTGGTGGGCGGGGTATTCGGTCGACGTATACACGCGGCTGTTGAGTTTGGTGCGTGGCGTGGAGGCGTAGTCGTAGGTCAGCAGTTCGTGACCGAAACAGCGGGCGAACTCCTCGAAGTCGTTAGCGTCGCGAAAGGCGAAATCGCGAAAGAGGATGCCACCGGTGGTCTGCAGGTTGCTGTCGGCGGCACGCCGGATCAGCTCTGCGTGATCACGCCAGGAGTCGCCTGGCACAGGGGCCCGCAACACAAAGGGCAGCGGTCCCTCGACACCCGCCTGAACCTCATCGAGTGAATGGTTTGCGCGGTTGAGCAAATCGGTAAGCATCTGCGTTCCTTTGTGCTACTGACGAGGGGCACAAAATTATCGCAAAACCGACTCATTATCAAACACGAACTGATATTATTTAAACCTAAGGTCCTGGGCACTATTTAGCCATCACCCGCGCGGCCGCAGCCGCTTACCCAGGCTGGATGGATCACTTTTCCTGCAGGTTGTAATCGCGCTCGCCAATATGCGACAGCAGCAGGTAGGCCGAGCCGATCATGCCCTGCATGGTGTCGGCAAAACGACTTCGGTTGAAATACAGGAACTGATGGTTCTTCACCGCGAACAGGTTCTGCCACTGCGGCGAACGGCGGAAGGCCTCGGTGCCAGCCTGCGAACCGAGCATTTCCTCATAGGTATCGATGATGAAATCACTGTCGAAGTCGCCAATGCGCTCCAGGCTATAAGGCACGTTCTGACGCGCCTCCTTGAAGGCCGACACGCGCCCCAGGCCGAAATCGGCGATTACGTCATCCATGCCGGAACGGCCGATCAGCTGGAAACCGTCCGGATAGACCTCCAGGGTGGTTACCGTGATACGCCCCGGCTCCTTCACCCGCTTGGCGAATTCGCCGACGATCCATTCGTATTCGTTCAGCAGCTTCTGGTAGCGCTGCTGCTTGCCTACCAGTTCGGCCAGCTCCTTGGCGTAAGTCTTGATGTCGGTCTCGCGCGCCGGCAGCAGCACCACCGGGGCAATGCGGCTGAGGCGCTCTTTCAGGTCCTGGTGATAGGACAGTCCGATGATCAGGTCAGGCTTGAGCGCCGCGATGGCCTCGAGATCGGGTGACTGGTGCGAACCCACATAGCGAATACCGGAGACATCGAAGCGCTGCTGAGCGCCACGGAACAACGCGTCCGAGAACATCTTCTTGCGCCCCGTGGACCCGCACGGGGTTATGCCCAGTTCGAGCAGTTGGGTGGTCAGGCTGAGGTCATGCAGGGAGACCACGCAACGCGGTGCGACGGGTACCTCGACACGGCCGAAACGGTTCTCGAAGACACGGGTTTCGGCGGCGACGGCCTGCATCGAACTCAGGCCCAACAGTACACAGGCTATCAGGGAAAGGGCTTTGAACTTCACCAACATCTTCGTCATATCCTTAAGTGACCACGCGTCAACGGTTGCGTTGCCGCGCCAGCAAAACCAACAGATAAGGCGCACCGATAATCGCCACCACCAGACCGGCCGGCAGTTGCAACGGCGGCAGCAAGCCGCGCCCCAAAGTGTCACCCAGCAGAACCAGTACGGCCCCGAACAGGGCCGACAGCGGCAATAACGCGCCATGCCGGTCACCGCACAACTGCCGCGCCAGGTGCGGCGCGACCAGACCAACGAAGGTCATCACGCCGATATTGGCCACCGTTGCCGCCGTCAACGTGACGCTGCACAGCAACAGCAAGAGCATTATCACCGGTGCATTCAGGCCGCGACTGAGCGCCACGCTCTCGCCCAGTTGCAGGAGATTGAGCTGGCGATGACAGAACAACAGTGGCGTGCCCGCCACCAGCAGCCAGATCAGCAGGCTCTGCACTTGCGGCCAACCACTGCGATGCAGGCTGCCGCCAAGCCACATCAGCGCCGATTCGACCCGATCGATATTGCCGTAGGTGATCAGCAGATCGGCGACGGCACCGAGCATGGCCGTGAGCCCCACGCCAACCAGAATCAGACGCAGCGGGGCAATGCCGCCGCGCCAGGATAGCGCGACGATAAACAGCGCCACCGCCAGACCGCCGAGCAACGCTGCCAGGGGATAGAGCGACAGCGGCAAGGCCTCCGGCCACAGCACCAGGATCAGCAGCATGGTGACGCTGGCGCCCGCCTCCACCCCGACCAATCCCGGCGCAGCCAGTGGGTTACGCGTCAGTGACTGCATCAACACGCCAGCCAGAGCCATCGCCGCGCCCCCGAGTATCGCCAGCAGGATGCGCGGCAGACGCAACTCCCACAGCACGCTGGCCGCCAGCGCCGTCTCATCATCGGCGAACAGGCTCTGCCAGAGCTGAGCCATGCCCGTCGTGTAGCTGCCTACGCTCGCCGCGTACAACGTTAGGCCCATCAGCAACAAGAGCAGCACCAACGCCGCCAGCACATCGATGGGTCGGCCGACCCAGGGCAACCCGGGGCAACGCCTTGGCGTAGTCAGCCAGCGACTCACTTGAGCTTCCTCAGTACCAGCGCGACGAATACCGGGCCGCCAATCAGCGCGGTGACGATGCCGGTGTTGAGTTCGTACGGGCTCACGAGGGTGCGCGCCACTATATCGGCCAGCACCAGCAGCAAGCCGCCCAGCAGCGGCGCGGCCAGCATTAGCTGCCGCAGGTCGTGGCCAACCAGCAGCCGCGCCGCATGCGGCACTACCAGCCCGACAAAACCGATGGGGCCAGCCAACGCCACCGCACAACCGGACAGCAGCACCACGGCCGCCAAACTCAACAGCCGCATCCGCAACAGGTTGACGCCCATGCTGGAGGCCACCTGCGCGCCCAGCCGATAGGCATTCAACGCCCGCACATTGAGCAGGCAAAGCAACATGCCGGCGATCAGGTAGGGCCAGAGCCAGCTTGGCAGGTTTGCACCGCTGATACCCAGCGAGCCGGTCAGCCAGCGACGCAGGCTGTCCAGCCCCTGCTGATCGAGCAGCAGCAGAATCGCGGTGATGGCGCCGAACAGCGCGGCCATCATCGCTCCCGAAAGCGTCAGGCGCACCGGATTGGGCGTGCGCCCGGCCAGCAGCATGACGCCGATGGCGGCCACCAGAGCGCCGCTGAAGGCAAACAGGGGAATCATGGTCATGTCGTTGCCGGGTAGCACCAGCAAGCCAATGACCACGAACAAGGCCGCACCACTGTTGATGCCGAGGATGCCCGGGTCGGCTAATGGATTGTCGCCCACCGCCTGCATCACCGTGCCGGCCAGCCCCAGGCAGGCGCCCACAACCATCGCCACCCACAGGCGCGGCAGGCGCGAACCGCGGATGACACTGTGATCAGAATTACTCGGGTCATACGCCAACAGCGCCTGCCAAACATCGCTCCAGGGGATCGACTTGGCCCCCACGGCCAGGTGCAGCGTCGACGCCAGACCGATGCCGATCAAGATCGATAACCAGATCGACCAGCGCCACCCACCCGTCATCGGGCTACCTGGCTGTGAAGTGCGCGAATGCGCGCAGGCGAAGCCGGCACGCACAGAGGATCACCGGAATGTGGATCGATGAGAATATGCGCATCCAGATCGAACACCGCCTTGAGGTTGGCCGCAGTGAACACCTCGGCAGGCGTGCCCTGGGCGTGCACCTTGCCCTGGCGCAACATCACCAGTTGATCGGCGTAGCGCGCGGCCTGGTTGAGGTCATGCAGAACCGCGACGACAGTGCGTCCCTGGTCACGCAGATCGGCGAGCAGTTCGAGCAAGGCGATCTGATGAGCGATGTCGAGAAAGGTGGTGGGCTCGTCGAGCAGGATGACCGGGGTCTCCTGCGCCAGAGTCATGGCAATCCAGCAGCGCTGTAACTGCCCTCCGGACAGGCTGGTCAGGGTGCGGTCCAGCAGCATGCCGACGTCGGCCAGTGCCACGGCGCGGTCGATCGCCTGCTGATCGGCGTCACTCCACTGCTGCCACCAGCTTTGCCAGGGGTAGCGCCCCTGCATGACCAGCTCGCGCACGGTTATCCCGGCAGGCGAAGCGGTGCGTTGCGGCAACAGCGCTATTTGCCTGGCCAGATCACGTCGCGAGAGCTGAACGTGAGGCTTCCCCTGCAGCAGTACGTCGCCGCTGGCCGGGCGTAGCATGCGCGCCAGCACGTTCAGCAACGTGGTCTTGCCACAACCATTGGCCCCGATCAATGCGGTAAAGCAGCCTTCGTGAATGGTCAGACTGATGTCATCGAGCACCTTCAATTCGTCGAATTGAAGATGAAGCCCCATCGCTTTCAACATGCATACACACTCGAATTCGAACCACCGCGCCAGCGCCCTCTTGGCTCAGAGCCAGCGCAGATTGCCGGGCATGCGGGTTCACCGCGAATCTCGTCCAGCTCAGGGCGGACATTGCCTATCGGGCAGCGTCCAGGCCTTGAACATTTATGCGCATTAGCTTGCAGTAATATCTTGGTGATGACAATAACGCGTGAGCTAGTACAAATATTTCTCATTTAGATGTAGAGTTCGCGCGCTATTGCTGACTGCCACGGCGCACTGGCGTGAAGGAACACAGAAAGTCCTCCGCATTGCGCACACATACCAGAAGACCAGAGGATGTACCTTCGCCATGCGCCAGGTTACGCACCTAAGCCACGAACGTTTCGCCCGACGCCCAGCCTTCAGCATTACCGCGCTAGCACTGGCCATTGCCAGCCTGGGCTCGGGCAGCCTGCATGCCGCTGAGACCAACCCGGCAGCCACGGCTGCGCCGTTGGAGATTGATGCCATCAACGTTACCGGGCAAAGCGTTGAGCAGCCCACCGAACATGTGGTCGGCTATGTAGCCAAACGCAACATGAGCGCTACCAAGACTGACACGCCGATCACCGAGACGCCGCAGTCGCTGTCGGTGGTGACGAGCGACGAGATCCGCGACCGCCAGGCGGAAACGTTGGCCCAGGCGCTGAGCTACACGCCAGGGTTCACCGCCAGCGCGACCTCGTTCAACCGCACTGCGGACCGCTTCCGCATGCGCGGCTTCTCCGTCGAATCCGCCACCGGCGGCTCGCTGCGCGACGGCCTGCGCCTGCAGAACAACTCCTACGACGGCATTCAGGAACCCTATGGCCTGGAGCGCGTCGAGGTCATTCGCGGCGCTGCCTCGGTGCTCTACGGCCAGCTCTCGCCCGGCGGCATGGTAAATGGCGTCAGCAAGCGCCCAACCGAAACGCCGCTTCATGAGCTGCAACTGCAGACGGGCTCCAATGACCGCAAGCAGCTCGCCGCCGATTTCAGCGGCGCACTGCCCGGTAGCGACACCCTGAGCTATCGCCTGACCCTGCTCAGCCGCAACAGCGACACCCAGCAGGATCATCTCAACGACGACAAGATCTACATCGCCCCGGCGCTGACCTGGCGTCCTGACGAAGACACATCGCTGACCCTGCTGTCCTTCTACCAGAAGACCGATACGCGTTTCCCCGCACCCCTGCCCTATCAGTTGGTCAAAGGTGCGGGTGACGGCACCTTCAAGATCGGCCGCCACGACTTCATCGGCGAGCCGGGCTACGACGACATGAATGGCGAGATGTCGGCCCTGGGGTACGAATTCACCCACCACTTCAACGAACACTTCACGCTTAATCACAAGCTGCGTTACTCCGAGTCCGATGTGAAGTGGAACTACTTGCAAGCTCAGACGTCCGCAGCGGCTATCCGCAATGCCGCCAACACCGGCATCCTTGCACGGCAATACAGTGATCGCCGTGAGCGTGCTCGAACCCTGGGCAGCGACACCAATATCGAATCGAAATGGCAGCTCGGCAGCGTCGAGCACACCGTTCTGGTCGGTTTCGACGGCTATGACACTTCCTACGACTCCCATAACTTCCGAGGCGCAGCCCCCAGCCTGGACCTGAGTCGCTACAACTATGGTCAGCCCGTAGTGGTCAACAAAAACCGCTCCTTAGACCGTGGCTCGCAGCTCGACATGCTGCAAAAAGGTGCCTATTTCCAGGATCAGATCAAGTTCGGCGACAAATGGGTCCTGCAGGTGGGTGGCCGCCACGACTGGGCTGACCAGCAGCAGACAGCGCATCGCAATGGCGCCAAGGCCAGCCAAAGCGACGAAGCCACCACCTGGCGCGCAGGCCTGGTCTACCTGGCGGACAACGGCCTGGCGCCCTACATCAGCTATAGCGAGTCGTTCTTCCCGGTTTCCGTTGCGCAAGTCACCGGCCAGACCTTCACCCCCACCGAAGGCAAACAGTACGAAGTGGGTGTGCGCTATCAGCCCAAGGACAGCAATATGCTGCTCAGCGCAGCCGTCTACGAGCTGACCCAGACCAACGTGCTCAAGCAGGATCCAGCGACCGACGAGTTCCGCCAAACCGGCGAGGAACGCTCCCGCGGTCTGGAGCTGGAAGCCAAGGCGGATATCACCCCGGCACTCAGCGTGATCGCCACCTACGCCTATACCGATGCACGCACCACCAAGAGCGCGATCGCCGCCGAAGTGGGTCAACGTACCGACGAAACGCCCTACCACCAGGCAGCCCTGTGGACCCGCTACGACTTCGTCAACTGGGGCATTCCGAAACTGACCGTGGGCGCCGGCGCTCGCTACATGGGCACAACACAGGCCTCGGGTATGGATTCGGCCATGCCAGCCTATACCCTGTTCGACGCCATGGCGCGCTACCGGATCGACGAACACTGGGACGTGACCGTCAACGCCAACAACCTGACCGACAAGCGCTACGCGCAGTGCAGTTTCTCCACCTGCCTCTACGGTGACGAGCGCACCCTGCTGACCTCGGTGAACTTCAACTGGTGACCTGCCGCTCCGCGCGCCGAGCAAGCCCCTTGCTGCGGCGCGCGGCCTTACCTGCCTGACGGACAGAGGCAGCGGGCGACCCATTCTCCGCTCTGGAGAAACCAGATCCTTGATTAATTCCCACGATGCGTCAGAGAGTTCGTAACGCTTTGCCAACCCGGCATGGCGGCATCCTCGGACGCCCCCACGCTCGGGTTAAAGGTTAGAAATCCACCGACGCCGACAGCTGCAGCGTACGCGGCGTACCCAGGCCACCGGACAATCCGCTGCCGTCGCCGCCGCTGTACGAACCGATCCAGTAGGCGCGGTTGGCCACGTTTTCGACATTGGCGCGCAAGGTCACGGGCTTGGACATGACCTTGGTGGTGTAGCGGCCGCCCACGTCAAACACGGTGTAGGACGGCAGTTCCATACGATGGTCGTCGGTGACGTAGCGGCGGCCCACGTAGTTGGTGTTGGCGGTCAGGGTCAGGCCCGGCACCGTTTCCAGGTCGTATTCGGCGCCCAGTTTGGCGATGATCTTAGGTACGCCGGTCACTTGGTTGCCTTCGTTTGATTTGACCAACGCCTTGGTCAGCTCAGCCTGGGTATAGGACGCTCCGCCCATCAGGCGCAGGCCGGGTTGTACTTCACCAAAGAAACTCCATTCCACGCCACGGTTACGCTGCTCGCCGTTGGTGGCGTAGATATTGGTGACAGGGTCGGTGTAGGCGCTGGGTTTTTCAATCTGAAACACGGCCAGGGTGGTGGCGAAGGTGCCCAGGTCGAACTTGGCGCCGGCCTCATACTGCTTGGTCTGGTAAGGGCTGAGGATTTCACCCGAGTTGGCGGCGCTGGTGGGTGCCGTGCCTCCTTGGGACAACCCTTCGATGTAGTTGGCATAGAGCGAAACGTCGTCGGTGACCTTGACCAGCAACGCCGTCGCCGGCGACACCTTGCTGTCGCTGTAGCGGGACGTCTTGACCCGGGCCGGCGTCAGGCCGGCGCTTTCCACGGTCTGGTTGCGCCAGCCTACGGTCCATTGCACGCGGCCATCGAGGAACGACAGGGTGTCGAGGAACGCAAAGCTTCTCAGCTTGGCTTCGCTGCGGGAGGTGACGGCACCGTATTTGCCCAGAGGCGGTGTCGGGCCGAAGTCGAGGTTGTCGTAGTTGGTGACCACATAGTTGGGGATCATCAAGTCCTTGTAGCTCATCTCCGTTTTGTACTGGGTGGCGGCCACAGACCAGGCGTGGCCTACCGGGCCGGTGTCGAACGTGCCCTTGAGGCCGGCTTCACCGGACTTCTGCGTGCCCTGCCCGTCCGAGCGATAAGCCAGCACGTTGATGTCCCCGGTGTTGTTGATCAGCGTGTCACGGGTCATCAGGGCATTGCGGCCACCGTCGCGCTGGCCATAGGCGGCAAAGGCGGTGAGCGAGTCATTCAGGTCGACCTCGCCACGGACCAGCACGGTTTCGGTGTCGTTGATGGTGTAGGCCCAGTCCGGTGCCAGGGAGTGGTTGCCCTTCCTCGGGCTGGGCACTTTATTGACCGCCGGCGAGATGCCGATGCCGAAATAGGTGGCGCCATCCAGGCGCTCACGCTGCTTGTAAGCGTCCAGGGACAGGCGTACGCGCTCAGTGCGCCAGTCCAGGCCCAGGGCGTTGAGTTGCATTTTTTGCTGCTGGTCGTTCACGCTGGTGTCGCCATCGCGGTACACGCCGTTGTAGCGGATACCGAACTGGTTCTGCTCGCCAAAACGTCGACCCACGTCAGCGTGGGCGCCGTACAGCCCCCTGGATTCGTAACTGGTGGTGATCCGCGTCAGCGGTTCGTCGGCGGCGCGCTTGGGCACCATGTTGATGCTGCCGGCGACGCTGCCATCGGGCGGCATGCCGTTGAGCAGTGCGGACGGGCCCTTGAGCACTTCGATGCGCTCGGCCAGTTCGGTCGAACCGCGCAGGTTCGGCGCCATGCCGGCCAGGCCGTTGAAGGTGACGTCGCTGGCGCTGGTGTTGAAGCCGCGGATGAAGAAGGTTTCGAGGATGGACCGCTTGGACGGCACGTTGACCGACGAGTCAGTGGCACCAATCACCGAGCCGATGTCCTTGGCCTGGTGGTTACGCACGAATTCATCGGTGTAGCTGATGGCGTTGAACGGTGTTTCCATGAAGTCCTTGTTGCCCAGCAGCCCGATACGCCCGCCCGTGGCGACCTGCCCACCCGCGTACGCAGGTGGCAGGTCGTCGGCGGCGAGCCGCTCGCCCACAATGGTGGTTTCCGACAGCACCAGGCGGTTCTTTTCCGCTTCGGGCCGGGCCTCGGTGGCCGGCTCCGGTTCAGGCGCCGCCGACACGGCCAGCGAGCCGCCGCTCAAACCGAGCAGCAAGGCCATCTGCACGGCGCAGAACGTGCGGTTCAAGGTAAACGGGAAAGTACGCGGTGTGGCCTGGGATAAATCAGGGTGGGCGCGAGTTGGGCGGCCGTGTTCCGACATGCTGGATTCCTTTCGATGCGAAGTATTGAAGTGCATTCACTAGGATTCCGTACCAGAACCACAAACCCTCAACCTAAATGATAAATATTCGCAAGAAAAAACCGCAACCTGAATGGCAGCGGCTTTGGGTACACGAACGCGTGTCTGGATCAGCCTTTGTAGCCTTGCACCACCTCGTCCGCCATGCGGTTAAGGCAGGTCACACTGGCCGTGCACAGGTACCAGGTCTGGGCGTCGACGAAGATCACGCGGCCGTTGTTCCATGCCTTGGTCTTGCGCAACAGGGGGTTGTCCAGGCTCTTGAGGTCGAGGGCCGGGCGGTGCTCCATCACTGCCGTGCGGTCGATGACGTACAGAATGTCCGGGTCGGCCTGCTGAATGAACTCATTGGAAATCGGCTGGCCATGCAGGCCGGCCTCGATGTCGGGGCTGGCCGGTTTAACGCCCAGGGTGTCGAACACAAAACCGTAGCGTGATTTCACGCCGTAGGAGGTAAAGGCACCGTTGTTATGCAGCACGATCAAGGCCTTCTCGGGGCGACCGGCAGTGACTTGGCGGGTCTGCTCGACCTTGGCATCCATTTCCGCCACTTTCTGGCGGGCCAGTTCCGGCTTGTCGAGGATGCGCCCCAGCAGGGTCAAATGGGCCTTGGCGGTCTCGATGAAATTGCCTTTTTTGTTGGTCAGGTCCACGTCGTCGTACACGGTTGGCGCAATCTGGCTGAGCTCCTTATAGCTCTGGGCCTGGAGCGGAGAGATCAGGATCAGGTCGGGCTTGAGCGCATGCAGGCGCTCCAAGTTGGGCTGGATGGTCGTGCCCACATCCGCGACATTCGTGTCGTCACGGTAGCGAGTGAGGAAGCTGGCGACGTAGTCCTTGGCGATGCCGACCACCGGGGCCCCGAGTTGATCCAGGGTGTCGAGCTCGCTCATGTCGAAGGCCACTACCCGCTGGGGCAACTGAGTGACCACGGTGGTGCCCAGCGGATGCTCGATGGTGATCGGCGCGTAGGCCGCCTGCGCCGCGACCGAGGCCTTGGCCTCCGGCGCCGGTTTGTCACACCCCTGCAGCCCGGCCGCCACGGCCATCGTCAGCAGCAGCGCGCGCATTCTGTTCGTGTGATCAGTGCTCATGTCAGTTCCCTTGAAGGTGATGGATTGAAGTAGTTGCAAACGAAGCCTTGTTGGCTGTGCAGAATCTCGAAATCCAGGTCGAACAGCTCGCGCAGGTTGGCCTCGGTCACTACCTGGTCGACCGGGCCGTGACGGTGGATAGCGCCGCCCTTCATCGCCACGATATGGTCGGAATAATTGGCCGCAAAGTTGATGTCATGCACCACCAGGATCACTGTGCGACCTTGCTCATCACACAGGCGGCGCAAGGCGCGCATGATGTGAACAGCGTGCTTCATGTCGAGGTTATTGAGCGGCTCATCCAGCAACAGGTAATCGGTTTGCTGGGCGATGGTCATTGCCAGGAACGCCATCTGCCGCTGCCCGCCGCTGAGCTCGTCGATGTAGCAAAGGCGCAGCGGTTGCAGTGAAAGAAACTCGATGGCTTCGTCGATCACCACCCGGTCCTGGGCGGTGAGTGCGCCTCGGCTGTAGGGGAAACGCCCGAAAGCCACCAGTTCTTCGACGGTCAGGCGCAGGTTGAAATCCGGCGACTGACGCAAGGTGGCGACGCGCTTGGCATAGTCACGCACCGGTACGTCGGCGATGTTGCGCCCGCCTATCAGTACATCGCCACGGGTAGGCGTCAACAGACGGGCGATCAACATCAACAAGGTGGATTTGCCCGCTCCATTGGGGCCGATCAATGAGGTCACTTGCCCCGGCGGGAACTGCACGCTGACGTCACTCAGCACATGCTTGGCGCCATAGGCTTTGTAGACGTGTTGCAGAGAGATCATGCGGTGCCTCGGGTTCGGATCATCAGCGCGAGCAAATACACACCGCACACCAGGTTGATGAGAATGCTCACGGAGGTGTTGTAGTTGAGCCATTGCTCCACCAGGTACTGAGCGATGATGAAAATGCCAATGGCAATCGCACAGCCCAGGGGCAAGGTGACCCGGTGCCGCGTGGTGCCGGCCAGGGCGTAGGCGATGTTGGCGACGAACACGCCCATGAACGCGGTCGGCCCCACCAGGCTGGTGGACACCGCCACCAGAATGGCGATCAGGGCCAGTTGCAGGTGCACGCTGCGTGGGTAGTCGACCCCCAGGGAAATCGCCTGGTCACGTCCCAGGGCCAGGACATCGAGCACCGGCAACGTGCGCTGGGCGATGAAGCACACCGCCGCCACCAACACGCCCGAATAGATCACCTGCCCCGGTTGCGCCTTGTTGAATGAGGCGTAGTTGAATCCCTGGAAAATCGAGAACTCCCCGGGGCTGATCTTCAACTGGATGAATTGGGTGAAGGTGCCCATCACCATGCTCAACACCAACCCGAGCAGCAACAGCAGGTACACGTTGTGACTGCCGTTGCGCAACAGCCAACGGTGGATGAGCCAAGAATAGCCGAGCATCAACAGCACCGATAACAGCACATTGCCGTCACGCCCCAGCAGCAGGCTCTGGGTGCCCAGCAGCAGAATCAGCAACGCCTGGAACAACAGGTAGATCGCCTCGTAGCCCATGATCGCCGGCGTGAGGATGCGGTTGCCGGCGATGGTCTGGAATATCACCGACGAATACGCAATGCACACGCCGGCAATGCCGATTGCGGCCAGGCGGGTAAGCCGCTTGGGAATGACGTAATCGAAATCCAGGCCCGAGCCCAGCAACAGAAACCCAACGGCCAGCAACAGGACCAGCAGCCAAAGGCCATAACGGGTAGCCATGTGTCTCATGTGTACTTCCGGATCAGCAGCACCAGGAACACCACACCGCCAATGCAACCGGCAGTCAGGCCGATCGGCACTTCGAAGGGGTAGATCAGCAGGCGGCCGAGGATGTCGCAAATCAACAGCAACGAGGCGCCGCACAGGGCGACGATGGGCAGCGTGCGCTCCAGGTTTTCACCGTAGTGCAGGGCCACCAGGTTGGGAATCACCAGCCCGACGAAGGGAATCGCGCCCACGGTAATCACCGTGGCGGAGACGGTGACGGCCACCAGCATCAAGCCCAGCGCCGCGTTGGCGGCGTAGTTCAGGCCCAGGCTGCTGGCCATGCCCTCGCCCATGCCCAGTACGGTGAAACGATGGGCATACAGGTAGGTCAGCACGACAATGGGCAGGATCAGGTAGATGATCTCGTAATTGCCCTGCACGATCTTCGAGAAGTCGCCGAGCATCCAACCCTGCATGCTCTGCAGGATGTTGTGGCGGTAGGCGTAGAACTCGGCGACAGCGCTCAGCACGCTGCCGTACATCAGGCCGATCACCGGCACCATCACGGTGTTCTTGAACTGGATGCGCCGGATGATCGCGACATAGATCAGGCTGGCGGCAAAGCAAAAGGCCAGGGCGAACAGCATTCTACCGGCGGCCCCGGCACCCGGCGCGACCGTCAGGGAAATCAGGATGCCCAGCTTGGCGGCATCCAACCCACCGCTGGTACCGGGCTCGACGAAGCGGTTACGCACGATCTGCTGCAGGATCACCCCGCACACGGCCAACCCGACCCCGGTGAGGATCAGCGCGGCCAGGCGTGGCAGCCGGCTGGCGGTGAGGGTCAGCCAGGCGTCGTCGGAAAAGCTCAACAGCTCGACCCACGACACCTGCTTGACCCCCACCATCAGCGACAGGCCGCACAGCACGACAAACAGGACGACTACTGCTGTACGACTCAAGAAGCGTCCTCACCCGCGATCCGCCAGCCTTTTGCCGCCCTGCGCTGGGCGAGAAAGTGGGCATACAGCCCGGGTTTGGCGCTCAATTGGGCATGGGAACCTTGCTCGCTGAGCCGGCCTTGATCGAGCACCAGGATCTGGTCGGCCATGACCACGGTCGACAGCTGATGGGCGATAACGATCAGCGTGCGTTTGCCGCGCAGCCGCGCCAGCGCTTCGGCGATGGCGGCCTGGTTCTCGGCATCAAGGGCCGCGGTGGCTTCGTCGACCAGCAGGATCGGCGCATCCTTGATCAGCGCACGGGCGATGGAGATCCGTTGGCGTTCGCCACCGGATAAGCGTGCCCCGCCCTCGCCCACCGGTGTGTCCAGGCCCTGGGGCAGTCGCTCGATGATTTCCAGCACGCCGGCTTGTCGCGCCGCTTCCATTACCTCGGCATCGCTGGCCGCTGGTTTGCCGATACGGATGTTGTCGGCAATGCTGCCCTGGAACAGGTAAGCATCCTGGAAAATCTGGCTGATCTGGCCGGCCAGTTGCTCACCGGACATCTGGCGCACATCCACGCCGCCGACGCTCACTTGGCCCTGGGTCACATCGAAGAAGCGTGCGATCAAGCGCACCAATGTGGTCTTGCCCGAGCCGGAAGCGCCCACCAGTGCGGTCATGCTGCCCGGTTCGATGCGCAGGCTGACCTCGCGCAGCACGTCGGGCTGGCCCTCAGCGTAGGCGAAACTGACGTTGCGCAGTTCGACGCTGCTATCGACAGGCGCCTCGGGGGCCTGTGGCTGCGGCAGCGGCTTGACTGCAAAAATCTCGCGCACCGCGCCCAACTGGCCACGGGCACCGCGCAGCACTTCGCTGTAGCCGGCCACTTCCAGCAGCGGGTCGATGAAGCGGCTGACCAGCAATAGCGTAATCATCACGGCGATGACCGAGCCCGCTTCCAGGCCGGCGCCCAGCAGGTCGCCCAGCCACAGGGTGGCAGCCACCAGCAGCGCAGCAAAACCGGCCTGCACCGCCCACGCATTGAACACCACCGACATCGCCGATACGTGGATCAGATGCCTGGCAGCCTGCTGCTGGCGACCGATGGCCTGTTCGAGGAACCGGGTACCGCCGTCCTCGCCATTGAAGGCACGCAGTACCGACTGCGCCTGGGCGAACTCGACCATGCGCTGACTGGTCAGGGCGGCGTTGTGCTGGAAGTCGTGGTCGGCTCGCTGCCCCAACCGCGCCGTCAACACGAACACGCCCAGCAGCACCGGCAGGGTCGCCAGGGCCACCAGGCCCATTGGCCAGTGCAGGATGAACAGCGCGATGAGAATCACCACCGGCGTGACCACACCGGTCAACAGTGGTGTGAACACGTGTGCGGGCAATTGCGCCATTTCCATCATGCCCGAGGTCGCCAGGTGGCTGAGCCGCGCCGTGTTGTGCGCGCTGAACCAGCCGACGGGCAACTGCGCCACATGGTCGCCAAGGCGGTGGCGCCCGCGCTGGAGCACGGCGATGCCGACGCGGATGCCGGCTTTTTCGACGCTGCGTCGCAGTGCCCAGCACACCACCACACCGATGACCAGCGCGATCAGCCACTGCGCGGCGGCGCGGGTATCCCCCGCCAACAAGTGGGTGAGGATCGGCACCAGCATGACAATCGTCACCCCGCAGAGCAGGCCATAGACCAGCGCCATCGCCAGGTAGCGGCGCAGCACCGAAGCGTCTTCGCCGAGCAGTTGAATAAAGGTTTTCAGCATGACGACACCGCCTGTTCCTTGGCTTGTTCATAACCGCCCAACGCCCACAGCCTGGCGTAGCGACCTTTGCGCGCGAGCAACTCGGCGTGGGTGCCTTGCTCGCAGAGGGTGCCGTTGTCGATCAGGATGATCTGGTCGGCGTGCATCACCGTGTCGAGCCGGTGAGCGATCACCATGAGCGTGCGCCCCTGGGCGAATCGCGACAGGGCTTGTTGCAGCTTGACCTCATTCTCGGCATCGGCTGCCGCCGTGGCTTCATCCAGTACCAGCACGGGTGGGTCGAGCAACACGGCGCGGGCGATGCTGACGCGCTGCAACTCACCGCCGGAAAGCTGTGCATCTTCACCGATCACCGAGTCATAGCCCCGTGGCAGGTCCAGGATGCGTTCGTGGATGTTCGCAATACGCGCGGCGGCCTCGATTTCCTGCTGGCTGGCCGAGGGACGGCCCAGGGCGATGTTGTCGCGCAGGCTGGCGTGAATCAGGCGTACCTCCTGCAACACGAAACCGATACGCCGGTACAACTGGGTGCTCTCGATGTGGCGCAGGTCGACACCCCCCAGGGTGATACGCCCTTCGGTAGGGTCGAAAAAACGCAGCAGCAGGCGCGCCAGGGTCGACTTGCCGGAACCGGATGCGCCGACGATGGCGGTCACGGTGCCCGGCTTGAGGGTGAAGTTCAGGTCCTGGAGCACCGGGGCGTCGTCGTTATAGTGGTAGCTCAGGTGTTCGACGCGAATTTCAGCGTTTGCCGGCAGTGGTGCTGACGCGCCTGGCAGGGTTTCGAGCACCGGGGTTTGCAGCAGGGTCTGCACGCGCTGGGCGGCGGCGGTCGCGTTGTTCAGGTCGTGGGTGATATAGCTCAGCAGCAACAGCGGCGCGCAGATGCCTGGAGCGACCAGCGCAAACGGCAGGATGTCCACCGGAGCCAGCCAGCCCTGGCTCACCCCCAACGTACCGGACGCCAGCACCACACCGAGTACCGCCACGGGCGTGATCATGGCGTGGGCGTTGGCCATTGCACTGACCAGTGGCCGGGTGAAGTCGGTAAACGCAGCGGCAAAGGCATCCACCGCACTCCGGTAACTGCCATGGGCCTTGCCCTCGGCGCCAAATGCCTTGACCACGGGAATGCCGTTGACGAACTCGATCACGGCATTGTTGATGCGCATCATGCCGGCGCCGAACGCTTGCATGTTCGCGCCACTGGCCTTGGTGGCGCGGGTGAAAAACAGGAAAAACAGCGGGAATGGCAGCAGCGAGACAATCGCCATGCGCCAGTCCATGGCAAACAGGTAGAGGATAGCGATGATCACCGCCCCAAGCGTACGGCCGAGGGTGGTGAAAAAATGCGCCGTCAAGCTGTGCAAGGTGCCGATGTCATCCTGCATCGCCTGCTTGACCTCACCCGAAGCACGACGGGTGAACCAGCCCAGCGGCACCCTGGCCAACCGGCGGGTGATGGCCTGGCGCAGGTGGCCGGTGATGTGGTTGTCGGCCAGGTGCGCGACCATCTCCCCCAGCGAAATCAAGGTCATGCCCAGGAACAGGCAGGCCAGGCTGACGCCGACTACTTGCCAGACCGGGCCTTGCAGCTGGACCCAACTGGCTGCGTCACCCATGGCCAGTCGCGCAATGTGGGCGATGCCGGCCAGGGGCACCAGGGTCAGCATGGTCCCAAGGGCGGCCAGTACCGCGGCAAGTATCAGCCGCCCGCGAATGGGGCGTAATACCTGGGATACCGAACCGATGGGTGTGTCTTTAACGCTCATGAGCTCTCCTGAATAACCACTGCCGGCCACCGTGTGGCGTACCTGGCGTCCTTTTGCGTTCGAGCGTTTTGCACCGTGCCTACCGTGTATTTCGAACGATGCGACGAAACCCTCAATGGCGCTGCGGATTTAATTGTTCACAGCCCGGCCGTCGATGCGAAGGGATGGCAGGCCCGCAGGCCCGCCGCGATGTATTTTTCGACAGAGGACACCGACACGTTCAATTCGGCGGCGATGTCCCGATGGCCCATGCCATGCAGCTTGCACAGCAACAGTGCTTCGCGGGCCTTGGGCGGTTTGGCTTGCAGCGCGTCATCGATTTGCACCAGCGCCTCGGCGGCCAGCGCCCGCTCCTCTTCGGACGGCACCAGCGGTTCGGCCTGCTGCATCAGGGATTCCAGGTGGCGGGCTTCGCGGTGACGACGGCGATAGAGGTCAATCACCATGCCTTTGGCGATCTGGGTCAAATGGCAGCGCGAGTCTTCGATCGAAGGCACGCGGCCCTTCTTGATGAGGTTGAGATAGATATCGTGGGCCAGATCCGCAGCATCCAACGAATTGCCCAGCTTGCGCCGCAGCAGGCTGCACAACCAGCGGTGATGGTCGATGTACAGCTTTTCGAATTGCCGTTTGGACGCAAACGCTCCGTTGTTCACAACACCTCTCCTGAGACGAATCCACCCGCGATCAGATTTTGACTAATGCGAATATGTATGATTATTATTTGCGATCATACGGTGTTCATAAAGCCCCTGCAACGCAACCGGATTGCACGTCCTCTGACGCCCGGGTTCCCAGGCGTTACACCAGACCGAGGATGGGTCTGTCGGCACTTGGTGCCATCTCTACTTCTGACTGTTCAGTTTGATAAGGCGGGAAACTTCCATGATGGAACTCACTCCAGATACGTTTTCAAAACGATCTGCCACCGATTACGAAGCGCATCTCTGGCTCTTGCAGCAGCAATATCCCGAACGCATTTCAAAGCACCTGAGTGCCTGGAAACTCGACGCGACTGTCGACCACGCACGGCTGGAGTCGGCACTCCAGGCAGTGATCGAATCAATCCCCGAGCTCAATGCCCGCTATCAGTTCAACGATGACGGCGAAGTCGACAAGGTCCAGGCGCGCGACTGGCAAGCGTGCATCGAGCGCATTCAGGTGACCGGTGACGCCGGCCACTACCTGCTCTCCGAACAAGCCGCGCCGTGGGACGCCGAACACCAGCCGCCATTCAAGGCGCTGATTATGCAAACGCCGGATGCGCCCATCCTGGCGCTGGTCCTTCACCCGATTCTTGACCAGACCTGCCAGGCGAACGACCTGTACCGCAAGATCATGCACACCGCTGATACGCCACTGCCGTGGCTGCACCGCCAGGCGGACATTGGCGAGAACGCCGCACAAACCGAAACACCTGAAGTTGCGGCCGTTATCCTCGCCGAGTTCCGCGAGGCCCTGGCGGAACCGGGCATGCTGGCGACGGATGACTTCTTCGACTTTGGCGGCCACTCACTGCTGGCCACCCGCATCATCGGCAAGCTGTCGAGCAGCCACGGCATCGAAGTGCAGTTCAACGATTTCTTCAGCGCGCCCTCGGCAACCGCCTTGGCGGCGCGCGCCCGGGTCATCGCGAAAAACGCTGCACCAACGACCGCCATCGGCTCGTCGCAAAATGTACAAAAAGCGCCGTTCGCACTGGCCCAGGCGTCCCTGGGACGCGCTTACGCCGCCTTCGAATTCGGCACCATCTTCAACCTGCCGTTTGCCATGGAGTTTCTCGACCCGGTGGATGAAGCGCTGTTCGAGCAGGCATTCCATGACCTGCTTGAGCGCCATGCCAGCCTGCGCAGCACCTTCCACTTCGAGCGTGGCGAGGCATACCAGCAAATCGTGCCGACCTCGCAGCTAGGGCAGTTCAAGTGGTTCTGGCCCAGCCGCGAAAGCCAGGGTGCCACCCTGCAAAGCGAAGCCACCTATCAGTTCGATCTGACCCGCGAGCTGCCCCTGCGGGTGCGCTTCATTCAGGACACGCAACATCAACGGCAAACCTTGTCGCTGCTCGTCCATCACATGGCCATTGATGAATGGTCGCTCAACGTGATGATGGAAGAACTGGCCCAGGCCTACCTGGCCCGAGCGGCCGACAAAGCGCCCGTCTGGAAAAGCCCGGCACCGTCCTTTCATGAATTCGCCGTGCGCCAGCAAGCCGCCGGGATCAACCAGAAGCACCTCGACTACTGGACCGGCATGCTGCGCGATGCCACCCGTGGCCTGACGCTGCCCTCCTCCGAGGCACCGCCGGCACAGGTATCGACCAAGGCCCAGTGGTTCGAGATCAAGCCCACCCAAGGCACGACCGACCACCTGTACGCCTTCGCCCGGCAAAACAACGCGTCACTGTTCGGCGTGGTCTATTCGGCAATCGTGCTATCCCTGCACAAGCTCGGCGATTTGAAAGACCTGGTAGTGGGCACATCGGCTTCCGGTCGCACAGATCCGGCGTATTACGACACGGTCGGCTACTTCACCACCATGGTCGCGCACCGCGTGCAATTCGACGCTCGGCAAGCCGTCGGAGCCCTGATTGAAAACGTCAGTCGCCTGATCAACGACTCGATGGCCTACGCCGATGTGCCGATGGAGCAGATTCAACAGGCCCTGGGCATGACCCCGGCGGATGGACTGCTGTTCGACGTGTACATCCAGATTCACGCCAACAACGCCTTGAACGGCGCCCTGCGCACACCGGATAACGGCGCGATCCGCTACCGCCAGATTGACCCGGACAAGAACCAGTCGATGTTCGGTATTCAGTTCGAGATCATGGAAAACACGCTGGACGGCAAGCGCGCATTACGCCTGGTGGTGACCTACCGTTCGGACCGTTACAGTGCACAACAGATGGCTCGCATGAGCGCCACGATTGAGCAGATGTTCGCGCTGTTTGCGACACCTGGCGCCGATACCCTCACCCTGGACCACATCCGCGTTTGACCTTCAACAGGGCCTTGAAAACACCAAGGCCCTGTCGTTCACGCACTACACCTCATGCATGCCATAACGCTGGAACGACGAGCGTTTGGGCAGGCGGTAATGCGGGCGGCCGAGCAGTTGATTGGCAATGCTCGCGTTACGAATCGCGGCAACGCCCAGGTCCGGCGAGCCCACGCCATGCTGGAAGATCTCGGCGTTCTGCACAAAGATACGCCCTGCCCCGTCATCACAGCGACGCGCAGTGAAGTCATCCTCCACCAGGCAGTCACCGTGCTCATCGGTCTCCAGAACCGTCCCCTTGAGGCGCTCGAACCACTGCGGCCAGGCATGCCCGTAGCCCGTCGCGGCCACAATCGCGTCCGCCTCCAGGCTGCCGGCCTGATCCAGCTCACGGTGCCGATAGGCAATACGCAGCGTACCGGCGACGTCCTCGACCGTCTCGACTTCACAGTTCGACAGCAACGTCAGGCCAGGGTCACTGCCGCCGATGGAGCGCTCATAGATCAAGTCGTAGATAGCGGCGATCGTGGAAAAACTGATGCCCTTGTACAACAGGCCCTGCTTGGCCACGACCTCGCGACGACGTTCACGCGGAAGGCTGTGGAAGTACTCCATGTAGGACGGCGTAAAGCACTCCTGCCCCAGCTTGGAGTATTCCATGGGGTGGAAACCGGCTGAACGGGTGATCCAGCGGATCGAGGCGCCTGCGGCGATCCGCTCGGGGGTCAACTCGTTGAACAACGCGAGCACACACTCGGCGGCGCTCTGGCCGGAGCCAATCACGGTGACACGCCGACATTGCGACAACTCTGCCTGGCGCTTGCCAAACTCCGCCGAATGCAGGATCGGTGCCATACTTTTCACCTGAGCCCAATGCGGCAATATCGGCGTAGTGCCGATGCCTACCGCCAGGTTTCGACTGGAATAGCAGCGTTTGAAGCCTGACACGGACTGGCTTTCAATCAGGAACTTGCCGGCTCCCGCGTCGTAAGTTACATCACAGATATCCTCGCCGAAGTGGCACGTCGGCAACTGCTGCGAAGCCCAACGGCAATAGTGGTCGTATTCGCGGCGCGGCACCTGGAAGTTCTCGTAGTAATAGAACTGGTACAGGCGATCGTGCTGGTGCAGGTAATTCAGATAGCTCAGCTCGTGGGTCGGGTCAGCCATCGTCACCAGGTCCGCCAGAAACGGCACCTGCAACGTGGTGCCCGGCAAGAGCAACCCTTCATGCCAGCGAAATTCGGCTTTGCGATCCAGGAAAAGACTGGTCACCTCGCAATGTTTGGACAATAAAGCGGCCAACCCGAGGTTAAAGGGCCCGATGCCAACACCGGCGATATCTACAGTGGGTAAATCCGTCATCCAATCTGTCTCCCTGGGTAGTGCTATGTGGTTATGCGCAGGCGAGCAATCGCTCGACATCGTGTGCGTTACGGCAACGCAGTAATTGTCCGGGGGAAAGCGTCACCGCCAGTTCCTCCTGGAACCGCGCAGCGATGGCTTTCAAATGCTGGGGCCGCAGGCCCAGACTGATGAAGTCGACCGAGGCATTGGCGCCGTCCTGCGGGGGCCTGCCCAACACACTCAGGTAGATCGCCAAGACCTTGCTGCACGGGGTTTCAACGACCTCTTCGGCAGGCTCCAGCAACAAGCTGCGCGCGCGCGGGCGATCAGGCTTGCCGTTTTGCGACAACGGCAGCGCCTCCACCGCCAGGAATCGCGTGGGCACGTGGGATTGCGGCAAGTGCTCGCGGGCGAACTGGCGCAACGCGGCGGCGGTCAAGGGGGCGGCGTCTTCGGCGCTCACGTACAGCGCACCGATGTTGACCTCGCCCTGACGCTGTTCGCCGTAGTCCACCACCAGCACGTGCCTGACCGCAGGATGCTTGATCAGCTCGTTCTCGATGTCGGGCAGCGACACGCGCACGCCGCGCACCTTTACGTAGCCATTCACGCGGCTGTCGAACATCAACGTGCCGTCACGGCGATAGCGCCCGCAGTCACCGCTACGAAATGCACGTACGGCCTGGCCGTGCTCATCGATCACGCTGATGAATTCGGTGTGTGCCAGCGCGCCGTCTTCCAGGTAGCCCAGGGCCAGGTTGACGCCCGCCGTATGAATGCGGCCAACAACCCCTGCCGGGCAGTGCGCGCCCTGGGCGTCGAGCACCAGATAGCGGTTGCCCGGCAACGGTCGCCCGTAAGGAATTTGCAGTTGGTCATCGGCAGTGATGTCGTGCCAGATGCTCCAGATCGTGGTCTCTGTCGGCCCCCCCAGGGAAATCAGGCGCGCCGATGGCAGCAGCCCGCGCAACTCGGCGATCACGCCCGGCTTGATGTAGTCGCCGCCCTGGGCGATCAGGCGCAGGCTGGCCAAGTCATAGTCACCACGGCACGCCAGCAGCATTTCCAGGATGGCCGGCACGGAACACCACAGCGTCACACCGTGCCTGGCGATCAACTGATTCCAGCGCAGCGCATCCTTTTCCTCGCCGACGCCAGGCAGTACCAGCGTGGCGCCGGCCGTCAGGCAGCCGAGCACATCGAATACCGACATGTCGTGGTGCAGCGGGGTTACCGACATGAACACATCGCTCCGGCGTACGCGCCAGTGTGACAAGGTGCTGCGGATGACATTGGCCGTGGCGCGGTTGCACAGCACCACGCACTTGGGCTTGCCGGTGGTGCCCGAGGTGTAGAGGTAATACGCCGGCGCTTCGCTCAGCGAGCGATCATCCAGTATTGGCGCACTGGCTTGCGGCCCGGCCAGCAATTCGTTCGGCGTGGCGTGGGCCTGCTCGACCGTCTCGCCTGAGCTGATGATCACCAGATCGGGGCGGCAGTTTTCCAACAGATACTGCCGACGCTCGTCCGGCGCCGCAGCGTCGATAGGCACCCAGATCACGCCCGTCAATGCACAGGCCAAGGTCAGCGTGGTGTGCTCCGGGCTGCGTGGCAGGCAGATGGCGACCACTTGGCCCGGACCGATGCCACGGGCCTTGAGCGCCGCAATGACTCGCGACACATCCGCTCCCAGTTCGGCGTAGCTGATCTGCCGCTCGCCGCTGATCAGGGCGATCCGTTGGTTGGCGGGGTCGAACAGGTGCCTGGCGATTTGCGCCAGGAACCCTTCGGCACGGGCCTCGGTTGCCGCGCTATTAAGGCAATAGTGAGACGTGTCGATGATCGCACCGGCGTCCACGGCAAACTCACCGCTGGCGCTGATCTGGCTGATGGCCTTTTCCAGCGCATCCAGGATGTCGTGAACCACCGCTGGGTCGAGGACTTCCCGCGCATAGTCGATATCCAGCACCAGCGCGCCCTCGGCGTTTGCCCAGAAGCGAATGTCCATGGCCACTTGAGGCGTCTGGGTCAGGCCGCCTTGCAATTGCATGAGACTGTCCGCCGCCGACACCGGCCAGGAAAAACCATTGGTAATCACCACCGGCAGCACAGGGCCTGGGCCGTGGGATTCGAACAGCAACCGGGCAAGGTCCACGCCCGAATAGGCCAAGTGTTGCAGCCCTTCCAGCACGTCCACTTGCAGCTTCGCCGCACGCTCCGTGAAGGTGCCGGGCGCCTCGCTTCGGTTGATCGCGATAAAGCTGGAATGGTTGGCAAATGCACCGCCCGTTTGCGGCGCAACGGGCACCGCCACACACAAGCCGCCTTCATCGAGCCAGTGGGACAGCACCTCCATCACCAGCGCCATCAGGGCGGAGTTCTTGAATAGCCGCTGCCGGGCGCCCAATTTGCAGAAACCGTTGAATACCGCCTTGGGCACCTGTCGGCTCTGACGCTCGTAGCGCGAGGCCCGCACTTGATCGAGCGGCACGCGCCATGGCAAGCGTGGTGCGCCCGTCACGTCGGCGAGCTTGGTCTTCCAGTAAACCGCGTCGGCCTTGCGTTGATGGGCCTGATCCACCTGGGCAGGCGCAGCCTCGGCAGCGGCCTCATCACCGGTCAGTCCGTCGAACAGCTCGACCAACAACGCCGCAATGGAGCGGCCGTCGAGGATCAACGCATCCAGGCGCACGAACACGGTCAACTGGTGGTCGGGCAGGTGGAAGAGCGTGACATTCCAAGGCGCACGGTCCAGCTCGAAGATGGCGTGGGCGTAGGCCTCGCGGCGTTCATCGATGTACGCCGACGCGGCTTGCGCCGACATTGATGTAAGGTCGACTTCGTCTAGATTGATGCGGGCTTCATCGCTGACGTAACTTACTAACTTAAGCGCATCCACCCGTGTGCGCAGGCTGTCATGGCGCTGCACCATCGCTGCCAGGCGACTGCGCAGCAGCGTCGGGTCCATGGCCCCGTGGTATTCACGAAACTCCTGCATGGCCACGCCGCCAAGAGGCACCTGGGTGCCACGCCCCAACAGGTACGCCTGCTGCAGGGCTGACAGTGGTTTTTCGAGTGTGCGCGAAACACCGACATTGAGCGCTTGATCCAACGCGCGCGAATCGGCCGCCACTTCCTGCGTGATCGCCACAAAGCGCTCAAAGAACGTCGTTACCCACGGCAGTGGCAACGCATCAAGACGGATATCCCAGTTGATCAGGATGCCGCCATCGGCGCAGGCGATCTGTGCATCAAGCGCCACCTGAGGCCCTTGGGAGATGACCCAATTCATCGGGCCGAATACACGCCGCACGCGCGGCGAAAGCAAGTCGCCACCGGGCATGTCCAGCGCGGCAGTAAAGACCACCGGCGCCAGCTGTGGCGAGCCGTGATGGCGGGACAGGTCGCGCATCACATTCACCCCCGGATAGGCGCAATGCTCAAGCAGGCCGACCATTTTTTTCGCCAGTTGCGCACACAGCGCGGCCGGCGTGGCGGCGGACTCGATGTCCACATCCAGAATCAACACATTGGCGAAGTCCCCCACCACGCGCTCGACATGATCCACCAGCGGTTGGCGCCAGAACGTCGGTACATTGAGACGAAAGCTACGGTCGCCGGTCTGCTCCCCGAGCACCGCCGCAAACAGCCCCATCATCAAGGTCGACAGGGTGATCCTGCGTTCCCGTGCCACCTGTTCCAAGGCCTGACGCTCGACGGGGCCCAGCCAGGTATGGAGTCGGTGGCTTTGCGCGTGCTCCGGCGGGTGTTCAAGCAATGGCAAGGTGGGGGCCGGAGCAACGTGCGCCAGGCGTTCACGCCACCAGGCACGGTCGCGATCCCGGGCGGCCTTGAGCGCCGGGTCGACACGCACCTTGTCGTACCACTCGAAGAAGGATGGCGTGTTCGCCAGCGTGTCATCGGGCTGCTCGTAAAGCCGGGCCAGGTCTTCCATCAGCGTGCGGAAACTGGAGGGATCGATGGCGATCATGTCGGTATCGACATGCAGGCGAAACCTATCGTCGGCCATCAGGCTCACTGCAAACCGGGCGCCCGGCTCATGGCGCAGGTCCAGTTGCTGATGTGTCCACGTCTCCCGTTTGGCCAGCAGGTGGCGGGTGGCCTGCGACTCGGTCATGGCACGCAGGTCTTCGACTTCCAACCGCGGCGATTGGTCCATGGACGTGATGGATTGCAGCCCTTGCACATCCACGCGCATTCGCAGCATCGGATGCAGCAGGCTGGCCCGCTCTAGCGCTTGGTGTAACCGGTCCAGGTCAATGCACTGGCCATCGAACTCGGCATAAAGATGAGCCGAAACTCTCCCTAAAAAGGCATGAGCAGTACGCCCGATCCAACAGGCGGCCTGCATCGAAGTTAACTCTCTCATGGTCCACTCATGTGATTGACAAATCTAAATGATTAGCGTCACCTATTAGAAACGATAATGATTATATTTCAAGGTATAATTTTTTGACCACAAGCCACGGAGGCTTTCTGCACATGAGAACGGGCACCCTTAGGACGAGCGACATGGATGAGGTGCAACAGCTTGACGAAACGCGGAGTTTTTCATTCACCTCCGGCGATCGTGAGCTGGCGGTCAGCGGCATGTTGCAACGTATCGAAACGCCGGCCATCGCCGGTGAAAACGCCAGCAGCCTGTTTCAAAAAACCGTCTCGCACGCCTTTGAACAAGCGCGCAAAGCGGGCCAGGCCAACCCGATCATCGTCGGCGCCATCCCCTTCGATCCCGCTGAAGCGTCCTGCCTCTACATCCCCGAACACGCCGAGTGGCGCGCCCGCAGCGGTGCCGTGCACACCGGTGCGGCCTCGATGCCGGAACTGCTTGAACAAAAAAACATACCGGACGAGCAAGGCTTCAAGCGCACGGTCGAACACGCCATCGTCAACTTCCGCCACAGCGACGTGCGCAAGGCCGTGCTCTCGGTGCAGCGTGAATTGCTGTTTGCCCGGGATGTGGACGTGAGCGCCATGCAGAACAATCTGCGTGCCCAGAATCCCAGCGGCTACCACTTCCGCGTGCCCATGCCGGACGGCGCCACGCTGATCGGCGTCAGCCCCGAATTGCTGGTGCACAAGGACGGTCTGGAATTCGTGTCCAATCCCCTCGCCGGCTCGGCCAAGCGTATGGCTGACCCCGAAGCCGACCGGCGCAACGCCGACTGGCTGGCCGCCTCGGAAAAAGACCACTACGAACACCGTCTGGTGACCGAAGACATTGCCTCCCAGCTCGGCCCGTTGTGCACACGGCTGGACGTGCCACAGCGCCCTAGCCTGATCAGCACGCCCGCGCTGTGGCACCTCTCCACCCGGATCGAAGGCACCCTGGCCGACCCCGGCATCTCTGCCTTGCAGTTGGCGTGCCGCCTGCACCCAACCCCTGCGGTGTGTGGCTTCCCTACCGAGCGCGCGCGGCACCTGATCCGCTTCGTCGAGCACGTCGAGCGAGGCCTGTTCACCGGCATGGTCGGCTGGTGCGACGCCCAGGGTAACGGCGAATGGGTCGTGACCATCCGCTGCGGCACCATCAAGCGCAACAAGGTCCGCCTGTTCGCCGGCGCCGGCATCGTCGAAGCCTCAAGCCCCGACTCCGAATGGACAGAAGTCCAGACCAAGCTCGGCACCATGCTGCGCGCATGCGGCCTGGCCCACTAATTTCCCCATTTTTCAGCAGTGACCCTCATGACCCTAGAATTCACGCACTGGCCCCTCGAAAGAGCACAACGCTATCGGGAAAACGGCTACTGGATCGATCAACCCCTCACCCACCTGCTCCAGGCCCGCAGCCAAGTACAGCCCCAGGCTTGCGCGATCATTTGCGGCGAGCGTCGCTTCAGTTATGACGAGCTGGATCAACTGTCTTCCAACCTCGCCTCGCGCCTGGCCGCCAGCGGGCTTGGCCACGGCGACACCGCGCTGGTGCAACTGCCCAACATCGCCGAGTTCTACATCGTGCTGTTCGCGCTGCTCAAGGCCGGCATCGTGCCGCTCAACGCGCTCTACAGCCATCGCAAACTGGAGCTTAAAAGCTACGCCAGGCAAATCACGCCAAAGCTGTTGATCGCCTCCCGTGAGCATGAAGTGTTTCGTGATGACGGCTACCTCGCCGACCTCAACGAAGTCGGCGCAAGCCCTGAGGTCACGCTGTTCCTCGGCGAACAGCATGCCCCCAACAACCTGGCTGCCTGGATCGAAAGCCCGAGCGACAGCCCCGTGGATTTCTCCCCCAGCGCACCGGATGAAGTGGCCCTCTTCCAATTGTCCGGCGGCAGCACCGGTACACCCAAGCTCATCCCACGCACCCACAATGACTACCACTACAACGCCCGCACCAGTGCCGAGGTATGCGGCCTGACCGCACAAACACGCTTCCTGTGCGCCCTGCCGGCAGCGCATAACTTCCTGCTCAGTTCGCCGGGCGCCCTGGGCGTGCTGTACGCAGGCGGTACCCTCATCATGGCGCCGAGCCCAGAACCGCAGACCTGCTTCGCAATGATCCAGCGCCACGAAGTCAACACCGTCGCCCTGGTGCCCAGTGCCGTCGCGTTGTGGCTGCAGGCCGCGCCGCAGCACACCGAACAACTGCAATCGCTTGAATTCCTGCAGGTCGGCGGCGCCGTGTTCGCCGACTCGCTGGCCCGCCAGGTGCCCGGGGTGCTCGGCTGCAAACTGCAGCAGGTGTTCGGCATGGCCGAGGGCCTGATCAACTACACTCGCCTGGATGACACCGACGAGCAAATCTTTACCACCCAAGGCCGCCCGATCAGCCCGGGGGACGAAATCAAAATCGTCGATGAACAGGGTGTGCCCGTAGCGCCCGGCGAGCCCGGCCTGTTGGCTACCCGCGGCCCCTACACCTTCTGCGGCTACTACAAGAGCCCCGAACAGAACGCCCAGGCCTTCGACAACGAGGGTTACTACTACTCCGGAGACCTGGTGCAAATGACACCCAGCGGTGACCTGCGCGTCGTCGGCCGGGTCAAGGACCAGATCAACCGGGGTGGCGAAAAAGTCGCTTCCGAAGAGATCGAAAACCTCATCGTGTTGCACCCCGACGTCACCCACGCCGGTCTGGTCGCCATGCCCGACGCCGCACTGGGGGAAAAGAGCTGCGCCTTCGTCGTCTCGTGCAATCCCAACCTCAAGCCGCCCGCCCTGCGTCGCCACCTGATGGAACTGGGCATCGCCGAATACAAACTGCCCGACCGCATCCGGCTGATCGACACCATGCCGCTCACCGCCGTGGGCAAGATCGACAAGAAACAGCTGCGCCAACTGCTGACGGCGGAAACCACCCGCGCCTGGCTGAAAACCCGCGTATTGCAATTGATCGAAGACGGCGAAGCACTGGACCCCGAGGAAAACCTGATTTTCTACGGCCTCGACTCCCTGCAAGTGATGAAACTTGCCGCCGAACTCAAGGCGCGTGGAATCGCCGTCACCTTTGAAGAGCTGGCCGACTCGCCCACGCTCGCCAGTTGGTGGTCGCTGGTGGACACGCGGCAAAAAGCGGCCTGAACGGGCCGCTTCGCCCAGTCGATTTAAAAGGAGTTAGAGATGACGTTATCCACGGCCGACCAAAGCAGGCTTGAGCACTTCTGGCAGCACTGCGTGACCCATCAGTACTTCAACATCGGCTACCCCGAATCCGCCGATTTCGATTACTCCCAGTTGCACCGTTTCCTGCAGTTTTCGATCAACAATTGCGGGGACTGGAACGAGTACAGCAACTATGTGCTGAACTCGTTCGACTTTGAAAAGGACGTGATGACGTACTTCTCCGAGCTGTTCGACATTGCGCTCGAAGACAGCTGGGGCTACGTCACCAATGGCGGCACCGAAGGCAATATGTTCGGCTGCTACCTGGCCCGCGAACTGTTCCCTGACGGCACCCTGTATTACTCCAGGGACACCCACTACTCGGTGGCCAAGATCGTCAAGCTGCTGCGCATCAAATGCCGCGCCGTCGAATCCCTGCCCAACGGCGAGATCGACTACGACGACCTGATGCTCAAGATCGCCGACGACCAGGAGCGTCACCCGATCATCTTCGCCAATATCGGCACGACGATGCGTGGCGCGGTGGACAATATCGCGACCATCCAGCAACGGCTGCAACTGGCGGGCATTGCCCGGCGTGACTACTACCTGCATGCCGACGCGGCGCTGAGCGGGATGATCCTGCCCTTCGTCGACCACCCGCAACCCTTCACGTTTGCCGACGGCATCGATTCGATCTGCGTGTCCGGGCACAAGATGATTGGTTCGCCGATCCCGTGCGGCATCGTGGTCGCCAAGCGCAAGAACGTGGCGCGCATCTGCGTGGAAGTCGACTACATCCTGGCCCATGACAAAACCATCAGCGGCTCACGCAATGGCCACACGCCGCTGATGATGTGGGCGGCACTGCGCAGCCACTCGTTCGCCGACTGGCGCCGGCGTGTCCGCCACTGCCTGGACCAGGCGCAATATGCCGTGGATCGCTTCCAGGCAGCCGGCATCGATGCATGGCGCAACGAGAACTCCATCACCGTGGTGTTTCCCTGCCCGTCGGAAAGCATCGCGAAAAAGTATTGCCTGGCCATCTCCGGTGGCACCGCGCACTTGATCACCACGCCCCATCATCACGACAACTGCATGATCGACGCCTTGATTGATGAGGTCATCGCCGAGCGTGACAGCAACGCCTGGGGCACTGGCGCCGCCCGTGCGCGTCAAGGCGCCCATGAACAGCCCCCCGCCGCTGCCCGGCTGGCGTGTCCACGCTTCGACGTCATCTGAAACGAACCCTTTATTAGAGACAAACACTATGTCGTCACTGAAAACCCCCGAGGCGTGCGAAAGCCTCACCGACATACGCGCGGGCATTGACTTTTTCGACCGTCAGATCCTGGAGTCACTGCAACAACGCTTGGGTTACGTGAAGGCCGCCGTGCGCTTCAAGGCCAACGAACAAGCGATCCCCGCGCCGGAACGGGTGGCGGCGATGCTGCAGGACCGCCGCGAGTGGGCCGTCGACACTGGATTCGATGTGGATTTTGTGGAAAAACTCTACGAGCACATCATTTATTGGAACATCCAACAGCAAATCTCACATTGGCGAGCGCTTTATCCGCAGCGAAGTATGGAAAACGCTGGCTAAAGCATCGAAAGGCCCGCGCATTCAGGTCCATCCGCCAGGGTGGACTTGACCCCCACGTATCACACATTTCCATGGCCAGTTTGAGGCGGGTTGCACGCTGCTCCAACATGCAACGCCGCCTCTACCGCCTGTTATATCGCGAAAATAGCTTCAATTTCGATATTCAGTTCCGGGGAAAACAATTTGGAAACCTCGACCAGGGAGCTGGCAGGGAGATGCCCATCATAGTGCTGCGCCAGCACCTTGCGCAGTTCGCCGGCCTGGCTGAAGTCGGTGATGAAGATAGTCACTTTCAAGAGTGCAGACATATCGGTGCCCTCCTCGACTGCAACCGTTTTAATCTGCTGCAAAATAGCATTGGCCTGTTTTTCAAGACTTTGCCCTTGAGCCTCAGTGCCGAATGCAGTAAAGCCTGACAGATAGAGCGTGTGGCCATTTTTTACTGAATGCGAATAGGGCCCCACTGCGGGAGGAAGTGCCGGGTAATTTTTACGTTCGATATTAGCGCTTGGCATATGAGTAAGTCCGAATTTTAGTGCATGGGTGATTGTGAGTTTATGAATTAAAGTACGTGGTCAGGTGATTTTAAAGTTTGCCATGTTCTCAAAGTCCGACAAAAGACAATAGTCACGTTTCTGCACGATTACTGCCTGATTCTCTACGTGTGGAATTTTCCAACACGCTGCGCTTTCTGCATGTGTCATAATTTCGTATGACAATGTGTAAATATGGGTCTTACCCCACTGTGCCTGCAAAGAAGGCCCTAATTGGCGGAAAACTATCGTTTTGCGGCTGAAGATGGCCGAGTGGCGCTCAGGGATATGATTCGTGGGCTTCTCCCTGAGGAGGGCCGCTTCCCAACCCCTATCGAGGGTTTTACGCTGCACCGCTATGACCATTCAGACACGGCAAAACCCCACTTCTACAAGCCGATACTTATTATCGCAGTACAGGGGAGGAAGTGGGTTCGTATGGGTATCAATGATATTTCATTCGGGGAGTACACATGTTTTATCGCCGGCGTGAACATGCCCGTCTCCAGTTGTCTCCTGGAAGCGACTTCCGAGATGCCCTACCTGTCAGTTTCCCTGGATCTGGACAGGCCTTCGATAGCTGCATTAGCTGCTAAAATTCCACCGCCGACGGAATATAATCACGACATTGCAGTTGGCGCAGCGGTACAAGAACTCAGCCCGGAATTGCTTGATGCTTTTTTAAGAATGCTTGAATTACTCGATAAGCCAGAGCACGCCAAGGCATTAGGAGCGCTAATATCGCGAGAAATTCACTACCGACTGCTCACAACACCCTTCGGACATCAACTTCGACTTTTGAATACAGTCGGTTCTCAAAGCAATAAAATTGATCAGGCGATCATGTGGCTGCGGGAAAATTACCGGGAAACGTTGCAGGTAGATAAATTGGCCGGGACATTGAATATGGCGCCTTCCACTTTATACAAGTATTTTAAAAAAATAACGACACTCAGCCCTTTGCAATATCAGAAGCGTCTGCGTTTGGATGAGGCGCAACGCCTGATGCTGGTTGAAGATTGCGATGTGACAGAAGCGGCCTTAATGGTCGGCTATGAAAGTGCCAATCAATTTGGTCGAGAATATAAGCGGCTGTTTGGCGAGCCGCCCAGAAAGAATGTCGTCAACATCAAGACCGGTAGGCAGTAGCCGCTTGGAGCCGCGATTTTGATGCCCCTGCGGATCAGATCAGGTTGAACCTCTGTCACTCAGGCGGACTCCCAAACCTGAATCCAGGAGAAACATATGAGCCAAACAGCTTTGGTCGTCGGCGCCAGCGGCATCGTCGGCAGCGCCATCACTCAGTTATTAATCGACAACAACTGGCAGGTCGCCGCGCTGTCCAGGCACCCATCGCAAGCGCCAGGCGTGATCCCCGTGGCGGCAGACCTTCAGGATCCCGCTTCGCTGGAACACGCGCTCGCGGGTTTGAAGCCCACGCATGTGTTCATTACGACATGGTCACGGCAAGCCACGGAAGCCGAGAACATTCGTGTCAATGCGGCCATGGTTAGCAACGTGCTGGCCGCCATTCGTCCAGCCAGGAGCGTTGAACACGTAGCGCTGGTCACGGGGCTGAAACACTACCTCGGCCCATTCGAAGCCTATGGTAACGGCAGCCTTCCGCAAACACCGTTCCGCGAGGATCAGGGTCGTCTGGACATCGAAAATTTCTACTACGCCCAGGAAGACGAACTCTTCGCCGCAGCTGAAAAGGACGGCTTTACCTGGAGCGTTCATCGCCCGCATACGGTCACCGGGGTTGCCGTAGGCAACGCGATGAACATGGCCACCACCCTCGCTGTCTATGCCTCGATTTGTAAACAGACCCATCGCCCTTTTGTATTTCCCGGATCAACAGTGCAGTGGGACAGCCTCACTGACATGACGGATGCCCGGCAGTTGGCCAAACAACAATTGTGGGCGGCCACTACGCCGGCTGCGGCCAATCAGGCATTTAACGTCACGAATGGCGATGTCTTTCGTTGGAAATGGATGTGGAGCCGAATTGCCGAATACTTCGACGTGCCTGCCGCCGATTATCCCGCTTCACCCTCCCCCCTTGCCGGGCAGATGGCTGACGACCAAGCCGTATGGACGCAAATGGTCGCGCAATTCGGGCTGAAGGAATCCGATATCGGTCGGCTGATATCCCCATGGCATACCGATGCGGACCTGGGTCGACCCATCGAAGTGGTCACGGACATGTCGAAAAGCCGTGCCATGGGCTTCACCGCCTACCAGGCGAGCGATCAGGCATTTTTCGACGTGTTCGACAAACTACGCGAGACACGCTTGATACCTTAGGCCGTTCCTGAGCAGATATTCTCAGATGATTCCCAGCAGGATGCGCGCACTTCAATTTTGACCAGGCGTTTGTTCAGACGCCAGGCCGTTTGTTGCCTCTCACAGCAGGCTTCGAACGGCCAGAAGTGCCCAGCGCTATTGATCGCGCAGGTTGAATATTGGCTTCGACACGGTGAAGCCCTAACTCCTCAAAGGCATACAACCTGATATCCCTCAGCCATGTCGAGTGGCACCTCTTCTTACCTTTTGTCCTGGGCTACAGCTCCAATGAGAGTCGAAAACATCTCTTCTGCCTCGGCAACGGAGCAATTTCCACGTGTAACGGCGCATGTCAGCGCGTCTCCCGCCGCAACCAGTGCCGCGCAGGCCAATGCCAGCGATTCCAGGCGAACGCTTGAGTGAGGCCGTAGGACTTCCACGAACATCTCGATCACCGCGTCAACCAACTCTTGGTACACGCCAGCTTTCTCATCGCTTCCTGCAAGCGCCGCGCCGACAGCATGAAATTCGTCACCCTGGTCGGTTCCGCAGGCCAGATAGGCTTTAGCCAAAGCCAATACAGTGTCTTTCGCCGGTCGATTTTCCTGAGCCATAAGCGTGCGAAACGCGGTAATACGTTCGGTGTCTATCCAACGATAGAGGTCAATCAAAAGACCGGTTCTGGTCTCGAAATGCTCGTAGGTCACAGGCTTTGAAACGCCTGCGCACACTGCCAGGTGGCCCAGCGTCAGTCGATCCGCACCTTCCTCCCGAACGATCACACGCGCCGTTTCGAGCAGTTGCTGACGCCGCTCGGGCTTCGGCAGACGACCTGAGGTCCTCTTGTCGGCGACGATCTTTGTGTTTTTCACTTGCATACCTACAACCTACTATCTGTAAAGTTAGTGGAGCACAGGTGTTGAGACGTTACAAGCGTCTGGAAGAATGCAAGGTAGGGGTTGAGGCCTTGATCAGCGTGTAAACGTTTTTTCGAGCACAGAATTTGGCCAGGTTGCCTCTGCAATACGCATGAAATTATTGCCGTAGATCGCTTGGATATCCGCATCTGAATAACCCAAGCGCGTCAATTTCTGTGCGACCTCACCCAGGGTCTCGGGCTGCAACTGAACATGTCCGTTCATCTGGCCATAGTGCTCAATCGGCCACCAGTCGTTCTCGTCTTCACCTTCCGGCAAATCTTTGTGCTCGGGGTACAACTCGGTATCCAAACCTATGCCGATATGGCTTGTCCCGATGCGCTCTGCCAGATAGTCGATTTGTCGAACGTAAGCGTCTACGGAGGCCGATGGGTCGCCCAGGAATATGCCTAGGCCTGTAAGTCCGATGACGCCACCTTGAGCCGCACAGGCTAATATTTGTTCGTCATCGATTGTTCGCGGGTGATCAAAAACCGCTTTAACGTTGGTGTGGGAGAAAATCGCGGGGCGCTGTGAAATTTCCATAATTTCAAGACTTGAGCGTTTGCTGGCGTGCGAACAGTCAATAACAATTCCCGCTGTATTAATACTCTGAACGACCTTGCGTCCCAGGGTGGTCAATCCGCTACCTGCGCCATGGCAGCCGCCAGCACAACTGTTGTCGCGGTTGTAGGCAAGCAACATCTGGCGAACCCCCAGGCTTGCGAACAGTGCCACCATCGCAGGGTCCTGCCGCAGCATATTGGAACCTTCGAGGTCAAAGGAGACCGCAAGCTTTCGAGACGTGTGCGCATGGTAGATATCGTCAACGCTGGCGACCAGGACAAAGTCTTCAGGGTGTTGAGCGAGCCAGCTCCTGAAACCCGCAAGCGTTCGCATCACGGTTTCAAACGGGGTCATGTCCATGCCCACGTTGATCGAGACATGATGAAAGCCGGCTTCTCGGTACCTGTTCAGGCGCGACATATCCTGTCCGGGAATCAATGGCAGGCACGCATGGGCCTCCCATTGAATCGCCGGGACCTTACTGACTCCTGATGGGTCAAGCTTCATCATTTAAACCCCGTCCAATCGGTTCGCTGTCCACTCGTGCGCCAATGATGCCATGGCGCACTTCGCAATCTGAGCATCCTGCACATGCAACCCATTACATCTGCGAACTGTTAACGCTATCACGGGCTACCGTCTACAGGTATTTAAGACGTTCCAGAGCAGCCACTGGCGCTCAACAAAACTGATGACTTGAAGGTGAACCAGACAATTCATCGGTCCCCTCCTCCACCCGTAAGCGCGAACTGGCCCGCGAAGAATCTCGGAGCGCCGCGTGAGACCTGCGTCGCGGCGTTACCGTTGACGTTCTTCGCGAGCCAGTTCGCGCCTACAAAGGGGTTGCGTTGGTCACCGCAGGTTCTTGTCCAGGAACGCCCGTATCACTGGAATGATCTCCTTGGCATGGGTTTCCAGCGCAAAGTGCCCGGTGTCATAAAAACGAATATCCGCCTTGGGAATATCGCGCTTCCACGCCTCGGCGCCGGCCGGCACGAAGAATGGGTCGTTCTTTCCCCAGACCGCGAGCAGCGGTGGCTGGTACTGGCGGAAGTACGCCTGGAAAGCCGGGTACATCGCTACGTTCGAGGCGTAGTCCAGCAACAGGTCGAGCTGGATGTCGGCATTGCCCGGCCGGGATACCTGCAGCCCTTCCAGGGTGTAGCCATCGGGTGAAACCGCGCTTTGGTCGGCCACCCCTTCCAGGTACTGCCACTTGATCGAGGCGGGGGTTGGAAAGTCGCGCAGGGCCTCACGGTTTTGTTGGGTCGGAGCCTGCCAGTAGCGTTGGATGGGGGCCCATCCTTTGCCCAGGCCTTCTTCGTACGCGTTGCCGTTTTGGGAAATGATCGCGGTCACCCGCTCCGGATGGACGCTGGCCATGCGCCAGCCCACGGGCGCGCCGTAGTCGTGGACCATCAGCGCGTATTTATCGAGTTTGAGCTGTTCGGTGAACTGGCCGATGGTCTTGGCCAGTTGGCTGAAGGTGTAGGCGTATTCGCCGCGTGGAGGGGCTTGGGTGAAGCCGAAGGCCGGCAGGTCTGGCGCGATGACGTGATAGCGGTCGGCAAGCTCGGGCATGAGTTCGCGGAACATGAAGGATGAACCGGCGAAGCCGTGCAGCAGCAACACGGTCGGCGCGCTGGGGTCGCCGGCCTCGCGGTAGAACACCTTGACGGCACCGACCTGCTCATAGCGGTAATGCACTGTGTTGTCGGCATGGACAGCGCCGCTCATCAGCAAGGAGGCGGCGAGCCCGGCAGCGGCCAGGGAGGCGTTGGATGGAGTCATGATGTGGCTTCCTGTGTAACCGTTAAAGTTGGTGTTTGAAGGTTATTCCCAGGTTTGGTAACCTGTCAAACATAATTTATTGGTTACAGGCTGCCCCATGAATCCGAACAGCACTGCCTCAGGCGCACTTTTTCTGGCTGACAACCTTGCCCTCGATTTCATTAACTCCGAGTACGGGGTGGGTGATCAGCGCCATGACTGCTTCGTCGATGATCACAGCGTCATGAGTTGGCTGACGCAAGCGGGGCTGTTGTCCGAGCACGTTGAGCTGCAGGCTCCGAGTGGGCTGCTGGCGCTCGCGCGCACGCTTCGCGCGAGTTCAAGGGCGGTGGTGAATGCCGCAATGACAGGCGTTCCCGTCGATCCTGCGCTGATCAACCAGGTGCTTGAAGCGGGGCAGCCGGTGAGCCGGCTGGAATGGGCACAGGAGAAGAAGGCATTTCGAGCTGCCACTTATCCTCGGGACAGCAGTCCGGCCAGCTTGCTTGGGCCGGTGGCCGAGGCGCTGGTGGGCCTGGTCACTCACGATAAGTTTGAATACGTCCGGCAGTGCGAGGCTCACGACTGCGTGCTGCTGTTCCATGACCTGAGCAAATCACACCGCCGCCGCTGGTGCAGCATGGCGACCTGCGGCAACCGGATGAAGGTGGCGGCGTTTCGTTCCAGGAATAAACCTTGATCGTTCTTGCCGCCCGTATCCGGCGAAGGCGTTGCGCGCGCCATGAATGGCCGCACTCCTTTCCTTATTGATGAGTGTCCGCTTCCTCAGCCGGATAAAACTCGCCCTCCTTGCCGATTTGTTTCAGGCGTTCGCGCACAATGGCCTCAATGCTGGCGACGGCGGCTTGATCGTCAGGGTTGACCAACTGCAAGCACAGGCGTCGGATATTCTGATCGTGGGTGCCCTCGCTCATCATCTCGTGGGTGAAGGCCTGTTCGCCACGCCACAGGCACAGCTGGGTATGCGTCCCGCCGAGCCATATTTCGTTGATGGGTCCAAGGTCGGTAGTGGCCAGTTTATCGGCGGTGATTGTCTTATCCATTGCGCTGTACCTTAGCCATGAGTAGATACAAGTAGACTTACAGGCAGAGTGGGTCGTTCCAAATGACATGTCGGATCCAGATCTGCATGATTTGAGCTAGGCTCCAGCGGCCCCCTGACGGCCCCCGGGCTGGCGCCCACTCGGCAGATTTTCTATCGCGCAAACCACCTGCCTCGTCGCCTCCTCGATCGATCCCTCATTGCGGCATAAAACCCAACCGTGATCGGCCACTGCGCGTTCAAACGCATGGGTGCAGGCGGCATGTTCTTCCAGCGTGTGCAGCACCGTACTGTTCAGCCCGCGCCGTCGTGCCGCCGCCCTCGCCCATGAGAGTTGCGGGTCTGTGACAACCCCGACATGCAGGTCCGGCACCTGCACCTGACGGTCGAGGTTCAGCTGTAAAATCTGCGCAAACGGAATCAGCCGGCGAAAGGCCGCGTCGGACGGATACCAGCGGTCGATGAGGATGATGCTGTCAGAGGGCTGTTCAGGCAGTACGTGCCTGGAAATCCAGCCACGGCTGTCGGCGAACCGCTCACACACCGCCCACTCCAGCGCCGGGTCGGGATGTCGCACGAGTTGGTTGACCAGCCCCATGGTTTCACCCCGGTGGGGATCGCTGTTTTTTTCGCACAGCCTGACGACCTTTTTATGATTGGCCCTCAGCGCTGCCGTCACCGCCTCCAGCAGCGTGGTCTTGCCGGTGCCCTTGGGCCCGTCCAGCGAAATGAACAGCGGGCGACTCATAGCTCCCTTGTTATCCTGTTGCCAAACGCCAAGCATAGCATCGCGACTGGTTTATCCCGCCAGCCCTTTCGGGCTTTCGGGCAACTCGGTCTCGAACCTCAACGCCCATGCCGCGATCAGACGCTGCGGGGTCTGGCAGGTTTTGCGCTTGAGTACGAAATTGCGGCACTTTTGCGCAAACTGTTGGCGGTCTTGCACCATGTCCAACTGCATCTGCGCCAGCTCCCGTTCGCGACAGCGCTCAACCTGTTCGATCTCCATCGTGGCTTTACGGGTGCGTGCGAGCAGGTATCGCTCATCGGTCAGCGCGCTGCCGGCTTGTTGCGCGAGCCACAGGTCGAAGGCGTGTGGGCAACGGGGGCCGATGTCCTGGATCATTCCATAGTGCCGGGCTTGGAAGGCACTGATGGGCAGGCATTCTTCGGTGAGCCTGTGCGCGACTTCACTGCCAACGGCCCGTGGCAGGCTGTAGGTCCAGTATTCGGAACCGTACAGTCCCATGCTTTTGTAATGGGGGTTCAGCACCACGCCTTCGCGTGCCAATACGATATCGGCAGCCAGCGCAAGCATGACGCCGCCTGCGCCCGCACTGCCGGTCAAGCCGCTGATCAACAGTTGCCTGGCGGTCAGAAGCGCCTGGCAGACATCGTCGATGGCTTGAATGTTGGCCCAGGCTTCCAGCCCCGGCACCTCGGCAGCCTGAATGACGTTAAGGTGAACCCCATTGGAAAAACTGCCGCGACCGCCCTTGATCAACAACACCTGGGTGTCTCGCCCCTTGGCCCACTCCAACGCAGCCACCAGCCGCCGGCATTGTTCAGTGCTCATCGCACCGTTGTAGAACTCAAACGTCAGTTCGCCGACGTGACCAAACTCCCGGTAGCGAATCGGTTGATAGACCTGCGGATTGAACGCCTGGTGGGCGATGGTGCTATCGAGCACCGGAATACCGAGCAGGCCGTCGGCCAGAACATGCCGCGCCGGCCGCTTGAAAGTCTCTTCCCCTGGCTGGGCCTTGCGTTTGAGCGAGCCGATCCAGACGCTGTGATCCCCGGCAGCCACCAGCACGGCGTCGTCCTGTACCGCAAGGATTTCCCCCGGCGTCCCCTGGCGTGAATCCAGGTGCGCGTCGTACAGGTAATATTGCTCGCCCTGGAGGCTGGCCAACACACCGGGCTGGCCATCGGCGGCGTCGATGCTGCGCTTGATGAAGGTTGCGCAATCGAACCAACTGAAGGTGCGGTCAGCCTGGGTCATGTTCGACTGCAAACGCCCGACAACGTCGGCTCGCGTGTAGTCGAGCGGCACAGGCACGAAACCCTTGGCGAACTTTTCCACTACGTCGCGGATGCACACCATCGCGGCGTCACTCACCGCACCGTTGTACAACTCGGATTTGCGCACATCGGCGGGCATGTCGAACTCACAGGTCGACCAGACCGGCCCGGCATCCATTTCCTCGACCGCCTGTAGCGCCGTGACGCCCCAGCGGCCGACCTGCCGGGTGATGGCCCAGTCCAGCGCACTGGCGCCACGGTCGCCGACAATGCCCGGATGGATGATCACCACCGGGCGCTGCGGATTGCGCCACAGTTGCCGGGGCACACGGTCCTTCAAAAACGGACAGATCACCAGGTCCGCGCCTGAGTCTTCGACCTGCCGACACACCGTGGCTTCATCCGTGAACACGACAACACTGGGGTCATGACCCGCCTGGCGCAAATCCAGCCAGGCCCGCTGGGTCAAACCGTTGAATGCCGATGATAATAAAAGGATCTTCACTGATCGCATGGCTGACTCGTCCTTGAGATGCGCGACCAGGGACGCGTGTTGAACCGTCCCTGGTCTTGAATGGAGGCCTGATGTTACAGAGCGGGCCGGCAAGGACACCTGATCAGGATCAATGACGAGCCTCGCTGGTCACTATATTTTAGCTGACCTTGATAACAACCTTGCCGAATGGGCCGCGTGCCAAGTGCTCGTAGGCCTCACGCGCCTGTTCAAACGGGTAGACATGGTCGATCACCGGCCGGATGTGATGGGTGTCGAGAAACGCATTCATCCGATCAAATGACGCGCGAGGAGCAACTGCAATGCCACGAATGGTGGTTTGGCGGAAGATCAGTGGCATTAAGTTCAGGTTAGCCGTTTGTCCGGTCAGGAAGCCAATCTGGGCAATGCGGCCGCCCACTTTGGTTGCCTGGACGGAGTCGTTGATACCCTCGCCGCCCGCCACTTCCAGAAGCAGGTCTACGCCCTTGCCGTCGGTGAGTTTCAATACTTCAGCGGCCCAGTCAGGTGTTTTGCGATAGTTGACGCCGGCGACCGCGCCCAGCTTGATGACTGCATCAAGGTTTTCATCACGGCTGGAGGTGACGATGACCTTGGCACCCAGGGCCATGGCGATTTGTGCGGCGAAGATGGACACGCCTCCTGTGCCTTGCACCAGCACGCTCTGGCCAGCTTCAATCTGGCCGAAGTCCACCAGCGAGTACCATGCGGTCAAGGCCGCGATGGGAAGGGTCGAGGCTTCTTCGTCACTCATGTCATCGGGGGCACGCACTGCACTGTCTTGATGGATGATCATGAATTCAGCCAGGCCACCCGGCAGTGGTGAGCCGAAGCAGTAGTCTGGTTCGTCGTGGGCAGGCATGCCGTCTATCCAGCGCGAGTACAGGTGCGAGTTGACACGGTCGCCTACTGCGAATCGGCTGACGCACTCGCCCACTGCCACGACAGTGCCCGCTGCGTCGCTGACAGGGATCAGCGGCTTGGGAACCATGTGCGGCTCATAGATCCCATCCACAATTGCCTTGTCGCGAAAATTGAGGGCGACAGCACCGACTTTGACCAGCAGCTCACCGGCCTTGGGGGTGGGCGTTTGGGTCTCGCCCTGTTTCAGATTTTCAAGACCAAAATCCTGCAGCAGCCAAGCTTTCATATTTTTACTCCAAGCAATGTGGGGCGTCCCGACAAATTCGGTGTGCCCAGGCTGGAGGCATTGTTTCTCTCCCGTGACGCTGGATAAACAGCCCTTGAAGCACAAGATTGTTATCAATCCAATTACAATCGAGTTCACTCACGTAACGGTTTAATCAAAGGCCTGACAATGAACATGATCGAGGCGATGGAAATTTACGTGGCCGTGGTTGAGCAAGGCAGCTATACCCGCGCCGCCGAGTCGCTGAGGCTTCACCGGCCCGCGCTTTCCAAAGCGATTCAGAATCTTGAACAGGAACTCAACGTCCAGCTTTTGCATCGCACGACGCGCAAGATCCACGTGACGCCTGAGGGGGAGGAGTTCTACGATCGATGCAAGCAACTGCTGGCCGATCTGTCTGATACCGTGGCGTGGTTCTCACCGGATCGACCTGCCCGGGGAAAGCTCAGGGTGGATGTTCCGGTGACCCTCGCCAAGGCATTTATCATCCCTTCCCTTCCAAAGTTCAGGGCTCTCTACCCCGAAATCGAGTTGATTCTCGGGTCTTCGGATCACCAGGTTGATTTGATCGCGCAGGGCGTAGACTGCGCCGTTCGGCTAGGGGAACTTGACTCGTCGAGCCTGATTGCCAAACGAATCGGCACCGTGCCCATGGTCACCTGCGCCGCGCCCTCCTACCTCGAACAGTACGGTACCCCCACCACTTTTGAAGCGTTGTCCGATCACCTTGCGGTCAACTTCCTGATTGATCATCGCCAGCAAATCATGCCCTGGAGGTTTCAAATCGGCGGTGAAAGCCTGTTGGTGACGTTGAAAAGCGGCATCGTGGTCGATGACTCGCAAGCCTTCCTCTGCTGCGGCCTGGCGGGGTTGGGTATCGTGCAGGGCTTGCGTCCCTCGCTGCAGCCTCATATCGCGTCGGGCGAACTGATTGAAATTCTGCCGGATCTGCATACCGTTCCCAAACCTGTCTCGCTGCTTCTCACTGACCGCAAATACCGCTCGCCCAAAGTGCGCGCTTTCATGGAATGGCTCGTCGCTGTTTTTGCCGAGCAGGGGCTCAGTTAGCCAGGCCACTGCTCCCGCATTGCCGAACTCAGTCTATCGGACCGATGTTGATCGTGCGATCGGCGCCCGGACAGCCGTGCCCGAATGCCGAATGCCATTGCGAGTCGAGTGTGAAGGTGCAGGACCGCGCGGTCAGCGATAGCCAGCTTGATGAGGCTATCGAAGAAACCTTCCCGGCCAGCGCCCCTATATCCCCTTGATAACGTCTCGGTCCAAATGTGGGAGGGGGCTTGCCCCCGATTGCAGTATGTCAGCTTGCACATCGGTGCCTGACTGACTGCTATCGGAGCATAGGCAACTACACAACTTTCCAGACCGTAGCAGCCAACGGTAACCACGATGCGAAGCGAGCCGCTCTTGATCTTGATCTGCTTTTGATCTCAGGCGCCCCGTTAAACCACGCTGGCCGAACGCAGGCTTGAATCCGTGGGCAACCCGGCAGG
>NZ_JAFLXH010000023.1:0-102234 GCF_019891515.1 Pseudomonas sp. Wu6 | reverse complement strand
TTTCGATTTGCGGCGCGCCTGTCACTTGTTGTAACTCCAAACCCCTTCCTATAATCCCTGCGGCTTACCCAAGCCGCTGCGCGCACAACCCTGATCCATGGGTGTACGACCAATAATAATCCGCGTCCAAACGCGCAATGACCGTCAGGGATTACCGCCATGAGCACCCCCTATAACGAGGCCACCACCGCTGCCCCGACCAACTCGACGGCTCGCGTGGCGACCGCGAGCATCGTCGGCACCGCCATCGAGTTCTACGACTTCTATATCTACGCCACGGCTGCCGCGCTGGTGATCGGCCCGGTGTTCTTCCCGCAGACGTCCGGCACCGCGCAGATGCTGGCGTCGTTCCTGACCTTCGGCATCGCGTTTATCGCCCGCCCGCTGGGCTCGGCGCTGTTCGGCCATTTTGGCGACCGCATCGGTCGCAAGTCGACGCTGGTGGCCTCCCTGCTGCTGATGGGCGTGTGTACCACCCTGATCGGCTTGCTGCCCGGCTACGACAGCATTGGCGCCTGGGCACCGATCCTGTTGTGTGTCTTGCGCTTCGGCCAAGGCTTGGGCCTGGGCGGGGAATGGGGCGGCGCGGCCTTGCTGGCGACCGAGAACGCGCCCAAAGGCAAACGCGCCTGGTTCGGCATGTTCCCGCAACTGGGCCCGTCGATTGGCTTTTTGGCGGCCAATGGTTTGTTCCTGATTTTGGCCATGAGCCTGAACGATGAGCAGTTCCGCAGCTGGGGCTGGCGCATTCCGTTCATCCTCAGCGCGGCGCTGGTGATGGTGGGCCTGTACGCACGGCTCAAGCTGCACGAGACGCCCGTGTTCGCCAACGCCGTGGCCCATGAAAAACCGGTGAAGGTGCCATTGGTGGAGCTGTTCAGCCAACACTGGTTGCCGGTGCTGCTGGGCGCCGCGTCGATGGTGGTGTGCTATGCGCTGTTCTATATCACCACGGCGTTTTCCCTGAGTTACGGGGTGTCGACCCTCGGCTACAGCCGTGAAACCTTCCTCGGCCTGTTGTGCTTCGCGGTGCTGTTCATGGGCCTGGCGACGCCGTTGGCGGCGCTGGCCAGCGACCGCTACGGGCGCAAACCGGTGCTGATCGTCGGCGCGATCCTGGCGATACTGTCGGGTTTTACCATGGAGCCGCTGCTGACCCACGGTTCGACCTGGGCCGTGGCGTTGTTCCTGGCGCTGGAACTGTTCCTGATGGGCATAACCTTCGCGCCGATGGGTGCGCTGCTGCCGGAACTGTTCCCGACCCGCGTGCGTTATACCGGCGCTTCGGCGGCGTATAACCTGGGTGGGATCGTGGGCGCGTCGGCGGCACCGTTCTTCGCAACCAAGCTGGTGGCGATGGGCGGGCTGAGTTATGTGGGTGGGTATGTGTCGGCGGCAGCGTTGCTGAGCTTGATTGCGGTGCTGTGCCTGAAAGAGACGCGGGATAATGATTTGAACAAGGTCGCCTGAAGCCTGATCGCGATGATCGTTCCCACGCTCTGCGTGGGGAATGCTGCCCTGGACGCTCTGCGTCCGCTTTTAAAGTCGTGACGCGGAGCGTCACAGGATGCATTCCCACGCGGAGCGTGGGAACGATCGGCGTCAGGGGCGGTTTTAGAGTTCTACAACCACAGCCTGGGAAGCCCGGGTCGCCTTGGCCCGAGCAGCCTCAATCGACTCATCTCGCGCCAGCGCCACGCCCATGCGGCGCTGGCCATTGACCTCCGGCTTGCCAAACAGACGCAACGCCGTATCCGGCTCGCTCAACGCGGCGCCCAGGTTGGCGAATGCGGTCTGGGTCGACTGCCCTTCCACCAGGATCACCGCCGAAGCCGAAGGCCCGAACTGGCGGATCAACGGGATCGGCAGGCCGAGGATGGCGCGGGCGTGCAGGGCAAATTGCGACAGGTCCTGGGAAATCAGGGTCACAAGGCCCGTGTCATGGGGGCGCGGCGAAACTTCGCTGAACCACACCTGATCACCCTTGATAAACAGTTCCACGCCAAACAGACCCCGGCCGCCCAAGGCCTCGGTCACGGCTTTGGCGACGCGCTCGGACTCGGCCAGCGCAATCGGGCTCATGGCCTGGGGCTGCCAGGATTCCTGGTAGTCGCCCTTCTCCTGACGATGGCCGACCGGCGCGCAGAAGGTGGTGCCGCCGATATGGCGCACGGTCAGCAGGGTGATTTCGTAGTCGAAGTCGATAAAGCCTTCGATGATCACACGACCTTTACCGGCGCGGCCGCCTTCCTGGGCGTAGTCCCAGGCTTTCTGCACATCGTCCGCGCTGCGCAGCAGGCTCTGGCCCTTGCCCGACGAACTCATCACCGGCTTGACCACACACGGGAAACCCAGGTCCTGCACGGCCTTGCTGTAGTCTTCGAAGGTGTCGGCGAAGTGGTATGGGGAGGTCGGCAAGTCCAGCTCTTCGGCGGCCAGGCGACGGATGCCTTCACGGTTCATGGTCAGCGAGGTGGCGCGCGCGGTCGGGATCACGGTGAAGCCTTCGGCTTCCAGCTCGACCAGGGTAGCGGTGGCGATGGCTTCGATTTCCGGCACGATGAAGTGCGGCTTCTCCGCCTCGATGACGGCACGCAAGGCGGCGCCGTCGAGCATGTTGATCACGTGGCTGCGGTGCGCCACCTGCATGGCGGGCGCGTTGGCGTAGCGATCCACGGCAATCACTTCAACGCCCAGGCGTTGCAGCTCGATTACCACTTCCTTGCCCAGCTCACCGCAGCCACACAGCAAAACGCGGGTCGCGGTTGGCGACAATGGAGTTCCGATTCGGGTCATCTCAGGTCCTCAGGGGAGCGGATCATGGGGGAGAAAGGCCGGCATTTTACATGAACTGTAAAAATTGGCCTCAGTTAGCAACGGCGCGCCGGCGGATGCGCCAGGCCATGACCAGCCACACCACGGTTACCCCGGCGAATTTCGACACCAGCGCCGTGCCCGCCACCGCCGGTGTGAGCGCGCCGATCAGGCCGAAGAAAATAAAGGTATCCAGGGGAATGCTCAGCGCCGAACTGATCCACAGACGATCGTGCAACGGGCGCCGGGTGATGCTGAACACCAGCCAGTCGATGCATTCGGACACCGCGAACGCCGTGGCGCTGGCCAGGGCGATGGACGGGTCCGACGTGATATACGACAACACCAGCGCCGCCAGCATGGCGATGATCGCACCGTGGCCGAAGCGGGTTTGCACCATGTCGCGCAGAATGAAGACCAGGCCACCCCAGGCGGACCAGATCACGTCCAGGTGCGGGGCGGTGGAAAAGGCGAAGTTGATCAGCACGACGCTGCTGATGTAGGCGATCAGGAAGAGCATGGGGCGAAAACCTGTAGGAGCGAGCTTGCTCGCGAAAAACGTTAACGATGACGCGGGGAATCTGACTATACGCGGTGTTCTTGGGTTTTTCGCGAGCAAGCTCGCTCCTACAGGGGGGGCAGCAGTCAGGCGCCGGATTTACCAGAAACCATAAACACTAACCCACTCGCCACCGCCCGCTCATGGCACAACCCCAACACCAGCCGGCGTTCGGCATTGTCCATGCGGCTCCAACGCGTAATCTCGTCCACGGTACGCTGGCAACCAGTACAGATATCGTCATCATCCAGTGCGCAAATACTCACACAAGGCGAAGCGACAGGTCGTTCAACCGCACTCATTGTTCCTGCTCGACCAGATCACGCGCATACCGCTGCGCGTTATGCACATAGTGCGCGGCACTGGCTTCGAGCATGCGTTTCTGCGCCTCGGTCAGCTCACGCACCACCTTGCCGGGCGACCCCATCACCAGCGAGCCATCGGGAATTTCCTTGCCTTCGCCGATCAGCGAATTGGCGCCGATGATGCAGTGCTTGCCAATCTTCGCGCCATTGAGGATCACTGCGTTGATGCCGATCAGGCTGTAATCATCGACGGTGCAGCCGTGCAGCATGGCGTTGTGGCCGATGGTCACGCCGGTGCCGAGGGTCAGCGGGTAGCCCATGTCGGTGTGCATCACGCTGCCGTCCTGCACGTTGCTGTTCCTGCCGATCAGGATCAGTTCGTTGTCGCCACGCAATACCGCGTTGAACCAGACGTTGGCGCCCTCCTCCAGCTTGACCTTGCCCACCAGCGTGGCATTGGGTGCTACCCAACTGTTGGGATGCGTCTCGACGCGGGCATCGCCCAGGCGGTATTTCATGGTTGTTCCTCACGGCTCGCCATTCAAACGATGGCTCAGATATTGATGAAGCTCTTGGGTGGCTGATGCAGGCTGATCTTGGCGTCGTCGTAGAGCAGGTTGATCAGCTCGACGATCATGATTGCCGTCAGGCCCCAGATCTTGTATTCGCCGAATCTGTAGCTTGGCACATACCAACTGCGACCCTGATAGTCGATGCGGTGGGTGTGCTCGCGTGGGTCCTGGCGGAAAAAATCCAGGGGCACGCTGAAGACAGCGGCAATTTCGGCGTCGTTGGCCAGGTACTCGACGTAATCAGGGACCACGCCCACATAGGGCGTGACACGGATACCGTGCAGGGAGATCAACGGGCTCAATGGGCCAATGACCTCGACCAGACCCGGCGGCAGGCCGATTTCTTCTTCGGCTTCGCGCAGGGCGGTAAAGATCAGGTCCGGGTCTTCGGGGTCACGGCGCCCGCCGGGAAAGGCCACTTCGCCGCCATGGGTCGACAGGCCACTGGCGCGCAGGGTCAGGATCAGCTCGGGTTCGTCACTGCGGGTAATCGGCACCAGCACCGCGGCCTCGGGGAAACGCCCGTCGGTCTCCAGGGTGTGGGGGGTGTGGTTGCTTACCCGGCGAAGTAGCTCGTCCAGCATGAGTCATCTCGGTCTGTTGGCTACCTTGCATCATGCACCAAAGCGCGCAGGCGCCCAAGCCCAAAACCACCGGGGTGTCGCGAAACGACAACTTGCAGGAACGCCTGGCACCAAGCCAAGATGTGCCCACTCTCCAGGAACCCCAGCATGAATTTCTGCAGCCAGTGCGGCAAACCGGTCACCCAACGCATTCCCGAAGGCGACGCGCGCCTGCGCTATGTGTGCGATCACTGCTCGACCATTCATTACCAGAATCCCAATATCGTCGCCGGCACCGTTCCGGTATGGGGCGACAAAGTGCTGCTGTGCCGCCGCGCCATCGAGCCGCGCCTGGGTTACTGGACCCTGCCCGCAGGCTTCATGGAAAACGGCGAAACCGTGGAACAGGCCGCCATGCGCGAGACCCTGGAAGAAGCCTGCGCCCGCGTGCGCAACCTGAGCCTCTATACCTTGATCAACGTGCCGCACATCAATCAGGTGCATATTTTCTATCGCGCCGAGCTGGCCGACCTGGACTTTGCCGCAGGCATCGAAAGCCTGGAAGTGAAGCTGTTCGCCGAGGCCGACATCCCTTGGTCCGAGCTGGCTTTCCGCACGGTCGGGCGTACCTTAGAATGCTTCTTCGCTGACCGTGCGCAACAGCTGTTCCCGGTGCGCAGCGAGTCCGTGCCGCCCCAGTCCAAGCCAGCCCAATAACAAGCCGGCCACTCGTCGCCAAAGGGAAATCGTTTCAATGCGTTGGTTGCTTGCTCTGATCTGCCTGTCGTTCGCGGCCCTGTCCTCGGCCTCCACGGTGCAAACCCTCGGCGGCAAACCGGTCGAAAAGGTCCTGGTGCTCAAATCCGCCCACCAGTTGCAGCTGATCAACGACGGCAAGCCGCTCAAGACCTATCGCATATCCCTGGGTAAAAACCCGAAAGGTCACAAACTGATCGAGGGCGACCGTCGCACGCCTGAGGGCTTCTACTGGATCGACTGGCGCAAGACCAGCGAACGCTTCAACCTGGCCATGCACATCTCCTACCCCAATATCAGCGACGCCGCCCGCGCGCGCCGCGAAGGGGTGAAACCGGGCAGCATGATCATGATCCACGGCACGCCCGACACCGAAGACTACCCGGAACAGTGGTTCCACACCCTGGACTGGACCGACGGCTGCATCGGCATGCGCAATGTGGACATGCGCGAAGTCTGGAGCCTGGTCAAGGACGGCACCCTGATCGAGATTCGGCCCTGATCTGCGACCGCTCGTAAAATAATTCGAAAATATTTCCTGCCCCGGGCAGCGCCTGACGGTGAATACCAGTTCACCGCGCGCGCTGTGCGTTTGTGCGCGCAACAAAGACCTCTCTAATACCACTTGATACGATGCACCATTAGCACGCCCTGAAACCGGGGTTCGCACCGTTTTGGCAGCATTGACATGGTATTTAAGTGGTATTAATTTCCGGCCATTACCGGGCGACAACATTCCAATAACGCATCGGAAACCTGACAGATGAATCCCATCCTGGCCCTGCGCCCCGACGACAAGCAATCCACGCCGCTGTACCTGCAACTGGCCCGCAGCCTTGAAGCGGCGATCCATGCCGGCCAGTGGAAATCCGAGCAGGCCCTGCCCTCGGAGCGTGCGCTCAGCGAGCAGTTGGGCATCTCGCGGGTCACTGCCCGTAAAGCGCTGGAAGTGTTGCTTGCCCAGGGCCTGATTCGCCGCAGCCAGGGCTCCGGCACCTTTATCACGCCGCGCCTGGAACAACCGTTGTCGCGCCTGTCGGGGTTCAGTGAAATGTTGCGGCTCAAGGGCTTTGTGCCCACCTCCCAATGGCTGGAGCGCGACATCACCCCGCCAACCCACGAAGAGCTGATCCGCCTGTGCCTGTCGCCCACCGACAAAGTGGCGCGCCTCAAGCGTCTGCGCAAAGCCGATGACACGGTGATGGCGATTGAAATGACCACCCTGCCCGCCTCGGTGCTGCCCCAGCCGCAAGCCATCGGCAATTCGCTGTACGAATACCTGGAAGGCATCGGCAAGCCCATCGTGCGCGCCCTGCAGCATATCCAGGCGATCAACGCCTCGGACGAGTTCGCCAGGCTGGTGGGCATCGCCCCCGGCACCGCCATGCTGCTGATGACCCGCGTGGGCTACACCGCCGACAACACGCCGATTGAAATCACCGACACCTACTGCCGCAACGACTACTACGACTTTGTCGCAGAGCTGCGCCGTCATGACTACTCCGCCGAATTGCGAATTTAGAGAACTGCCCATGTCAGAAGACAATATCCTCACGCCCAGCGGCTGGATGCGCGGCCGCCTGGTGCACGAGCACGGCAAGGTGGTCGCCGTTGAAGGCACCCCGTGCGACCCGGCCGACAACGAGCTGCCCTACTTGCTGCCAGGCTTTATCGACCTGCATGTGCATGGCGGCGGCGGTGCGGACATCATGGAAGGGGCGCACGCCTTCCAGACCATCACCCGTACCCACGTGCGGTTCGGCACCACCTCGCTACTGGCCACCACCATGACGGCGCCGGTGGAAGAAATCACCAAAGTGCTCGGTGAGCTCGGCAAGTTCTGTGAACAACGTCCGACGGGCAGCGCCCGGGTCCTGGGCGTGCACCTGGAGGGCCCCTACATCAATCCAGGCAAACTCGGCGCCCAACCCAACTTCGCCCACACCGCCTTGATGGCCGAAGTCGAAGCCTACCTGCGCCTGGCGCCGATCCGGGTGATCACCATCGCCCCGGAAATCGCCGGCCACGACGCACTGATCCGCGCCCTCAGCGAACGCGGCGTGCGCATGCAGATCGGCCATACCCTGGGCAGCTATGAAGAAGGCGTCGCCGCCCTCGCCGCCGGCGCCACCAGCTTCACGCATTTGTACAACGCCATGAGCCCGCTGCATCACCGCGAGCCGGGCATCGTCGGCGCCGCGCTGGCCCACGCCCAATACGCCGAATTGATCCCGGATTTGCTTCACGTGCATCCCGGCGCGATGCGCGTGGCCTTGCGCTCGATCCCGTGCCTGTATTGCGTCACCGACTCCACCGCCGCCGCCGGCATGCCCGATGGCGAATACAAGCTGGGCAGCCACACCGTGACCAAATGCCTGGGCGGCGTACGCCTGGCCGACGGCACCCTGGCCGGCAGCACCCTGACCATGGACCAGGCGCTGCGCAACCTGGTGAAAATCGGCCTGCCCATCAGCGAAGCCTCACAACGCCTGTCGCAATTTCCTGCGGACTACCTGGGCCTGGAAGAACGCGGCCGCCTGCAACCCGGCAGCTTCGCCGACTGCGTGCGCCTGGACCGCTCCCTGACACTCACCGACGTAATGGTCGAAGGAGAAGCCATTGACTTCAAAAATGCTTGAAGAGGCCCTGGCCTCCTGCGACGCCGTCGCCGCACAACTGCAACGCCTGGAGCCGCTGCTGGCGGAAGTCGCCGGTCGCCTGCGTCGCCAGCCGCCGCAAGTGGCGATGACCATTGCCCGTGGCAGCTCGGACCATGCCGCCAGCTACTTCGCTTACCTGGCCATGCAGCACGTGGGCATTCCGGTGGCGTCGTTGCCGATGTCGGTGGTGACCCTGTTGCAGGCGCCAATGAAAGTCAGCGGCCAAGTGGCGTTCGGGTTCTCCCAGTCGGGGCAGAGCCCGGATTTGGTCAACAGCCTGCGCCTGTTGCGCAAACGCGGGGCCTTGAGCATTTCGCTGGTGAATGCCGAAGATTCGCCGCTGGAAGCCGCGTGTGAATTCCATGTGCCGCTGTGCGCCGGGCCGGAACTCAGCGTGGCCGCGACCAAGAGCTTTATCGCCACCCTCAGCGCCAGCGCGCAGTTGATCGGCCACTGGAATCAGGAAGCCGATCTGCTGCAAGCCTGCCAGGCGCTGCCCGAAGGCCTGCGCGACGCCGCCAGGCAGGATTGGCGCCTGGCCGTCGACGCCCTCAAAAGCAGCCAGCGCTTGATGGTAATTGGCCGTGGCGCCGGTTTCGCCATCGCCCAGGAAGCTGCGCTCAAACTCAAGGAGACCTCGGCGATCCAGGCCGAGGCCTTCAGCAGCGCCGAAGTGCGCCACGGGCCGATGGCCTTGATCGACGAACACTACCCGCTGCTGGTGTTCGCCCCACGCGGCGCTGAACAGGCCGGCCTGCTGAGCCTGGCCGCCGACATGCGTCAACGCGGTGCCCGCGTGCTGTTGGCCGCGCCCGACGATATCGCCGAACGCGACCTGACTCTGAGCCGTGCCGAACACCCGAGCCTGGACCCGATCCTGGCGATCCAGAGTTTCTATGTGATGGCCGCCAGCCTGGCTGAGGCACGGGGCATGGACCCGGACCAGCCGCGCCACCTGAGCAAAGTCACCCGCACCCACTGAAGCGGCGTTTTCCTGATGAGTACCGTGCCCATGTCCAACAACAATCATGTACTGACCCTCAGCGCCCCCTTGAGTGGGCCGGTGCTGGCCCTGAACGGCGTCCCCGACGAAGTGTTCGCCAGCGGCGCCATGGGCGACGGTATCGCTATCGACCCGTTGAACGACTGTCTGCAGGCACCCTGTGACGGCGTGATCATCCATGTCGCCCGCACTGGGCACGCCCTGACCATCCGTGCCGATAACGGTGCCGAGGTATTGATGCATGTGGGCATCGACACCGTGGAACTCAATGGCGAAGGCTTTGCCTTGCTGGTCAAGGAAGGCGCACGGGTGAGCCAGGGCCAGGCACTGGTGCGGTTTGACCTGGACCGTATTGCGCGTCAGTGCAAGAGCCTGGTGAGCCTGATCATCCTGACCAACAGTGAGCGCTTCGAGCTGCAACCGATTGCGAGCAAGACAGTGAAGGTCGGTGAAGCGCTGGTGCGCATTGCCCTGCGTACATCCGCACCGGTTCAAACCGCTGTGGATAACTCGGTCGCGCAAGTGAGCGCCACGGTGCGCATCACCCACCGTGGCGGCTTGCATGCGCGCCCTGCCGCGCTGATCCGTAAGACTGCCCAGGGCTTCAGCAGCCAATCGCAGCTGCACTTCGGTGATAAGACCGCGGCTTGCGACAGCCTGATCGGCCTGATGGGGCTGGGTATTGGCGAAGGTGACGAGGTACGGGTGACCTGCCGTGGCAAGGATGGCGAGGCGGCGTTACAGGCATTGGTCGCCGCGCTGTCCGTGGCGATCCACGAGGAGCATCACGCGCCGGTCGTTGCCACACCACGCCGGGCGAATACCGAAGCCAATGTGCTGCAAGGCGTATGCGCGGCACCCGGTCTGGTATGTGGGCCATTGTTCCGCCTCACGGGCATCGAACTGCCGCAAGACAGCGGCAATCATAGCGTCGACGAACAACTGCAACGCCTGGATGCCGCCCTTGAGCAAGTGCGCGGCGAAATCCGCAATACGCTGGACCAGGCGCGCCAACGCAAGAACGTCGAAGAAGAAGAGATCTTTGCCGCCCACCTCGCCCTGCTGGAAGACCCGGCATTACTCGACGCAGCCACCGCTGCCATCGAACAAGGGAGCGCCGCCACCCATGCCTGGCGCGATGCGATCCAGGCCCAGTGCGCCGTGCTGCTGGCGTTGGGCAAACCACTGTTTGCCGAGCGCGCCAATGACCTGCGAGACCTTCAACAACGGGTGCTGCGTGCGTTGCTGGGTGAAGCCTGGCATTTCGAATTGCCGGCGGGGGCGATTGTCAGTGCCCATGAGCTGACGCCTTCGGACTTGCTGCAACTGAGCGCGCAACAGGCCGCGGGCATCTGCATGGCCGAAGGCGGTGCGACCTCCCATGTGGCGATTTTGGCCCGGGGCAAAGGCCTGCCGTGTCTCGTCGCCCTGGGCAATGAAGTGCTCGACGTACCCCAAGGCCAACGGGTGGTGCTCGATGCCGCCAACGGCCGCCTGGAACTGGCCCCCAGCGAAGCGCGCCACGCCGAAGTTCACCAGATTCGCGAAACACAGAAATTGCGACGCCAGCAGCAACAGGCCCAAGCCCGACAACCGGCACTCACCACCGACGGCGTGACGGTTGAAGTCGCGGCGAATGTCGCCTCCAGCGCCGAAGCCCAAGTGGCGTTTGACAACGGCGCCGATGGCGTCGGCCTGCTGCGCACTGAATTCCTCTTCGTCGACCGCCGCACCGCGCCGGATGAACAGGAACAGCGCCAGGCCTATCAGGCCGTGCTGGATGCCATGGGCGACAAATCCGTGATCATTCGCACCATCGACGTGGGCGGCGACAAGCAGCTCGACTACCTGCCGCTGCCTGTCGAAGCCAACCCGGTGTTGGGCCTGCGCGGCATTCGCCTGGCCCAGGTGCGCCCGGAACTGCTCGACCAGCAACTGCGCGCCCTGTTGCAAGTCTCGCCGCTGGCGCGTTGCCGCATCCTGTTGCCGATGGTCAGCGAGGTGGACGAACTGCTGCAGATCCGCCAGCGCCTGGATGAGTTGTGCGTGGAGCTGAAACTGACGCAGCGCCCCGAACTGGGGGTGATGATCGAAGTGCCCGCCGCCGCGCTGATGGCCGAGCAATTGGCCGAACACGCAGACTTTTTGTCCATCGGCACCAATGACCTGTCCCAGTACACCCTGGCCATGGATCGCGACCACGCAGGCTTGGCCGCCCGCGTCGATGCGCTGCACCCGGCCTTGCTGCGGCTGATCGCCCAGACCTGTGCCGGTGCGGCCAAGCATGGGCGTTGGGTCGGTGTGTGCGGCGCCCTGGCCTCCGACCCGCTGGCCACGCCGGTGCTGGTCGGCCTGGGCGTCAGCGAGCTGTCGGTAAGCCCGCCGCAGATCGGAGAAATCAAGGACCGCGTCCGCCACCTGGACGCGGCGCAATGCCGGCAACTGAGCCTTGAGCTGCTCGACCTGAGCAGTGCCAAGGCCGTTCGCCACGCCTGTCAACACCACTGGCCGCTGAGCTGAAAACAACAAGAATAGGGAGACACGCCATGTACCAACACTTTATCGAAGGCCTGCAACGCCTGGGCCGCGCCCTGATGCTGCCGATTGCGATCCTGCCAATCGCCGGCCTGCTGCTGCGCCTGGGCGACACGGACTTGCTCAACATCGCGGTGATGCACGATGCCGGGCAAGCAATCTTCGCCAACCTGGCGCTGATCTTCGCCATCGGCATCGCCGTGGGCTTTGCCCGCGACAACAATGGCACCGCCGGCCTGGCCGGGGCGATTGGCTACCTGGTGATGATCTCGACCCTCAAGGTGATGGATACCACCATTAACATGGGCATGCTCGCCGGTATCGCCAGTGGCCTGATGGCGGGCGGGCTGTATAACCGCTTCAAGGACATCAAGCTGCCGGAGTACCTGGCGTTCTTTGGTGGGCGACGGTTTGTGCCGATTGTCACCGGTTTTTCGGCGGTGGGCCTGGGCGTGATCTTCGGCTTGATCTGGCCGCCGATCCAGCACGGCATCAACAGCTTCGGCGTGTTGCTGATGGAGAGCGGCAGCCTGGGCGCCTTCGTGTTTGGCGTGTTCAACCGCCTGCTGATCGTCACCGGCCTGCACCACATCCTCAACAATATGGCGTGGTTCGTGTTCGGCACCTTCACCGACCCGGCAACCGGCGCGGTAGTGACCGGCGACCTGACCCGCTACTTCGCCGGCGACCCCAAAGGCGGCCAGTTCATGACCGGCATGTTCCCGGTGATGCTGTTCGGCCTGCCCGCCGCGTGCCTGGCGATGTACCGCAACGCGCTGCCGGAGCGCCGCAAAGTGATGGGCGGGATTTTCCTGTCGATGGCGCTGACCTCGTTCCTGACCGGGGTGACCGAGCCGATTGAATTTGCCTTCATGTTCCTGGCGCCGTTCCTCTACTTGCTGCATGCACTGCTCACCGGCCTGTCGATGGCCGTGACCAACCTACTCAATATCCACCTCGGCTTTACCTTCTCCGGTGGCTTTATCGACATGGTGCTGGGCTGGGGCAAGTCCACCAACGGCTGGCTGGTGGTACCGGTAGGCCTGGCCTACTCGGTGATCTACTACACGGTGTTCAGCTACTGCATCCGCCGCTTCAACCTGAAGACGCCGGGTAGGGAAGATATACAGGTGGTGCAGGCCGAAGCGATGAGTGATAACCAGCGTGCCACGGCTTATATCCAGGCGTTGGGTGGTGCTGAGAATCTGCTGAGTGTGGGTGCTTGCACCACGCGGCTGCGGCTGGACATGGTGGATCGCAACAAGGCGGTGGATGCGCAGTTGAAAGCGCTGGGCGCCATGGCGGTTGTGCGGCCGGGGAATGGGGGCAGTTTGCAGGTGGTGGTTGGGCCGATGGCCGATAGCATTGCTGATGAAATTCGCTTGGCGATGCCGGGGTTTGTTGCCGCAGCGCCTGTAGCGGTTGCGCCTGTGGATAAGCCGGTTGCAGTGAATGTGCAAGAAGCCGAGCAATGGCTGAATGCGCTGGGTGGCCGGGGGAATGTGCGCCAGCTGGAAGCGGTAGCGATGACCCGGCTGCGGGTGGAACTGAGGGATGATTCGGGCTTGTCTGAAGCAGATCTCACTGCACTGGGTTGCCAGGGTATGAGCCAGTTGGAAAGCGGTGTCTGGCATCTGCTGATGGGTGACAAGGCCACCGGGTTGGGTGAGGCGCTGGAGCGGTTGGTTGCCCGCCCAATCAACGCCTGATCGATCGTTCCCACGCTCCGCGTGGGAATGCCGCCCCGGACGCTCCGCGCAAGGGTGACGCAGAGCTTCACAGGATGCATTCCCACGCGGAGCGTGGGAACGATCAGTTGGCGGTGGCTGCTGACACTTCGTGAAGATCCAGCACCCGATCCATCATCAGCTGGATCCCTTCCACCATACGATGAATCCCCAGCACTGCATCACGCTGGGGGCCGTCGACATCAAAAGCCAGATTACCCGCCAGTGCCTGCACGGATGCCAGGTCTTGAGAGGCGTTGGCGAGCAGGGTTTCGCTGTTCAGGTGGGTCAGGACGGTGAAGATTTGGTCGGTGGGCGGAGAATCAGATGGGGGGTTTGGGCTGTCTTTGATCATGGTAAACCTCCTGAAAAATAGGAGCTGCCAGCATCACTTGCAGATGATGGGTGGCAGCTGTGCGCGGGCCTGCAAGACCGAGTCAGAAGCACCTCGGCAGACCCAAAGGTCTCCCGCGCACAGCCACCAGAAAACGATGACCATGAAAAGCGCCACGATTATAGCGGCGCTTCCGAGCTTCTAATATTATTTCGGCGGGCTTGCAGTCCCGGTCACTGAATTGGCAGCGACTCGAGAAGGTTAGTTGTGCGAGTTCCGACAGACAACCTGAAAGGCTTGTCGGAAAGGTCTGAGGCGCCTGGGCAGACGCCATCGGGGGCAAGCCCACTCCCACAGTTGACCGAGTTTCATCGTTGGAATGCAGTTGAATGTGGGAGGGGGCTTGCCCCCGATGAGGCCTTGAAAGGCAACAAAAAACCCGCTGACCAAACTGGCCCAGCGGGTTTCTTGTTTATGCAGCGTGCGAATCAAAAATCCGCCAACTGCCACACCTCATACGCCGGTGTCTCATACGGATGGCTCAGTTTCAACGCAGCCACAACCGCCACGATCAACGCATCCGCCATCACCAGCTCAACCTTCCACTCCTCAACCACTTCAACCTGGCCCACTTGCCCGATGAACGGCTGACTGCCGTCCAACGCGCGGAATTGGCCCTGGCCCAGCACTTGCCAGGCGCAGCTGTCGTAGTCGCCGATGCGCCCGCCGCCGGCTGCGAAGACGGCGGCTTTCACCGTCTCCACGTGGCTGTCGGGTACGAAGAAGGCGAGCTTGTACACGGCCTTAGTTCACCCACACACGGGCGTTGCGGAACATGCGCATCCAGGCGCCGTCTTCGTTCCACTCTTCCGGGCGCCACGAGTTTTGCACGGCGCGGAATACGCGCTCCGGGTGCGGCATCATGATGGTGACGCGACCGTCGCGGCTGGTGAGGCCGGTGATGCCGCGCGGCGAGCCGTTCGGGTTGGCCGGGTAGCTTTCGGTGACCTTGCCGTGGTTGTCGACGAAACGCAGGGCCACGGTGCCGGACAGGTCGGCTTCGAGCAGGGCTTCTTCGCTGGCGAACTCGGCATGGCCTTCACCGTGGGCGATGGCGATCGGCATACGCGAACCGGCCATGCCCTGCAGGAAGATCGAGTTGGATTCCTGCACCTGCACCATGGCGACACGGGCTTCGAACTGCTCGGAACGGTTACGCACAAAGTGCGGCCAGAACTCGCTGCCCGGGATCAGTTCGCTGAGGTTGGACATCATCTGGCAACCGTTGCACACACCCAGGGTGAAGCTGTCGTTACGCTCGAAGAAACCCTGGAACGCATCGCGGGCGCGGCTGTTGAACAGGGCTGACTTGGCCCAGCCTTCACCGGCACCCAACACGTCGCCGTAGGAGAAACCGCCGCAGGCTACAAGACCTTTGAACTCATTGAGGTCAACGCGACCGGCGAGGATGTCGCTCATGTGCACGTCGATCGCATTGAACCCGGCACGGTCGAACGCCGCCGCCATTTCCACCTGGCCGTTGACGCCCTGCTCACGCAGCACGGCAACCTGTGGGCGAATACCCTTCTTGATGTAGGGCGCGGCGATGTCCTGGTTGACGTCGAAGCTGAGCATGGTGCTCAGGCCCGGGTTGTCTTCTTCCAGGATCGCGTCGAACTCCTGCTCGGCGCAGTCGACGTTGTCGCGCAGGCGCTGGACCTGGTAGCTGGTCTCGGCCCACTGGCGCTGCAGCAAGCGGCGCTGACCGGTAAAGACCGTGTCGCCGTTGAACGAGATAGTGACTTCGCCGTTGTTGATCGGCTGGCCAATCACCGCCACGCACTCGGCAAGACCGGCAGCGCTGAACTGTGCGAGCACGTCCGGGGTAGCGTCCTGGCGCACTTGAATCACCGCACCCAACTCTTCGTTGAACAGGATGCCGTTGATCTCGGCGGCATCCTCGGCAACGCTGTCGAGCACGATGTTCAGGCCGCAGTGACCGGCGAAGGCCATTTCTACGACGCTGGTCAGCAAGCCACCGTCGGAACGGTCGTGGTAAGCCAGCAGGTGACCGTCGGCATTCAGGCCCTGGATCACGGCGAAGAAGGCCTTGAGGTCTTCGGCGTCGTCGACATCCGGCGCGTGTTTGCCGAGCTTGCCGTGAGTCTGCGCCAGGATCGAGGCGCCCATGCGGTTCTGGCCACGGCCCAGGTCGATCAGGATCAGATCGGTGGTGCCCTTGTCCATGCGCAGTTGCGGGGTCAGGGTCTGGCGGATGTCGGTGACCGGCGCGAAACCGGTCACGATCAACGACAGTGGCGAGGTGACGCTCTTGTCGGTGCCGTCTTCGTTCCAGCGGGTGGCCATGGACATGGAGTCCTTGCCCACCGGAATGGTAATACCCAGTTCAGGGCACAGCTCCATGCCGACGGCTTTAACCGTGTCGTACAGGCGCGCATCTTCACCCGGGTGACCGGCAGCGGACATCCAGTTGGCCGACAGTTTGATGTCGGACAGCTTGCCGATACGCGAGGCCGCGATGTTGGTGAGGGTTTCACCAATGGCCATGCGGCCCGACGCCGGAGCGTCCAGCAGGGCCAGCGGCGTGCGCTCGCCCATGGCCATGGCTTCACCGGTGTACACGTCGAAGCTGGTGGCGGTGACGGCAACGTCAGCCACCGGAACCTGCCACGGGCCAACCATTTGGTCACGGGCAACCAGACCAGTGATGGTGCGGTCGCCGATGGTGATCAAAAAGCTTTTGCTCGCCACGGCGGGGTGGTGCAGCACGCGCTCGATACTGTCGGCCAGTTCCAGCGTGCTTGGGTCGAAGTCATCGCCCAGCTCGGCTTCACGCACGGCGGAGCGGTGCATACGCGGGGCTTTGCCCAGCAGTACTTCCAGCGGCATGTCCACCGGGCTGTTGCCGAAGTGGCTATCTGTAACAGTAAGCTGCGGCTCGGCCGTGGCTTCGCCGACCACGGCAAACGGGCAGCGCTCACGTTCGCAGATGGCCTGGAAGCGCGCAAAATCTTCAGGGCCGACGGCCAGCACGTAGCGTTCCTGGGATTCATTGCTCCAGATTTCGTGCGGGGCCATGCCCGGCTCGTCGTTTGGAATATTGCGCAGTTCGAAACGGCCACCACGCTCGCCATCGTTGACCAGTTCCGGGAAGGCGTTGGACAAACCGCCAGCACCGACGTCGTGGATGAAGCTGATCGGGTTCTTGTCGCCCAACTGCCAGCAACGGTCGATGACTTCCTGGCAGCGGCGTTCCATCTCGGGGTTTTCGCGCTGGACGGAAGCGAAGTCGAGGTCCGCCGAGCTGGTACCAGTGGCCATGGAGGACGCTGCGCCGCCGCCCAGGCCGATCAGCATGGCCGGGCCGCCGAGTACGATCAGCTTGGAACCGACAAGAATCTCGCCCTTCTTGACGTGTTCTTCACGGATGTTGCCCATGCCGCCGGCCAACATGATCGGCTTGTGGTAGCCGCGCACTTCATCGCCACGGGGGGTGGTGATGGATTGTTCGAAGGTACGGAAGTAACCGGTCAGCGCCGGACGCCCGAATTCGTTGTTGAACGCGGCGCCGCCCAGCGGGCCTTCGATCATGATGTCCAACGCGGTGACGATGCGCTCAGGCTTGCCGTACGGCACTTCCCACGGCTGTTCGAAGCCCGGGATCTGCAGGTTCGATACGGTGAAACCGGTGAGGCCCGCCTTGGGCTTGGCGCCACGGCCGGTGGCGCCTTCATCGCGAATTTCGCCGCCCGAACCGGTGGCCGCGCCAGGGAACGGGGCAATCGCGGTCGGGTGGTTGTGGGTTTCAACCTTCATCAGGATGTGCACCGGCTCCTGCACCGCGCCGTATTGGCGGGTTTCCGGGTCCGGGAAGAAGCGGCCGGCGACGGAGCCGACGATCACCGAGGCGTTGTCCTTATAAGCCGACAGAACACCTTCGCTGTGCATCACGTAGGTGTTCTTGATCATGCCGAACAGGCTTTTTTCCTGGCTCTGGCCGTCGATGTCCCAACTGGCGTTGAAGATCTTGTGACGGCAGTGCTCGGAGTTGGCCTGGGCGAACATCATCAGTTCGATGTCGTGGGGGTTGCGCTTCAAGCCGTTGAAGGCGTTGACCAGGTAGTCGATCTCGTCTTCGGCCAGGGCCAGGCCCAGTTCGGTGTTGGCCTTCTCGAGGGCGGCGCGGCCACCGCCAAGCACGTCAATCGCAGTGAGCGGCTTGGGCTCGGCGTGGCTGAACAGGCCGGCAGCCTGTTCCAGCTGGCTGACGATGATCTGGGTCATGCGGTCGTGCAGGCTGCTGGCGATCAGCTCGGCGTCGGCGTCGCTGAACTGGCCGGCCACGTAGAACGCGATACCACGCTCCAGGCGCTGGATTTTATCCAGGCCGCAGTTGCGGGCGATGTCGCTGGCCTTGCTCGACCACGGCGAGATGGTGCCGAACCGCGGCAGAACCAGGAACAGGCGACCGGTCGGCTCTTGAACGGGAACGCTTGGGCCGTACTTCAGAAGGCGTGCGAGCACTTGCTGTTCGTCGGCGGTCAAGACGCCGGTTACGTCGGCGAAGTGAGCAAATTCAGCATACAGGCCTGTAACAGCTGGAACCTTCTGGCTCAGTTGCTCAAGGAGTTTGCTGTGGCGAAAGGCAGAAAGGGCAGGAGCGCCGCGCAGGATCAACATCTTCGGGACAGCCTCGGGAAGGGGGTGTGCTTTGAGGCCGTGCATTCTAGCGTAAACCTTCGCCCACGGCACCCGAAACGCTACCGCTGGCCGCTGCCGAACGTCAGTTGGCACGGTTTGCGCGGCGCCGGGGGATAATCCATGGCCTCGGGCGCAGATATTTTAACCGTCACAATCACGCGCCAGGCCGCGTTTCTGCGGGATACAGCACAGTTTTGCAGCGACTAGCAGACAAGTGTGCCGCTGTCGAGATATGGCGCCGTGGGCCGTTTGCGTATACTGCGCAGATGTTCTCCCCAACTGCTTTGCGCCCGCGATGCGCCAAATGGCTCATCGCAACCGGACTCTTCCTGATGCTCAGCGCCTGTGTTGATAAACCCAGCACGCTCGAGCGAATCAAGGAGGATGGCGTATTGCGGGTGGTTACCCGGAACAGTCCTGCCACGTATTTCCAGGATCGCAACGGTGAAACCGGTTTCGAATACGAACTGGTCAAGCGCTTTGCCGATGACCTGGGCGTCAAGCTGGAAATCGAAACCGCCGATAACCTCGATGACCTGTTCGGCCAGTTGGGCAAGCCCAACGGCCCGGTGCTCGCCGCTGCCGGCCTGGTCAGCAGCGAACAGCGCCAGCAGCAGGTGCGTTTTTCCCACCCGTACCTCGAAGTGACGCCGCAGATCATCTACCGCAACGGTCAGTCACGGCCGACCAATGCGGCGGACCTGGTCGGCAAGAAGATCATGGTGCTCAAGGGCAGCACCCACGCCGAGCAGTTGGCGGCGCTTAAAAAGCAGAATCCTGCCATCGAATACGAAGAGTCCGACGCCGTTGAAGTAGTCGACTTGCTACGCATGGTGGACGAAGGACAAATCGACCTGACCCTGGTGGACTCCAATGAAGTCGCCATGAACCAGGTGTACTTCCCCAACGTGCGGGTCGCATTCGACCTCGGCAATGCCAGCAACCAGAGCTGGGCCGTGGCCGCCGGCGTTGACAACAGCCTGCTCAACGAGATCAACAGTTACCTGGACAAGGTCGAGAAGAACGGCACCCTCCAGCGTCTGAAAGATCGCTATTACGGGCACGTCGATGTACTGGGTTATGTCGGCGCTTATACCTTCGCCCAGCATTTGCAACAGCGCCTGCCCAAGTACGAAAAGCACTTTCGCGCCTACGCCAAGGAAGAAAAGGTCGACTGGCGACTGTTGGCGGCCATCGGCTATCAGGAATCGCTGTGGCAGCCGGCGGTGACGTCCAAGACCGGCGTGCGCGGCCTGATGATGCTGACCCAGAACACCGCCCAGGCGATGGGCGTGTCCAATCGCCTGGACGCCAAACAAAGCATCATGGGCGGCGCCAAGTACCTGGCCAAGATCAAGGACGAGCTGGACGACAAGATCGCCGAGCCCGACCGCACCTGGTTTGCCCTCGCCGCCTACAACGTCGGCACCGGGCACCTGGATGACGCGCGCCTTCTGGCCAAGAAGGAAGGCCTGAACCCGAATAAATGGCTGGATGTGAAGAAAATGCTGCCGCGCCTGTCGCAGAAGCAGTGGTACAGCAAGACGCGCTACGGTTATGCCCGGGGCGGCGAGCCGGTGCATTTTGTGGCGAACATCCGGCGCTACTACGACATTCTGACCTGGGTGACCCAGCCGCAGCTGGAAGGTAACCAGGTGGTGGAAGGCAACCTGCATGTGCCGGGTGTGGACAAGACCAAGCCGCCGGAAGAGACCCCGCAGTTATAAACCCGATGCTCCAGACACCATAGAGCAATGTGGGAGGGGGCTTGCCCCCGATGGCGGTGGATCAGTCACCTTATGTAGTGACTGACACTCTGCTATCGGGGGCAAGCCCCCTCCCACATTTTGATCTCTACTTGGCTTGGAGGCCGGTGAGCAGATGGACGACGCCTCCCGTCAACACCATGACGCCCGGTACGCCCGCTGCCTTCAGCGCAGCCTCATCCAACCGCCCCGCCTCTTTCAACTGCACCCGCACCCGCGTCAACGCCACGCGTTGTTGCGACGTGAGGTTGGCCTCGCCGCCCAATGCACTCAACACATCGACCGGTAACAGGTTCTCCCCCGCCGGCGCCGCGACCGTTTCCGCAATCAGATCCGGCGTCAGGGCTTTCCAGAACGCCTGCTGCAATTTCTCGAACATGCTCAATGCTCCACGACAGATGAGGTTTCAACGGTGGCGGCGTGGTACAGGCGCAAGGCCTCACGCACCTGGCCGGCTTCTTCCAGGCCCAGCACCTGACGGGCGATGATCTGGCAGTCGGCCAGGTCCAGTTCACGCACGGTGGCCTTGATGCTCGGGATCAACGGCACGCTGACCGACAGTTCATCCACACCCAGCCCGATCAGCACCGGCACCGCCAGGGTTTCGGAGGCCAGTGCACCGCAGACGCCCACCCACTTGCCATGGGCATGGGCGGCCTTGACCGTGGCCGCGATCAGGCGCAGCACCGCCGGGTGAAAACTGTCGGCCTGGCTCGCCAGGCGGGGGTGGTCGCGGTCCATGGCCAGGGTGTATTGGGTCAGGTCATTGGTACCGATGGAAAAGAAATCCACATGGGGCGCGAACACATCCGCCATCAACGCGGCGGACGGCACTTCAATCATGATGCCCAGCTTTGGCAACTCGCTGAGCCCGAGTGCCCGCGCTTCCTCCTCGAGCACCTTGCGCGCCAGGTGCAGTTCCGAGAGCAGGCTGACCATCGGCAACATGATGTGCAGCCGCGCCAGCCCGGCGCAGGCAAGGATTGCGCGAAACTGTTCGCGCAACAGTTCCGGCCGCTCCAGGCACAGGCGAATGCCGCGCAAGCCCAGGAACGGGTTGGTTTCGGCTTCCATCGGTACATAGGCCAGCGGTTTGTCGCCGCCGACATCCAGGGTGCGCACCACCAGATTGCGCTCGGTGCCCAGGGCACGGGCAATCGCACGATAGGTGCCGGCCTGCTCGGCGGGGCTGGGCGCGCGGTTGCGGTCCAGGTAGAGGAATTCCGAACGCAGCAGACCGACGCCCTCGCCGCCCAGGGCCAGGGACTGCTCCACTTCCTGCAACGAGGCGACGTTGGCCGTGACGTCGACGTGACGGCCGTCGCGGGTGACGGCAGCCTGGGCGGCCTCGGCCACTTCGCGCTGACGTCGCAACCCCTGCCGCGCACGGGCCGCCTGCAAGTGGTCAATGTCGACCTGATCCGGCGCCAGGTGCAGTTCGCCCTTGTCGGCGTCAAGCAGCACGTGCGTACCCTCGGCCAACGTCAATATGTCAGCAGGCGCACCGCAGAGGGCGGGTATGCCCAGCGCACGGGCGAGGATTGCGACGTGACTGGTAGCCCCGCCGCCCACCGTGACAAATCCCATCACCTTGCGGGTATCGAGATTCGCCGTTTGCGAGGGGGTCAGTTGCTCGGCGATCAGGATCGCCTGCTCCGGCAGCGCCCAGGCACGATCCTCGACACCCAGGATCAGTTTAAGCACGCGCCGGCCGACGTCGGACAGGTCTGCCGCTCGCTCGGCGAGCAACGTATTGCCCAGGCCCTGGAACAATTTAGCCGTGGCGGCGGTGGCGCTGTTCCAGGCGAATGCTGCGCTCTTGCCCTTGGCCAGCAACAGGTGGGCCTGCTCAAGCAGCGTCGGGTCTTCAAGCAGCTCCTGATGGGCGCGGAAGATATCCGCCTGGGCACTGCCGGCGGCGCCGGCCTGCAAGCGTTGCAACGCCTCATTGGCCGCCAGCAGGCCACGCGTCAATGCATCGCGCTCGGTGGCTTCGCCTGCGCCGACTTCATTGACTACCAACTCAGGTTCAGCCACTTGGACCACCTGGCCGAACGCCGAGCCCGGTGATGCACATACGCCGCGCAGCAGCGTGGCCGACGACACCGGCGCGACAGGCTCGACCGGCTCGGTCGTAGCCACCACCGTTTCGCCACACCCCTCGGCCAACAACGCCGTCAACGCCCGGATCGCGGCCTGCGCGTCCTCCCCCGCCGCGCTCACCTGCAAGGTGTCGCCCTGCACGGTTTGCAGCGCCATGATCGCCACCAACGACTTGGCGTTGGCGCTCTGGGTCTGCTTGTGCAGGTAGAGGCTCGAACTGAAGCCTTTGGCCGCCTGGGCCAGCACCGCCGCAGGGCGAGCGTGCAAGCCGTGGGCATTGAGCAAGGTCAGCGGTTTGGAGAACAGCGCCGAGCCCTGCTGCTCATTCGCGTCTGCCGCTGCCTCGCCGGGCGACAGTCGCAGCACCGGTCGGCCCTCTTCAACCATGTCGGCCTGCGCCGCCAGCACCACAAACGGCTCGCCACTGACCACCAGCATCAAGGTCAACAGACTGCGCGCATTGAGCGCCACATAGTCGGCGTCGAACTCGATCAACGGCTGGCCGGCCGTCACCCGCTGGCCCTCTTCGACCAGGCGGGTAAAGCCCTTGCCTGCCAGGCTCACGGTGTCCAAGCCGATATGCATCAGCACCTGTACGCCGTTGTCGTCGGTGACGCTGACCGCATGGCCGCTGTCCTGGATATTGCTGATCACTCCGGCGAGCGGTGCACAGAGGGTCTGCGAGGTGGGATCGATGCACACACCATCACCGATCATGCGGCTGGAAAATACCGGGTCCGGCACCTGATCCAGCGCCAGCAGCATTCCGGACAGGGGTGCCAGCAGTTCTACGGGTTGAGAGGGGTTCATGGCTTCACCTGTAGTGTTGTCTTTAACATTCATTGAGTGGATACGAATCCTGGGATTGCGCAGATCAAATGTGGGAGGGGGCTTGCCCCCGATGACGGCGGACCAGTCAATGCATGCGTTGACGGTGACACCGCATCACGGGCAAGCCTGCTTCCACATTAAAGTCGCGGGTCATTTCCACCAGTATTCAACTTGCACCCCCATGTTCGACCCATGCCGCGCCGTGCCGTAGGCACCGGTGTCGGACAACGCCGAACCTGCCGCCAGCTCATTCGCCGCGCGCTTGGCCGCCTGGTTCCAAGTGGCATAGGTGTAGTACAAGCGCACTTCCGGCCGTGCCCAGAATTCCGGGCCCTTGGGCGACCAGGTCGGCGCGAAGGTGAATTTGCTCAGCTTGCGCGTACCGCCCGTGGCCTCGACCTGATCGTGCCCCAGCTCGGTGACCAGTTTGAATTGCTCGCTGATGGCATACGCCGGGCGCACGCCGAGCGACAGCCAGTTCAGGTCCTGACGCCCGGGCCGCACATCCTTCTGGTACACCGCCTGCACCTGCCCGCCAAAACGCGGGGTCAGTTGCCAGTCGAAAAACTCCACGGCACGGTAGCTTTTGCTGCTGTTGTCCAACCGCGTATTGCCGGTGTAGCCCAGGCCGGTGCCAGGACCTTCGCCATACTGCAACGCGAATTTGTTCTTGCCGCCCAGGAACGCGCTTTGCACATGCTGCGCGGTCAACGCCCAGCCGCTGTTGGTGTCACGCCCGCCAGCCTTTTGGATGTAGCTCAAGCCAAGCTCCAGTTCGCCGCCAGGGTTGGTGTTGAAGCCGGCCACGTTGAAGTCATGCCGGGTGGCGTATTCCTTCTGGTAGAGGTTGTCTTTGCGTGACAGCGCGTAGCTGTATTTCAAGCCGCCGATCAACACATCCTCGATCCCGCCACCGGTGGCGCTCTGGTTCCAGTAGTAGAAGTCGGAGATATGGATGTCGTTACGCTTGTAGTAACGCCGCCCGGCCCACAGCGAACCGCCATTGAGGCTGGGCAGGTTGGACCATTGCGCATACATCTGCGGCATACGCGCAGAGCCGTTGTCCTCGCCCTGGAATTTGAGGGCGCGGTCGTACTTGTTATAGAGCGACGCCATGGCATCGACGCTGAGCACCGAGCCATCGTCGAAGGTCAGCAGGTCCTGGCGCAACTCAAGTTCGCCGTACTGCTCGCATTCGTTGCCCAGGCGGTATTTGGTTTGCGCGCCCGGCAATTGGAAGCACTGCTGCTTGCCGCTGCCGGTAGAGGTGCCGGCGCCGCTGCGCAGGTAACCGCCAAACTCCAGGGCTTGAGCACCAAAGGGCAGGCTCAGGCAGGATGCAACGAGGCCCAGCTTTATTGTTGTTTTCATAAAGCACTCCGATATTTTTATTGTTTTTCTTACTGTCTTGCGTGACGCGATCGCCTGTAGGAGCGGGCTTGCTTGCGAAGCACTTCCAGGCTCCGCGCTGCACCTGGAAGGGCGCGTTATCGTTGACGATCTTCGCGAGCAAGCTCGCTCCTACAGGCGGCATTTCAACCAGTCAGGTGCAGCACAAACGATTCGTACGGGCGCAGCGCCACCGCGCCGGTACGCACCGGGCAGTCGGGGTAATTGCTGATCAGCAAGCGTTGCTCGCTCGCTGCGTTGACGAGCTGATCGGGCAACTGGATTTCACATGGCGTGCCGTAGAAGTTGTTGACCACCAGCAAGCGTTCGCCCCGGCCTTCGCGCAGATACGCCCAGACCTGGGGATGGCCTTGCAGCAGTTCGCGGTAAATGCCTTCCTGGATCAGGGGTTCACGGCGACGCAAGGCGATCAGCGCGCGGTAGTGATGCAGCACCGAGTCAGGATCATCCCGTTGGCGCTCGACGTTGATCTGCGCCGCATTGGCCGGGATGCCGATCCACGGCTCGCCGCTGCTGAAACCGGCGCCGGGCTGACTGTTCCACTGCATCGGCGTGCGACCGTTGTCGCGAGACTTCTGCATGATCGCGGCCATGCTCGACGCCTCGGATTCACCGGCATTGCGCTTGAGGCGAAAGATATTCAGGGTCTCCACATCACGGTATTGGTCGATCCTGTCGAAGCCCGGATTGGTCATGCCCAGTTCCTCACCCTGGTAGACATAAGGCGTGCCCTGGAGCAAGTGCAGTGCGGTGGCGAGCATCTTGGCCGACACCACGCGATGCTCGCCGTCATCGCCAAACCGCGAGACCACCCGGGGCTGGTCGTGGTTACACCAGAACAGCGCGTTCCAGCCGCCACCGGCCTGCATGCCCGACTGCCAGTCGGAGAAGATCTGCTTGAGTTGCAGGAAATCGAACTCGGCCTCCACCCACTTCTGCAGGTTCGGGTAATCGACTTTCAGGTGATGAAAGTTGAAGGTCATCGACAGTTCTTTCGACGCCGGATTGGAGTAGCGAATGCAGTGCTCCAGGCTGGTGGAGGACATTTCGCCGACATTGATCAGGTCATGGCCCTCAAAGACTTCGCGGTGCATTTGCTGCAGGTAGTCATGCACGTTGGGGCCGTCGGTGTAGAAGCGCCGGCCATCGGTGTGGTCGTCGGGGAAATCCGCGGGCTTGGAGATCAGGTTGATCACATCCAGGCGAAAGCCGCCCACGCCCTTGTCACGCCAGAAGCGCATCATCTTGAAGACTTCGGCGCGCACCTTGGGGTTGTCCCAGTTGAGGTCGGCCTGGGTGTGGTCGAACAGGTGCAGGTAGTACTGGCCGGTTTGCGCCTCGTATTCCCAGGCCGAGCCGCCGAACTTGGATTCCCAGCTGTTGGGCTGGTCGCGCCAGATGTAGAAGTCGCGGTAGGGATTGTCGAGGCTGCTGCGCGCCTGCCGAAACCACTCATGCTCGACGGAGGTGTGGTTGACCACGATATCGAGCATCAACCTGATACCGCGCTTGGCCGCTTCGCTGATCAACAGGTCGCAATCGGCCATGGTCCCGTAGCTGGGATCGATGGCGTAGTAGTCGCTGATGTCGTAGCCGTTGTCGCGCTGCGGTGAGCGCAGGAACGGGGTGACCCACAGGCAATCGATGCCCAGCCATTGCAGGTAGTCGAGCTTGTCGACGATGCCCAGCAGGTCACCGGTGGCGTTACCCGCGTGGCTGTGGAAGCTTTTGGGGTAGATCTGGTAGATCACCGAGTGTTGCCAGGTTTGCATGGTGGGTTCCTTCAGTAGAATTGGGTGCTGGCCGTGCGGGCCTCATCGGGGGCAAGCCCCCTCCCACAGTGGAATGTATTTCAAATGTGGGAGGGGGCTTGCCCCCGATGGCGGTTGATCAGGCGACCCGATAACCAGGCCGAACAATCTTCATGCTCAACACACAGGTCACAACAAAGGGCACGACAATCGCCACCGCCATGCCGATCACAAACATCGCAATGGCGCTCGGCACGATCGAGATAAATCCAGGCAGGCCACCGACGCCGATGGCCGACGCCTGCACCTTGTTCAGCGACAGGAAAATGCTGCCCAGCGCCGAGCCCAGCAGCGCGGCATAGAATGGAAACTTGAAACGCAGGTTCACGCCGAACATCGCCGGCTCAGTGATACCGAAGTAGGCGGAAATCGCCGACGTCGACGCCATGCTCTTGTCCCGCGCATTGCGGCTCATGTAGAACACAGCCAGTGCGGCGCTGCCCTGGGCCAGGTTGGACATGACGATCATCGGCCAGATAAAGGTGCCGCCCTGGGTCGAGATCAACTGCAGGTCCACGGCGAGGAACATGTGGTGCATGCCGGTGATGACCAGTGGGGCATAGAGCAGGCCGAAAATCGCGCCGCCGACCATCGGTGCCAGGTCGAACAATGTCACCACACCCTCGGTAATCAGGATGCCCAGGTGCCGGGTGACCGGGCCAATAATGGCCAAGGCCAGCACGCCGGTCACAACGATGGTGGTGATAGGCACCACGAGCAGCTGGATGGCGTTGGGCACCCGTGCCCGCAGCCATTTTTCGATCACGCTCATGACGTAGGCCGCCATCAGAATTGGCAGGATCTGCCCCTGGTAGCCCACTTTCTCGATCTGGAACCAGCCAAGAATATCGAAGTACGGCAGGCTCTGGCCGTCGAGGCCGGCGACTGCCTTGCCGTAGTTCCAGGCGTTGAGCAGGTCCGGGTGAACCAGCATCAGGCCCAGCACGATGCCGAGGATTTCACTGCCGCCAAAACGCTTGGCCGCCGACCAACCCACCAGTGCCGGCAGGAACACAAACGAGGTGTTGGCCATCAGGTTGATCAGGCTCCACAGGCCATCCAGGTTCGGATACGCCTCCAGCAGCGTCTGGCCCTCGATGAACATGCCCTTGGCGCCCATCAGGTTGTTGATGCCCATGAGCAGGCCGGCAATGATCAGCGCCGGCAGGATCGGCATGAACACATCGGAGAACACCCGCACCAGGCGCTGCATCGGGTTGGTCTTGTCGGCGCCCTTGCGCTTCACATCGGCGATGGTCGATGCCGCCAGCCCCGTGACGTCGCGCAAGGCGGCGTAGACCTTTTCCACTTCGCCGGGGCCGATCACCACCTGGAACAAACCGCCGGTGAAGAACGATCCCTTGACCAGGTCGACCTGGTTCAACGCACTGCTGTTGACCAGGCTGGGGTCCTTGAGCGCCAGGCGCAGGCGCGTCACGCAGTGGGCAGCTTGCTCAAGGTTGTCGCGCCCCCCGAGGTTCTCGAGAATCTCGCGGGCAATCATCGAATAGTCGTGGCTCATGCTCGTTTTCCACTGTGATTGTTTTTATGGGTGGCAGTCATTGGCAGCACGCCGAGAGGGCAAATTACTCGTCTGTACGAGTGAAATCAACAACTCGTCTATACGAGTTACAATTTTGTTTAACTTTTGCAAATGGTCCGTCAGACATTTCCACCCCCTGCGCCAGTGGCGAATGGACAAACCCCACAGGTGCCACTAAGGTTCCTGCCTTGAAAGCGCCGTTCACCTTCATAGAGCCGGGCATCGAGCCATCCCATGAGCAAATACAACCAGATCTATACCGATCTGCTTGCCAGCATCACCACCGAACGCCTGCAGCGCGGCACGCGCCTTCCCTCCGAAACCGAACTGATGGACAGCTACCAGGCCAGCCGAGGCACGGTGCGTCGAGCGATCGAGCAGTTGCAGGAGCGCGGTTTCGCGCAGAAGATCCACGGCAAAGGCACCTTTGTGTTGTCGCCGAACCCGATCGAGTTTCAACTGGGCGGCATCGTGAGCTTCCATGAAACCCACGCCGACCTGGGCGATGACATACGCACCGAAGTGGTCGAGTTCACCCAAGTGCCGCTGGAAGGCTCATTGCAACAGCACATCGAGGCTGAACCCGGCACACTGATCACCCGGATCAAGCGGGTACGGCGCATTGGCGGCAAACGGGTGATCCTGGACATCAACCACTTCGTCGCCGACCTGATCCCCGGCCTGGACCGCTCGATTGCCGAGCAGTCGATCTACGCGTTTATCGAGCAGACGCTGCAGCTGCAGATCAGCTATGCCCAACGCACCATCGAAGCCCTGCCGCGCAGCAAGGACGACCAGGCGCACCTGGACCTTGACGGGCAAAGCCATGTGATCGTGGTGAGTAACCAGACGTTTTTGCAGGACGGGCGGCAGTTCGAGTACACCGAGTCGCGGCATACGCTGGACAAGTTCTACTTTTCGGATATTGCGCGGCGGTAAGCGCAAGCCGGGAAACCCGCTGACCCAGTGTGCGCCGACCTCTTTTTCGCAACGCCAATGGTTGTGCGCTTGGCTAAGTGCCAATTTGGGATACGGATGCGGACGACCTGCCGCCTATGCTTAGGTCGAGCTCATCGCCTTATCCTCAATGGCGACGAGCGCAGTCAGGGTGTGAAATGGACAAGTCGCAGGAAGTTGACCAGGTAGATCGGCTCACAGCGCACGCGCACAGACTCTTGAAGAGTGGTGCGCTCGGTAAATCGCAACAGATCATTCGTCTTTTCGAGTTTCTCCTCGAACGATCGCTGACGGCGACCGCAACCAAAGAAATCGAGATTGCACTCGTCGTGTTTGGTCGATCCGCCAGCGTGGATCTCGCGGCTGATGCAACGGTTCGCGTGCATATTCATCGGTTGCGAAAAAAACTCGATGCGGCGCCCGTCGATGAGCGTGGCGAGCGGCTTATCCTTCCACGTGGTGAATATCGTCTGGTCGTCGTTGTGCCCGAAGAGCAAGACAACTACGCCGACCCTGTGCGCCGACGTTTCCTTGATTGGCGGTATTTAGCCGTCGCGGCGCTTTTCCTCACGCTCAACGCGCTGTGCTGGCTCTGGTTGGTAGGCAAATCACCCAGTGATTCGCGGATCGACAGCACGCTCTGGAGTGGTATCGCGAAGAATCTGGCACCGCTACTCATCGTTTCCGGTGATTTTTATGTATTCGGTTAACAAGGCACTGACGGTTCCATTCTGCGTATGGTCGCTGATTCCACCATCGCTTCCAGCGAGGACCTCAATAAGTACAAACAGCGGATGCCTGTGCCCGGCCAAAAGTATGTCGACATGAATGCCTATCACTTGCCGAGTGGGCTCGCATCAGCGCTGGTTTCGGTGATGCCCGTCATGGTCGCAATCAGGTCGGGAAATTCGAGCCTGATCAAGCATGTGACAACCTCACGTTTCACCAATGAGATGCTGAGTGATCACGATATTGTCTATGTGGGTTTACTCGACACGCTCGGTGATCTGCAGGAGCCGTTTTTTGATCTCTCCGGATTTTCGCTGTCGGCCAGCGGCGATACCCTTGTGGATCTAGCGACCGGGGATAAATTTCAATCTGATTGGGCCGAACCCTCCACTGACAGAATCATGCGTCGTGATTATGCGTACCTTGCTCGCTTTCCGGGACCCGCAGGCAATCACATCGTCGTCGTTGCCGGCATTATGGATCCGGCACTGATTGAGGCCGCGAAAATTGCATCGGACAGTGCCGAGCTGAGTCGCTTGAAGACCGTGCTAGGCAATAGCGACGCCTTCGAAGCGATGTATGAAGTGCGCACATTTGGTCCGTCGAGTGTATCGGCAGAGCTGCTGATCGCACGCCCGCTGGACGTCGGTCAGATGTGGCGTACGAGACGGGCGTCGCCTGCCAGTGACAAGGCCATACCAAGCCCCGGCAAGGCAGACGAGGCCGTTCAATAGAAGCTGAGTGTGGGAATGCCTTGCGCAACGTGCATGGCCTGCATGGGGTCTCGGCAACGGCGCCTGAACCGGCATGCAGGCACATTTTATCTGCCCTGCTGATTACACCCTGTGTTGTTTGAAATTATCCGGAGTAGACCCTACGCAATCTCGACGAACATATGCGCCTTGTCGCGCCGGACCTTTTCGAGCTTTACCAGCCAATCGCTTTCAGTATCCCGGTAGCCCAGGGCCAAGAGAACGGAACTGTTCAACCCCTGCTCGGGAAGCTTCAGCAGCGCGTTCACTGCCTGGTTGTCGAACCCTTCCATGGGTGTTGCATCCACGCCCAGTTCGGCTGCCGCTACCAACGCGAATCCCAAGCCGATGTAGCACTGTTTGGACGCATGAACATACTGCTGCTCCTTGCTCATGCTGCCAAAAGAATCGAGCAGCGATAACCGGTAATCATCGGTGACACTGGCAGGCAAGTTACGTATCCCGTTGCTGTATTCAAAAAATGCATTGATCCGCTCAGGTGTGTACTCATCCCAGGCTGCAAAAATCAACAAGTGTGACGATGTGGAGATTTGCTGTTGATTGGCGCAAATCGGCTGCAATTGCGCCTTCAACTCAGGGTTAGTGATGATTAACACCTTGAAAGGCTGCAGGCCCGAACTGCTGGGGGCCAGGCGTATGGCCTCCAGGATCGAATCAATTTTTTCTTGCGCGACCTTGTCGTCGTTGTAGCTTTTAGTTGCATAGCGCCAATGAAGCGTGTCTTTCAATGCCATGATGATTCCCTTAACGCAATTGAGCCTGCGATTGCCTGGTGTGCTTAAACCCTGGGTGCTTCCCGAGTGCTCCGAAACCATCACGGATTCGGGCTTTGTCCGTCCTTCACGTGACGCCAGAGGGTTTTGAAAGGATCGATATAGAAGCCCTTCAGGGTATTGTGCGGATTGTTGGCACCGTACTCTTCGTCGTTACACCCCCAACGCCAGCTTTCGCCCTTCTTGGGTAAGTAGAGTGTTCCGAACATCCAGTCCCAGAGTGTCAGTACGACTGCATTGTTCTTGTCCCAGTGATGGGGTTCCATGCTGTGGTGGAGGTTGTGCATGACAGGCGCCAAAACGATCCGGTTCATCCATCCGTAGGAGATCGGCAGATGGACGTGAGAAAACACATCGATAACAAAGAAGCAGATGTAGGCCATTGTGGTAACGGCAACCACCATGCCTGGGTGGATTTGGCTGCCCGTCGCATAAAGCACCAGACCGGTGAAGGCCCCGCCGACCACCGCCGGGATGATATTGAGGCCAAAGAACTCGATGGGGTGCTGGCGAAATAACGTCCAGGGCGTCAGTGTCTCGGCGGTATGGTGAGGTTTGTGAAGATGCCACATCAGTGCGTTGGTATGGCACCAGCGATGTATCCAGTACCCGACGAAGTCGACACTGAGGAAATAGGTCAGAAACTGAACGGAGATGATCAGCCAGGTTGACGTCATCAACGGGGCTCGGACGCCGAACTCAGCGGTGATATAAGCGCCGACATTGTCAGCAATAGCGATCCCATTGACGGCGAAGACGCCTACCAGGGGAAAACCGAGCATCAACAGGATGATACCGTTCCACATATCCACGCGAGATGAGGGGTTGTCGTATTGCTCCTTGGGAAAGGCTGCATTGGCCAGAGAGCGGAGGGTCAGGGGGCTCTGCCACTTTTGCGAGATGATGAACATCACCGCAAGCACTGAGACGAACAGAGGAAGGCCCCAGGCCCACAAGCTCATTATTTCCAGAGTCGGTTCATAGAACGCGACAATTGATTCCCAAATGTCATGCATCGTCATCGTAAGTACCTCGCCATTTATTCTTTTGTTATTGTTTTGAGGCCATGGATAGCCTCGCTTTGTCTTTACTCTCCGTGCAGACCCGGTCGGATTTTCTGTTGCACCGGGCTATATGGATACTGCCCATGACTTAATGCCCAAGATAAGTTGGTTAACGGTTAATTAACGGTACGTAACAGGTTATTTTCAGCGCAGGTTTCGCTAAAAACTTAGTTGAATCAGTCAGATAGTCTTAGGGCATGCGGGTGGACTGATTTCCCCGTGGTCAGGCGTGTCAGCCGCACGGGCTACGTTCGGGCACTGATTGGAACGTCGTTTATTGAAAACAACGGCTCTTACTTCGCAGATTTCTATCCAAAAAAATGCCAGTCAGTGATAACTGACTGGCATTGGTTAAACGACTTCCGGCGCAACTGCGAATCTAGAGCTGCACGCTAGTCAGTGCCTCCCGGCCCTCACGTACTTACGACTTGAAGCGCCCTACCAGCCCGTTCAGCTCATTGGACAGATGCGAAAGCCGACCCGAGTCTTCCTGCGCAGAACTGGCGAGGCTCTCGACCAGTTGCGCCTCGTCGTAGATCTGCTGGATATGCTTGTTGATGTCTTCGGCCACACTATGTTGCTCTTCGGCGGCGGCGGATATCTGCAGGTTCTGATCCCGGATCTCATTCACCGACAGCTGGATGCCTTCAAAGCTTTCACGTGCGTTTCCAATGGAGGAAACGCTGGCGCGTGACAGCTCCAGGCAACTTTCCATCTTCTGCGACACTTCTTGAGTCTTGCTACCGAGCGCGCTGAGCAACTGATCGATTTCCCCAGTGGAATCCGAGGTACGCTTGGCCAGCGCTCGAACTTCATCTGCGACCACCGCAAACCCTCGCCCCTGGTCACCGGCCCGTGCCGCTTCGATTGCCGCGTTCAGTGCCAGCAAGTTGGTCTGCTCCGCGATGGCGCGGATGGTGCCCAGAATCTGGTTGATACTGCGACTACCCTCCTCCAGCTCCACCATGGACTGTGAAGATTCGGTCAGGCGACGCCCCAGGCGATTGACGTTGTCGGTGGTCAACTCAATCTGCTCTTTACCTTCGGCGACACGATGATGACCACTCTCGGCGGAATTGGCCGCAGCGCTGCACGAGCGCGCCACTTCATTAGCAGTGGCGACCATTTCATTGAACGCCGTGGACACCAACTCCACCGCCTCACGCTGGCGTCCAGCCGCCTGGTTCATGTTAGTGGCCACTTCGCTGTTCACACGCGAAGCATCCTGCAGGTTGGTCGATGCCGCGCCGATGCTCTGGATCAACTGGCGTATTGCGGCGAGAAACTTGTTGAACCAGCCTGCCAGCTCGGCGGTTTCGTCTTTGCCCTGCACATCAAGATCACGGCGCAGGTCGCCCTCACCTTCAGCAATTGACTGAAGCCCGGTGCTGACCTGGCCGATGGGCTTGACGATAACCTTGGCGAAAGCCGCCGCCAGCAGTGCAAAAAGCAGCACCAGCACCACCACGATCGCAACCGTCACGTAGGTCATGCGTGTGGCCTCGGCCATGACTTCGCTGTACTCAATCAACCCCACGTAACGCCAGCCCAGACCCGGCGATGTCCACACGTTTGCCATGTACCGGACGCCGTTGATTTCCACTTCGGTTGAACCTTGCGCAGTGGCGGCCAGTTTGGCGTAAGGCTCACCCAGATCCTTGAGCTGCTTGAAGCTGTGCCCGGCATCACGCGGATCGACCAGTACAGTGCCGTCTTCGATGAGCATCACATAGCCGCTTTCGCCGAGCTTGATGCTTTTGACCAGTTCGGTGAGGTTGGTCAGCGATACGCTTACCACAAACACGCCCTTGGCCTTGCCTGCTTCATCGAGCATGGCCCTGGCGCTACCAACCAGCGCTACCGCATCCTTTTCGTAGTAATACGCCGCGGTCCTTACCGCTTTACCGGGGCTGGCCATGGCGGCCTTGTACCACGGGCGCGTACGCGGGTCGTATTTCGACAACTGAGGGTCATCCGGCCATTTCGCGTAACTGCCGTCTTCCAGGCCAATGGACAGGATTGCCGCAGCCGGATGCGTCGCGCCATACCGGGCAAACGCATCGATGACTTGCCGGGCTGCCGCAGGCAGCGGCTGACTGGCTGCATCAGCAGCCTCGTAGTGCTTTAGGCTGGCGACCGATGTGTAGAAAGGGTCTGTAGCCATTTGATCGACGTTTTGCTGCGTACCATCAAAAAACTGCCGGATATTACCGTCGATCTGGCGTATTTCTCGGGTGCTGCCATCCATGAACTGGCTGACCGCTTCGGACCGGGTATTGAGTACAGAGATCACGGCCACCAGACTTACGGGGATGAATGCGACGAGTACAAAAGCCAGGACGAGCTTGTTTTTTATTTTCATTTTGCAGATCACTACCTGAAATAAGTGAGATAACGCACCCGGAGCAAACCTGCTGGACGCGAGTCGCCGCAAAAGCGATATCGGCCTGCGTCGCGCAATCTTTACAGTCATCTACGCGAATGCCGTTTGGAACGTAGCGCCTGATAAAAGTGGCTGTGAGCCCTGCAGATGTCGCTGCCCTCAAATAATTACGAGGACAAACGACTGCATTCCGGCGGCGATAAACAGTGAATAACGACCAGGGCGTGTGCAGGCCTTTCTAGAAAGAGTCAGACGACGGCGTATCATATGCTTTGCGAGTCATACCATCAGGGAAGACGACATGGTTACCAGGAATCTGCTGTTGAGTTTTTGCGCGTTATTATTGATCGGCTGCACGGGTAGAGGCTTTCAACCGCCGCCGCCGGAATTTACCAATTGGAAAAAAAGCGGGGTCTCGCAAGAGGGTGTCAAGCACGCCATGACCGCATGCGGCTATACCAACCTTACAGGGACGGGAGACACGACGCCTATTGACGAGGTACTCACGCAGTTTTATTGCATGAAAGACTCCGGTTTCAAGCGCACAGATAACATTGACCTGTGCAAGGAAGGCCGCATCGGCGAATCACCGGTGTGCGAAGGCCGCCGGTAATCCATCGGCAACAGGACACAAGGGATTTGGCGATGCGCAGAGCTGCCAGAATTTTTCCAGTCCCAAAAAGCCAAAAGCCCGCAATTAAGCGGGCTCCAGGGCATTTCTTGCTAGATAGTGCCGGACAATGCCGGACGTCCAATCATTCCCACTCAATCGTCGCCGGCGGCTTGCTCGACACGTCGTAAGTAACGCGCGAAATACCTTCGATTTCATTGATGATACGGCCGCTGACCGTTTCCAGCAGTTCGTACGGCAGGTGTGCCCAACGCGCCGTCATGAAGTCGATAGTCTCCACCGCACGCAACGCCACAACCCACGCGTAACGACGGCCATCGCCTACGACGCCTACAGACTTGACCGGCTGGAATACCACGAATGCCTGGCTGACCTTGTGGTACCAGTCGGCCTTGCGCAGTTCTTCGATGAAGATGTGGTCGGCGCGGCGCAGCAGGTCGGCGTATTCCTTTTTCACTTCGCCGAGGATGCGCACGCCCAGGCCCGGGCCCGGGAAGGGGTGGCGGTAGACCATGTCGTACGGCAGGCCGAGTTCCAGGCCCAGACGGCGGACTTCGTCCTTGAACAGTTCGCGCAGCGGCTCGACCAGCTTGAGGTTCATTTCCTCAGGCAGGCCACCCACGTTGTGGTGGGACTTGATCACGTGGGCCTTGCCGCTCTTGGCGCCGGCCGACTCGATCACGTCGGGGTAGATGGTGCCCTGGGCGAGGTATTTGATGTTGTCCAGTTTGTTGGACTGGGCATCGAAGACATCGATGAAGGTGCGGCCGATGATCTTGCGCTTCTTCTCCGGGTCGGACTCGCCGGCCAGGTTGTTGAGGAACTGGTCCTCGGCGTTGGCGCGGATCACCTTGACGCCCATGTTCTCGGCGAACATGGCCATCACTTGCTCACCTTCGTGCAGGCGCAGCAGGCCGTTGTCGACGAAGACGCAGGTCAACTGGTCGCCGATGGCTTTGTGCAGCAGCGCGGCGACTACGGAGGAGTCGACGCCGCCGGACAGACCGAGCAACACGTTGTCTGTGCCAACCTGGGCGCGGACGTTGGCGATGGCGTCTTCAGCGATTTTCGACGGGGTCCACAGGGCTTCACACTCGCAGATGTCGAGGATGAAGCGCGACAGGATGCGCCCGCCTTGCTTGGTGTGGGTCACTTCCGGGTGGAACTGCACGCCGTAGTAACGACGCTCGTCGCTGAACATGCCGGCGATCGGGCAGCTCGGGGTGCTGGCCAGGATGTGGAAGTCCTGCGGCATTTTGGTGACCTTGTCACCGTGGCTCATCCACACGTCGAGGCCGAACAGGCCGTCGGCGTCGATGTGGTCTTCGATACCGTCCAGCAGGCGGCTCTTGCCGACCACGTCGACGCGCGCATAACCGAATTCACGCAGCTCGGAACCTTCAACCTTGCCGCCCAGTTGCTCGGCCATGGTCTGCATGCCGTAGCAGATGCCGAACACCGGTACGCCCAGGTCGAAGACCGCTTGCGGGCAGCGCGGGCTGTTGGCTTCGTGCACGGACTCGGGGCCACCGGCGAGGATGACGCCTTTCGGTGCGAATTCGCGGATCGCTTCGTCATCCATGTCGAACGGGTGCAGTTCGCAGTACACGCCGATTTCACGCACGCGGCGGGCGATCAGTTGGGTGTATTGGGAACCGAAGTCGAGGATCAGGATGCGGTGGGCGTGAATGTCGAGGGCCATGAAGTCAGTCTCGTCTAATGAATCAGAAACAACTCGGGGCTGAAAGAACAGCCCCGGTTACTTAACGTTTTGCTGGAAGCCTCAACCTACGCGGTAGTTTGGCGCTTCCTTGGTGATCTGCACGTCGTGGACATGGGATTCAGCCATGCCGGCGCCGGTGATCCGTACGAACTCTGGCTTGGTGCGCATTTCTTCGATGTCGGCGCTGCCGGTGTAGCCCATCGAGGAACGCAGGCCGCCCATCAGTTGATGGATGATCGCGCTCAGGGTGCCCTTGTATGGCACACGGCCTTCGATGCCTTCCGGGACGAGCTTCTCGGCGCCTGCCGAGGAGTCCTGGAAGTAACGGTCGGAAGAACCTTGCGCCTGGGACATGGCGCCCAGCGAACCCATGCCGCGGTAAGCCTTGTAGGAGCGGCCCTGGAACAGTTCGATCTCGCCTGGTGCTTCTTCAGTACCGGCGAACATCGAGCCCATCATCACGCAGGAAGCACCGGCCACGATGGCCTTGGACAGGTCACCGGAGAACCGGATGCCGCCGTCGGCGATCAACGGTACGCCGGTGCCTTCAAGGGCAGCGGCGACATTGGCGATGGCGCTGATTTGCGGCACGCCCACACCGGCAACGATACGCGTGGTGCAGATCGAGCCAGGGCCGATACCGACCTTGACCGCGTCAGCGCCCGCTTCGGCCAGGGCCTTGGCGGCAGCGCCGGTGGCGATGTTGCCGCCGATCACCTGGACGTCAGGGAAGTTCTGCTTGACCCAGCGCACGCGGTCGATCACGCCTTTGGAGTGACCGTGAGCGGTGTCGACCACCACCACGTCAACACCGGCGGCGACCAGCGCCGAAACGCGGTCACCGGTGTCTTTACCGGTGCCGACCGCAGCGCCGACGCGCAGACGACCCTGGTCATCCTTGCTGGCCAGCGGGTAAGCCTTGGCTTTTTCGATGTCGTTGACGGTCATCATGCCTTTGAGGGCGAATTTGTCGTCGACGATCAGCACGCGCTCGATGCGGTGCTTGTGCAGCAGTTCGCGCACATCGTTCTTGTCGGCGCCTTCCTTGACCGTGACCAGGCGCTCTTTAGGCGTCATCACTTCGCGGACGGTGACTTCAAGACGGTTCTCGAAACGCACGTCACGGGAAGTGACGATGCCGACCAGGTCGCCATCGTGCAGCACCGGAACGCCGGAGATGTTGTGCAGGCGGGTCAGCTCGAACAGATCACGTACGGTGGCGTCGGCTTCGATGGTGATGGGATCTTTCACCACACCCGCTTCGTAACGCTTGACCTTGCGCACTTCGGCAGCTTGCTGCTCGATGGTCATGTTCTTGTGGATGATGCCGATGCCGCCTTCCTGAGCCATGGCGATGGCCAGACGGGCTTCGGTGACGGTGTCCATGGCAGCGGAAACCAGGGGAATATTCAGCTCGATGCCACGGGTTAGGCGGGTCTTGAGACTGACTTCGTTAGGGAGCACCTCGGAATAACCGGGCACTAGGAGAATGTCGTCGAATGTCAGAGCTTCTTGGCTGATACGCAGCATCGCGGGGGCTCCCGAGCGGGAAAATGGAAGCGCGCCATTATACTCAGACACCCCTCAGGTCTCAATGTAAAACTCTGACATATTTGGGAATAGTGATAGATGGAAAAATTTCGCCACCCTGATCGTTCCCACGCTCTGCGTGGGAATGCCGCCCCTGGACGCTCTGCGTCCCGTCTTTAATAGTGACGCGGAGCGTCACAGGATGCATTCCCACGCGGAGCGTGGGAACGATCAGGTCGGGGTTAAAGCTCGACCTTGACCCACGCGATCTTCTGATCCAGCCAATCGGCAAACTCATCGATAAAGCTTTGCTTGAACCCCGCCTCCGCCCAATTGTTGAAAATAAATCCCAGGTTGGAAAACCCGCATTCCTGCAGAAACAGAAAGCCATTGATGTCGTCTTCATGCCCACACAGCGGGCAGGTGAAGTTATCGGTGTGGCCGGGCATCCAGTCTTCCAGGCTTTCGAACAGCGCTTCGCCGACTTCCTTCAGGCACTCCGGGCAGCCGGCTTCTTCGAGAAAACCCTTGGCCGGCGTGTAGATGCAGCGCTTGTAGATGATTTCCAGGCCATTGACCGGCTCGTTGAACGGCAGCGCTTGCGGGTGCAGCACCACCGCGCGGGCGCCGTCGGCCAGGGCGTAGGCCATGCGGTTGCCGGTGCGCCCGCAGGTGGTCAGTTCCTCCTTGATGATGTTCTTGCGCACCAGCCAGCGCACGATTGCCCGGGCGCGGGGTTCGTGGACGGGCAAGGTGGAGATTTTCGGGACAAGGATGCTTTGGGAATTCATGGGAGTCCTGCGGTGTGGCTGCTGACGCCATCGGGGGCAATTCCCCTCCCACATTTTGAATTGTGAACACAGTCAACTGTGGGAGGGGGCTTGCCCCCGATGGCGCTCTAAAGGCTGGCAGCTTAATCCCTGCCCCACACAGGTCAAGTACTCAAATACCGCCCAATCAACGCAATCCCACTGGCCAGCACCAACCACGTCACCAACCGCACAAACGCCTCGCGAGACATGCGCATCGTCAGCCTGCGCCCGCACCACAAGCCCAGCGCCATCGCCGGCAACAGGCACAGTGCCAACAGCAGCAGCGGCAAATCGGCATACACCCCGGCAATCAGAAACAGGCTCAGGCGCACCACGGTGCTGCAACTGATCAACGCACTTTGCGTGGCCCGCGCCGCCTCCTTGGACAGGCGGCTGTTCAGGTAGATCGCATATAAAAAGCCGCCACTGCCGAACAGCGCGCCAAACAAGCCGCCGACCGTGCCCATGGGAATCGACCAACCCGCCGCCAACTGCGTGGGCCGCGCCTTCACTGCCAGGCTGTAGACCGCATAGGCACTGATAAACAGCCCCATCAACAACAGCAAAAGATCCGAATGCAGATTGAGCAAAAACACCACACCCAAGGTGCAACCGATGGCCATGCACGGCAGCAGCCGCAGCAATTCCGGCTTGCTGACATCCCGACGTGTCTGCAGCAGGCCACCAAAGGCGGCGACAAAATCCAGCAACACCAACAGCGGAATGATCTTCGACAGCGGCATGAACAGAATAAGCACAGGCCCTGCCACCAGCGCCGTCCCAAAGCCGGCAATACCGAAAACGATATAGGCCACAACGATACCGAGACCGATCACCAGCCACTCAACTGCGCCGAACGACCACTGGCTCATCAGCTCAACCGCACTCATGGGTAATTCCTTGAAAGAGAATGCCGACACTTTAGTCATCCGTGAGCATTGCGCCAGCACGAAGACGCACGCGGGTGGAGCAGTTCTGTCAAACCTGGCACGAATGCCTATAAACTGCCGCCCATGATTAAAGATCCTTTTGCCCGACTGGGCCTGGACCGCGAAGTCCTGACTGTCAGCCAGCTCAACGGCCGCGCGCGGGTGTTGCTGGAAGACGTGTTCACCAATATCTGGGTGGAAGGCGAAATCTCCAACCTCGCCCGCCCGGCTTCGGGCCACGTGTATTTCACCCTCAAGGACAGCGGCGCCCAGGTGCGTTGCGCGCTGTTTCGCAACAACGCCGCGCGGGTACGCCAGGCGTTGAAGGACGGCCTGGCGGTGAAGGTGCGCGGCAAGGTCTCGCTGTTCGAGGGCCGTGGCGACTACCAGTTGATCCTCGACACCGTGGAGCCTGCCGGTGATGGCGCGTTGCGCCTGGCCTTCGATGCCTTGAAGGAAAAGCTCAGCGCCGAAGGCCTGTTCAGTGCCGAGCGCAAGGTACCCTTGCCGGCGCATCCTCGGCGCATCGGCATCATCAGTTCGCCAACCGGCGCGGTGATTCGCGACATCATCAGCGTTTTCCGCCGCCGCGCGCCGAACATTGAATTGACCTTGATCCCGACCGCCGTACAGGGCCGCGAAGCCATCGCACAGATTGTGCGTGCGCTGAAGCTGGCCGACGCACGCGGCTTCGACGCGCTGATCCTGGCCCGTGGCGGCGGCTCGCTGGAAGACCTCTGGTGCTTCAACGAAGAAGCCGTGGCCCGGGCGGTGGACGCCTGCGTCACGCCCATCGTCAGCGCGGTCGGCCATGAAACCGATGTATCGATCAGCGACTTCGTGGCGGACGTGCGCGCCCCTACCCCCTCCGCTGCCGCTGAACTGCTGGCACCGGACGCCAGTCACCTGGTGCGCCAGGTCGAAAACCTGCAGCGCCGCCTGGTGCTGTTGATGCACAACCGCCTGCGCCATGATCGCCTGCGCCTGGAGGGCATGGCCCGACGCCTGCGACACCCTGGCGAACGCCTGCGCCAGCAGGCCCAGCGCCTGGATGACCTGGACATGCGCCTGCGCCGCGCGTTCGAGCGCAGCCTCAATACCCGTCGCGAACGCCTGATTCGCCTGGAAACCCGCCTCGCCGGCCAACATCCGGGGCGTCAACTGGCCTTGCTGCGCCAGCGCCTGGACAGCCTCGCCGAGCGCCTGCCCCGCGCCATGCGCGAAGGCCTCAAGGCGCGGCGCCTGCAACTGCAAAGCCAGGTGCAGACGCTGCACGTGGTCAGCCCGCTGGCCACCCTGGGCCGTGGCTACAGCATCCTGCTCGACGAGCGCGGCCAAGCGATTCGCAATGCCGCGCAAACCCACACCGGCCAGCGCCTGACCGCACGCCTCGGTGAAGGCCAACTGCAGGTGCGGGTGGAAGACAACCACCTGACCCCCGTTACCCTTTCTCTCCTGGATTGACCGATGCCACGCTTTCTCAGCTTGTTGATGCTTGTTTGCCTGACCTTCAATGCCCACGCCGACAGCTACATCACCCGCCTGCTGAACAAGCCGGTGCCCGGTGGCGTCGCTGTCGTGGACCTGGGCACGGCGGCGACCGCACCCAAGGCCACCTACCTGAACAGACCGGTGCTGGTGGTGAAGGAACAAAACACCTGGCTGGCGATTGTGGGTATCCCGTTGACGGTCAAGCCGGGCACCGAACGCATCACCAGTGGCGGGCGCCAGCTGCCGTTCGTGGTGGGCTTCAAGAAATACCCCGAGCAACGCATCACCTTGAAGAACAAAAGCCAGGTCAACCCGGAACCGGCGCAACTCAAGCGCATCGAGGGCGAACTGGCCGTGCAGCTCAAGGCCTACCGCAGTTTCAGCCCGAACACACCGAGCAATCTGCTGCTGGACAAGCCGGTCAACGGGCCGCTGTCGAGCAAGTTTGGGGTAAGACGTTTCTTCAATGGCGAGGAGCGCAATCCCCATTCGGGCCTGGACTTTGCCGTGGGTGCGGGCACACCGATCAAGACGCCGGCGGCTGGCAAGGTGATCCTGACCGGTAACTACTTCTTCAACGGCAACACCGTGTTCGTCGACCATGGCCAGGGCTTTATCAGCATGTTCTGCCATATGTCGAAGATTGACGTGAAAGTCGGTGACCAACTGGCGCGCGGCGCGGTCGTGGGCAAGGTTGGCTCGACCGGCCGGGCAACCGGGCCGCATATGCACTGGAACGTCAGCCTGAACGACGCGCGGGTCGACCCGGCGATCTTCATCGGTGCTTTCCAACCCTGATCATTCGATTGCGCACCCGATAAAGGTCGCGCAATTAAATTTAGATATAGTTGTTTATCCAGCCATAAAATCGCTATTCACACGCAAATAGCAGAACTTATCTCAATTTTTTTCGACTGCTTGCCATCTTTCACCCCGGCGGTTAGGGTTGAGCTTATGAAAACCTCTCACACCCTCATTCAGCGCCGCCAGCACCGCAGTCTGTGCCTCGTCAGCGCACGACTGCCAGGCTGAATCGATCTGTCTCGCCCAAGCGTCGTCCCCAATAATAGTGATTCGGCAGGCCGCCTCTTCTCGGCCCTACAACAAAGGATTTTGCGATGAGCATGCTCAAAGACCCGTCTTCGAAGTACCGCGCGTTCCCGACCATCGATATCCCGGACCGCACCTGGCCGTCGAAAACCATCACCAGCGCGCCGATCTGGTGCAGCTCCGACCTGCGTGATGGCAACCAGTCGCTGATCGAACCGATGGACGCGGCGAAAAAGCTGCGCTTCTGGAAGACTCTGGTTGCCGTTGGTGTGAAGGAAATCGAAGCCTCCTTCCCGGCCGCATCGCAAACCGATTTTGATTTCGTGCGCACCCTGATCGAAGACAACCACATCCCCGAGGACACCACCATCCAGGTGCTGACCCAGGGCCGTGAAGACTTGATCGCGCGCACCTTCGAATCCCTGCGCGGCGCCAAAAAGGCCATCGTGCATTTGTACAATGCCACGTCGCCGTCGTTCCGCCGCATTGTGTTCAACCAGGACAAGGACGGCATCAAGGCCATCGCGGTCAACGCCGCCAAGCTGTTCGTCAAATACGCCGCGCAGCAGCCCGAGACCCAGTGGACCTTCGAATATTCGCCGGAAACCTTCAGCGCTACGGAGCTGGAGTTCGCCAAGGAAGTCTGTGACGCAGTGATCGAGGTGTGGAACCCGACGCCCGAGCACAAGATGATCCTCAACCTGCCGGCCACCGTGGAATGTGCCACGCCGAATATCTACGCCGACCAGATCGAGTGGTTCGGTCGCCATATCAACCGCCGTGACAGCGTGATCATCAGCCTGCACACCCACAACGACCGTGGCACCGGCGTGGCCGCCACCGAACTGGGCCTGATGGCCGGCGCCGACCGTGTCGAAGGCTGCCTGTTCGGCAACGGCGAGCGCACCGGTAACGTCGACCTGGTCACCGTGGCACTGAACATGTACACCCAGGGCCTCGACCCGCAGCTGGACTTCTCCGACATCGACGGCGTGCGCAAAGTCGTCGAGGAGTGCAACCAGATCCAGGTGCACCCGCGTCATCCGTATGTCGGCGACCTGGTGCACACCGCGTTCTCCGGCTCGCACCAGGACGCGATCCGCAAGGGCTTCTCCCAGCAGAAAGACGATGCACTGTGGGAAGTACCGTACTTGCCGATCGACCCGGCCGACATCGGTCGCAGCTACGAAGCGGTGATCCGGGTGAACAGCCAGTCGGGCAAGGGCGGCATCGCCTACCTGCTGGAACAGGAATACGACATCAGCTTGCCGCGCCGCATGCAGATCGAATTCAGCCAGGTGGTACAGGCCGAAACCGACCGCGTGGGCCTGGAAATGACTGCACCGCAGATCTACGCATTGCTGCAGCGTGAATACCTGCAAGCCAACACTCCGTATGCGCTGGTCAGCCACCGCCTGCAGGAAGAAAACGGCAACAGCTATGTGGAAGTGGAAGTCTCCGGCAAGGGCCAGGGCGAAACCAACCTGCACTGGAAAGGCAAAGGCAACGGCGCGCTGGAAGCGCTGGTGGCCGGCTTGCCGATCGGTGTGGAGATCATGGATTACAACGAACACGCGATTGGCGCGGGCACCAACGCCAAGGCGGCGGCCTACATCGAACTGCGCGTGAACGGCGAGCGTCCGGTGCATGGCGTGGGGATTGATGAAAACATCACCACGGCAAGCTTCAAGGCGCTGTTCAGTGCGCTGAACCGCTCGTTGAGCCAGCAGGAAGCGAAGGCGGCGTAAGCGTTATCGGCGCCATGCAAAAGGCCCCTGGGTAAGAATCCAGGGGCCTTTTTGCTTTGGGTTAGGGTGGTGCTGGTGATGGCCTCATCGGGGGCAAGCCCCCTCCCACTTTTTGACTTGTGAATACCTTCAAATGTGGGAGGGGGCTTGCCCCCGATAGCGGCCTGTCAGACAAACTGAAAACTATCGGCATCCAGATTCGCCGGGAATTTGGTGCGATACGCCGCCAACTCCGCTGCATCCAGAATCACCTGGAATACCCCATCCGCCTCCCCCGCGCTCAGCAATGTCTCACCCTGGAAATCCAGCACCTGGCTATCGCCGGTGTAGGCAAAGCCCTTGCCGTCCGTGCCGACTCGATTAACCGCCGCCACATAACACAAATTCTCGATGGCCCGGGCCGGCAACAAGCGGTTCCAGTGCTGGCGCCGCGCGCCCGGCCAGTTGGCGGTGTACAGCAGCAAGTCGGTGTCCTGGGCATCGCGACTCCACACCGGGAAGCGCAGGTCGTAGCAAATCAGCGGACGGATACGCCAGCCCTTCAACTCGAACTGCACCTGGCGCTCGCCGGGCGTGTAGTGGTCGTGTTCGCCGGCCATGCGGAACAGGTGGCGTTTATCGTAATGCAACACTTCACCGTCGGGGCGCGCCCAGAGCAGGCGGTTACGGTGGCTGCCGTCGGCCGCCTGGATAATCACGCTGCCGGTGATCACGGCGTTGTATTTCGCCGCCTGGGTTTGAAGCCAGCGCTGAGTCGGGCCGTTTTCCCGCTCGGCCAGGGCGGCCGATTCCATGGAGAAACCCGTGGTGAACATCTCCGGCAATACCATCAGGTCGGCGCCGTTGGCCTGCTCCAGCAGCAGCTCGAAATGCTCAAGATTGGCCTGGCGGTCGTGCCAGGCCAGGGTGGTCTGGATCAGGGCAATGTTCAGATTCGGCAAGGCACTCAAATCACGCATAGTTTTTCCGCCGCTTGTTGCAGCGTCTCCTCGCGTTTAGCAAAGCACAGGCGCACCAGGCGCTGGCCTTGGGGTGGGTCGCGGTAAAACACCGAGATCGGAATCGACGCCACGCCGTGTTCGCGCGTCATCCATTCGGACATGGCGACATCATCCAGGTCCGGGCGGATCCGGGAATAATCCACCAATTGAAAGTAAGTCCCCGCCGATGGGCTGAAGCTGAACCGCGACGGCGCCAGCAACTGGCAGAACAGATCGCGCTTGGCTTGATAGAACGCCGGCAGCGCATCCACGTGCTCCGGGTGCTCAGCCATGAAATCGGCCAGCGCGTACTGCAACGGCGTCACACCACAGAAGCTGACGTATTGATGCACTTTGCGCAGCTCGGCAGTGAGGGCCGGCGGTGCCACCACATAGCCGGTCTTCCAGCCCGTGACGTGATACGTCTTGCCGAACGAGCTGACCACAAACGCACGCGAGTACAGCTCCTCATGGGCCAGCACGCTGACGTGGGGCACATCGTCGAACACCAGGTGTTCGTACACTTCATCGCTGAGCAGATAGATATCGCGGCCGCGAATCAGCTCGGCCAACTGGTCCAGTTCCTCACGGCTGACCAGCGCGCCACTGGGGTTGTGCGGGGTATTGAGCACAATCATGCGCGTGCGCGGCGACAGCGCGGCCTTGATACGCTCCAGATCCAGGCTGAAATCCTGCAAGCCCAACTGCAGATGCACGCAGCGCCCGCCGGCCAGCTCTACCGAGGGTGCGTAGCTGTCGTAGCAAGGGTCGAAGATGATCACTTCGTCGCCGTTGCGGATGACCGCCTGGATCGCGCAGAAAATGCCTTGGGTGGCGCCGGGCGTGATGGTGACTTCACGGTCGGCATCGACGCTGACAGCGTAGCTGCGGGCGATTTTTGCCGCCACCTGCTGACGCAGCACGGGCAAGCCGGTCATCGGTGCGTATTGGTTATGGCCGCTGGCGACGTGCCGACCCACGGCGTCGAGCAAATCCTGAGGCCCGTTGAAGTCGGGAAAACCCTGGGACAGGTTGATTGCGCCGGTGTCGGCCGCCAACTGCGACATGCTGGTGAAAATGGTCGTGCCGACGTTCGGCAGCTTGCTGGTGATCATGGGAGCCCCCTTCGGGTGAGCTGCAAGTTTTAAGCTGCAAGCTGCAAGCGGGTCAAGGGGCAAACCGCCGCGCACAAAAAAGGGCGCCAACGGCGCCCTCTCTTGCAGCTTGCAGCTTACAACGTGAAGCTGCGGTTATTTCTTGTCGCGGCGCTTCTTGTCGGCCTTCTTGTGGTGAGTCATCAAACGACGCTTCTTGTTCACCTGACGGTCGGTCAATGTGTTCTTGTTGCCTTCGTATGGGTTCTCGCCACCCTTGAACTCGATACGGATCGGCGTGCCGACCAGCTTCAAGACACGGCGGTAGGTGTTTTCCAGGTAACGCACATAGGACTTGGGCACCTTCTCGATCTGGTTACCGTGAATCACGATAATCGGCGGGTTGGCACCACCCAGGTGGGCGTAACGCAGTTTGATGCGGCGGTTGTTGACCATCGGCGGCGCGTGCTCGCCCACCGCGTCTTCCAGGATCTGGGTAAGGCGGTTGGTCGGCCAGCGCGTGACCGCAGACTTGAACGAGTTCTGTACCGAGGCGTAGAGGTTGCCCACGCCGGTGCCGTGCAGCGCCGAGATAAAGTGGATATCGGCAAACTCAACGAAGAACAGGCGACGCTGCAGCTCGATCTTGACGAAATCGCGCTCGCTCGGCGTCATGCCGTCCCACTTGTTGATCGCGATCACCAGGGCGCGACCGGCTTCCAGGGCAAAGCCCAGCAGGTTCAGGTCGTGGTCCACCACGCCTTCGCGAGCGTCCATCACAAAGATCACCACGTTGGCGTCTTTGATCGCTTGCAGGGTTTTGACCACGGAGAATTTTTCAACTTCTTCGTGGATCTTGCCACGCTTGCGCACACCGGCGGTGTCGATCAGCGTGTACTTTTCTTCGTTGCGCTCGAACGGGATGTAGATGCTGTCGCGGGTGGTGCCGGGTTCGTCATAGACGATTACCCGGTCTTCACCGAGCATGCGGTTGACCAGGGTCGACTTGCCGACGTTAGGGCGGCCGATGATGGCGATCTTGATACCGTCTTTTTCGCTCGGGCCAGGAATGCGCTTGGCTTCCTCGCCTTCGGCGACGATCTCCTCCTCACCCTCTTCTTCCTCATCGTCATCCTTGGGAAAGGTGCTGAGGGCAATTTCGAGCATCTGCGTGATGCCGCGACCGTGGGCGCCGGCAACCGGGATCGCGTCGCCCAGGCCCATCGGGCTGAATTCGGCGCGGGCCGCTTCAGGATCGATGTTATCGATCTTGTTCGCAACCAGATAGGAGCGCTTGTTGCGCTTGCGCAGGTGCTCGCCAATCATCTGGTCGGCAGCGGTGTAGCCCGCGCGGGCGTCCACCAGGAACAACACGACATCGGCTTCTTCAATGGCCAGCAGCGACTGCTCGGCCATTTTTTCGTCCATGCCATGTTCGTCACCGGAGATACCACCGGTGTCGACAATAATGTAGGAGCGCCCTTGCCACTTTGCCTCACCGTATTGGCGATCACGGGTCAGACCGGACAAGTCGCCGACGATGGCGTCGCGAGTCCTGGTCAGGCGGTTGAACAAGGTGGACTTGCCGACGTTAGGTCGGCCCACCAGGGCGATTACGGGAACCATGCGGCTCTCCACTTCGTTATTTCAGAAAATACAAAAGCCGCTGCAGGGCAGCGGCTGGTGCTCGGGGCGGCATTTGAATGCCACATGCCCTGCTCGACACTGAATACTGCAGGAGCGAGCTTGCTCGCGAAAAACCAGAGGACGCCGCGTTTATCCAGAAAACCCGCGTTAGCGTTGACGTCCTTCGCGAGCAAGCTCGCTCCTACAAACAGCATTGAGGCAAGGCCGCCTGGGGGTTACCCCAAGCATGATTCTTACTTGATGGTCAGGGCTTCCAGCTTGCCGCTGTTGCCATACACATACAGCATGTTACCCACCACCAGCGGACGCGCACGCAGGCCGTCGCTGTCGATACGCTCGCGACCCACGAAGCGACCGTCCACCTGGCTCAGCAGGTGCAGGTAGCCTTCGAAGTCACCGACCGCTACGTAGCTGGAGAAGACTTCCGGCGCCGACAGTTGGCGGCGAGCCAGGGAGTCGTTGCTCCACAGCGCAGTGGTGGAACGCTCGTCGACACTTTCAACGGTGCCGGACGCCAGGCTTACGTAGACGCTGCCAAACCCTTGGGCGACACCGGCGTAGCTGGACGCATCACGCTGCCAGTTGACCCGGCCGCTCTGCAGGTCCAGTGCCGCGACACGGCCCTGGTAAGTAGCGACGTAGAGGGTCTCGCCGGACAGCAACAAGCCACCGTCGATGTCCACGACGCGATCCAACTCGGAACGACCTTGCGGGATAGCCACACGGGTTTCCCAGGCCGGCACGCCGTTCTGGGTATTCAGGGCCACCACTTTACCGGTGGACAGCCCGGCAACGGCCAGATTGTTGGTCACAATCGGACCACTGGTACCGCGCAGGGTCAACACCGCCGGGGTGCTGTCGTACAACCAGCGCTGTTCGCCGGTGCTGGCGTCCAGACCGATCACGCGATCATCCTGGGTCTGCACCACGACGATATCGCCGTTGGTGGCAGGCGGTGCGAGCACTTCACTGGTCACGCGGGCGCGCCATTTCTCTTCACCGGTGCTGGAGTCCAGCGCCACGACTTCGCCTTTGAGCGTGCCGAGCATGACCATGCCGTAACCCACGCCAACGGCGCCGGAGACAGGCAGTTCAAGGTCTTTCTTCCACTTCACGTCGCCGGTCATGCGATCCAGGGAGGTCACGATGCCGGTTACATCAGCGGCCACAATGTTGTCACCGTCGATTGCCGGTACCAGCATGTTGTAGGTTTCGCCCTGACCGTCACCGATGGAGCGGCTCCACTGCTTTTGCAGGACCACTTCTTCCTTGAAGCTGGTCAGCTCCGCAGGCGGCAGTTCTTTTTTACTGTTGCTGCTGCAACCCGCGGCCAGAACGGCCAGAGCCAGCAATGCTGCATGTTTCCAACGGATCACGTCACGCATCCCCTTTGGCCAAGTCGTCCAGCTTGATTTGTAAGCCACCGACCGCCGCTTCATCAGACAGCGCCGCCTTGGCTTTTTGGTACGCAGCATTGGCTTCGTCGGTACGACCCAATTGGACCAAAAGGTCGCCCTTGAGCTCTTCGCGAGTGGCTACAAATGCCTTGTCAGCATCGCCGTCGAGCAGTTTGAGTGCTTCGTCAGCCTTGTTCTGTGCCGCCAATACCTGTGCCAGGCGTTGACGTGCGATTTCACCCAGGGTCGGGTTGGTCGGTTTGTCGGCGATCGCCTTGAGCTCAGTGGCTGCCTCATCCAGCTTGCCGGTGTCGACCGCGACTTTCGCGACGAACAGGCTACCGTACTGGGCGTAGGTGGTACCGCCAAATTCGTTCTTCAGCTTGCCGGCCAGGTCTGCCACTCGTGCAGGGTCCGGCTTGCCGTCCGGCGTCAGGGTGGTTTCCAGCAATTGCTGGTAAACGATCGAGGCGCCCTGGGACTGGTTGGCCTGATATTTGGTCCAGGCTTGCCAGCCGAACACCACCACTAAAGCCAGCAGACCGCCAGTTACCAGGGGCTTGCCGTTACGCTGCCACCAGTCCTTGAAGTCGGCCAGTTGCTCATCATCAGTACTCGACACCCCAATACTCCTTAATCGCTAAATTCGGCTGTTCGACAGCTTCAACCCTGCACGACGCAGGTGGCCAGGTGCGCAGCGAGCGCATCAAAGGCAATGTTCTGTTGTTCGCCCTGGCCACGCAGGGGTTTGAAACCTACCACTTGCTGGGCCAACTCGTCATCGCCGAGGATCAGCGCATACAACGCGCCGCTCTTGTCAGCCTTCTTGAACTGGCTCTTGAAGCTACCGGCGCCGGCATTGATTTGCAGACGCAGGTTCGGCAGTTGGTCGCGCACCTGTTCGCTCAAGGCCAGGGCAGCCAGTTCGGCAGCCTCGCCAAAAGCGCAAAGATACACGTCCACCTGGCGGGAAATCTCTTGTGGCACTTGCTCAAGGGTCTCGAGCAACAGGATCAGCCGCTCGATGCCCATGGCGAAACCTACGCCCGTGGTCGGCTTGCCACCCATTTGCTCGACCAGGCCGTCGTAACGACCACCGGCACACACAGTGCCCTGGGCGCCGAGTTTGTCGGTGACCCACTCGAACACGGTCTTGCTGTAGTAATCGAGGCCGCGCACCAGCTTGGGGTTGATCACATAGGGAATACCCGCCGCATCCAGGCGAGCCTTGAGGCCCTCGAAGTGCGTGCGCGATTCGTCGTCCAGGTAGTCGGCCATTTTCGGCGCGCCGACCAGTACGGCCTGGGTGTCGGCGTTCTTGGTATCAAGCACGCGCAACGGGTTGGTCTTCAGGCGGCGCTGGCTGTCTTCGTCCAGCTTGTCCAGGTGGGCAGACAGGTACTCGACCAGGGCTTCGCGATAGCGTCCGCGGGACTCACTGGTGCCCAGGCTGTTGAGTTCGAGCTTGACCGCGTCGCGGATGCCCAACTGGCCCCACAGGCGCCAGGTCAGGACGATCAACTCGGCGTCGATGTCCGGACCGTCCAGGTTGAAGACTTCGCAACCGATCTGGTGAAACTGGCGATAGCGACCTTTCTGCGGACGCTCGTGGCGGAACATCGGGCCGATGTACCACAGTTTCTGGGTCTGGCCGCCACCGGTGATGCCATGCTCCAGCACAGCGCGAACGCAGGCCGCAGTGCCTTCCGGACGCAGCGTCAGGGAGTCGCCGTTACGGTCTTCAAAGGTGTACATCTCTTTTTCGACGATGTCGGTCACTTCACCGATGGAGCGTTTGAACAGCTCGGTGAACTCGACGATCGGCATACGGATCTGCTTGTAACCGTAGTTATCCAGCAGACGCGCGACCGTGCTCTCGAAATAGCGCCACAGTGGCGTCTGCTCCGGCAGGATGTCGTTCATGCCACGAATGGCTTGCAGAGACTTGCTCACATCAAATCCTTAAATTCGTTCAATCAGCCGCGAGCGATCAGCGCTGCGTCAGCGGCGACCTTCTCGGCCGCTTTCTCGCGGATCAGCTTTTCCAGCTCATCCACCAGATTGTCATTCGTCAATTTCTGCGACGGTTTGCCGTCAATGTAAATCAGGTTCGGTGTACCGCCGGTCAAGCCCACGTGTGCCTCCTTGGCCTCGCCCGGTCCGTTGACCACGCAACCGATCACCGCGACATCCAGCGGCACCAGCAGGTCTTCGAGACGCAACTCCAGGTCGTTCATGGTTTTCACCACGTCGAAGTTCTGCCGCGAGCAGCTCGGGCAGGCAATGAAGTTGATGCCACGGGAACGCAAACGCAGGGATTTGAGAATGTCGTAGCCGACCTTCACTTCCTCTACGGGGTCTGCCGCCAGGGAGATGCGGATAGTATCGCCAATCCCTTCGGCGAGCAGCATACCGAGACCCACCGCAGATTTCACTGTGCCTGAGCGTAAACCGCCCGCTTCCGTGATGCCTAGGTGCAGCGGCTGTACGATTTCCTTGGCCAGCAGGCGGTAGGCTTCTACGGCCATAAACACGTCGGAAGCCTTTACGCTGACCTTGAAGTCCTGGAAATTCAAGCGTTCCAGGTGCTCAACGTGGCGCAATGCCGACTCCACCAGCGCCGCCGGGGTAGGCTCGCCGTATTTCTTTTGCAGGTCTTTTTCCAGCGATCCGGCGTTGACCCCGATGCGGATGGGAATACCGCGATCACGGGCCGCATCGACCACGGCGCGCACACGGTCTTCACGACCGATGTTGCCTGGGTTGATCCGCAGGCAGTCCACACCCAGCTCGGCTACGCGCAGCGCGATCTTGTAGTCGAAGTGGATGTCGGCAACCAGCGGCACCTTGACCAATTGCTTGATACGGCCGAAGGCTTCGGCAGCGTCCATGTCCGGTACGGACACCCGCACGATGTCCACGCCGGCCGCTTCCAGACGATTGATCTGGGCGACGGTGGCAGCCACGTCATTGGTGTCGCTGTTGGTCATGCTCTGCACCGCGATGGGGGCATCGCCGCCCACCGGCACCGAGCCGACCCAGATCTTGCGCGATACGCGACGTTTGATTGGAGATTCGCCGTGCATGACTATTGTCCCAACTTGAGGCGAGCGGTCTCGCCACTGGTGAACGGCGCTACGTCCACAGGCTGGCCGTTGTAGGCCACTTGCGCGCCACGGGCATAACCCAGACGCAGCGTCAAAGGAGGCTTGCCGCCCTGGTCAAGAGTATCTCCCTTACGCTTCAGACCGCTAAACAGCACTTTGCCATTACCGTCGGTGACTTGCGTCCAGCAGTCAGCGACGAAGGTGATCTGTACGCGCCCGTCACCGGCGATCAACGCGGGGGTGGTGGGCGGCGAAATGGCAGGCGCAGCCGGTGCCGCAGGCGCTGGAGCCTGGGCCGGAGCGGCTGTTGCGGGAGCCTGGGCCACGGGCGCTACGGGAGCCGGCGCGGGTACGGCTGCAGTCGCTGCAGGTGCGCTGTCGGCTTGCGGAGCGGGTTGTTCAGCGGTGGCAGGCGCTTCCGGCGTGACTTGCCCTTCGACGACCGCCTGGTCTTCCGGCTCATCCAGCGGATGAATCTGGGTGGTGCCGTCGGCGCTTTCGACTTCGACGTGCTCCAGCGCGTTGCTGGTCAGGTCTTTATTGCGCTGGGAAGTCTGGTCCTGCCACCAGACGAAACCACCCCCGATCACGGCAATCAGCAGCAACAGGCTGACAATGCGCAGGATCGTGTGGGAAACCCGGGTCGGCTCTTCAATACGACCGAGGCCATGCACATTGCTGCCCTGGGAGTCGGTGCCGGTGAACTGGTCGAATTGCTGGACCAGTGCGGTCTGGTCGATACCCAGCAACTTGGCATAAGCGCGGATATAGCCGCGGGCAAACGTGTGCCCGGGCAGCTTGTCGAATGCGCCAGCTTCCAGGTTGGCCAGGGAGGTGCTGGTCAAATTGAGCTTGAGGGCCACTTGCGCCAGCGACCAACCATTGCTTTCGCGGGCCTCACGCAAGGTGTCGCCTGGGTTTACGCGATTAGCTGCTACAACTTCCGGGTGCGCGGCTTTCATCATTGCTCCGACAGGTATTGCTGATATTCCGGCGTACCGGGATAGAGTCGTTCGAGTTGCTGGCCAAAACGTGCGGCCGTGTCGCGTTCTTCATGAACCGTCGCCAGGCGCACACCGAGCAATAGACTACGTGCATTGTGCCCGCTGAGCAGGCTAAAACGCTCGTAATAGTCACGTGCCGGCACATAATGCCTGTCTTCGTAGGACAACTCAGCCATTTCAAGCAAAGCGCGTGGCTGGCGAGCGTTCAGGTGCAGGGCTTTTTCCAGTTGCTGGCGCGCCAGTTCGCGCTGTCCCAGGTGTATCGACGTCACCCCAAGGTTCTCGAAGATGCGCGAACGCTGGGGATAAAGGGTGTCGGTGCTGGCCTGGCGGAAATAAGCGGCCGCCTGTTCATACCGTTTCTGCTCGAACAGGAAACTGCCGTAGTTGTTCAGCAACCGCGCGTCGCCAGGACGGGAAGCCAGTGCCGTGGTGAAATACCGATCAGCCAACTCGGGCTCGGCCTGAGCCTGGAAGACCAGCGCCAGCGCGGCATTGGCATCCGCATCATCGGCATCCAGCTCCAGGGCCTTCTTCAATGGCACCTTGGCCTGCTCACTCATGCCTTGTTGCAGATAGCCCAGCCCCAGTTGCACATACGCCACTCGCGCCGCTTCACGACCCTTGTCGGTTTGCAAAGGGCTGTCGTAGCCCGATGAAACACAACCGGCCACGAGACCGGTAACAAGTAAAAGCAGCGCAAGGCGCAAGGGCATAGAGATCCTCTCTCAGATTCGATTTACAGCAATCAGCGGCAAATCGTCGGCGGCGTTCAGTTCGCGTCCGGCGATATAACGCTCGCTGCGGCGGGTGCGGTCCATCACCTGCCCTACCAATTGGCCACAGGCGGCATCGATGTCTTCACCACGGGTGGTGCGCACGGTGACGTTGTAGCCGGCCTGGTGCAGTTGATCCTGGAAACGGCGGATGGCGTTGTTGCTCGGCCGCTCGTAGCCAGAATGGGGAAACGGGTTGAACGGAATCAGGTTGATCTTGCACGGGGTGTTCTTGAGCAGCTCGATCATCTCGACCGCGTGCTCGACCTTGTCGTTGACGTCCTTGAGCATGGTGTACTCAATGGTCAAGACACGCTTTTCGCCCAAGGTCGCCATATAACGCTGGCAGGATTCGAGCAGCATCTTAAGCGGATACTTCTTGTTGATCGGCACCAATTGGTTACGCAATGCGTCATTGGGTGCGTGCAGCGACAACGCCAGGGAAACGTCGATGTGCTTGGCCAGCTCATCGATCATCGGTACCACGCCGGAGGTCGACAGGGTCACACGGCGCTTGGAGATGCCGTAGCCCAGGTCGTCCATCATCAGGTGCATGGCCGCAACCACGTTGTCGAAGTTCAGCAGCGGCTCACCCATGCCCATCATCACCACGTTGGTGATGGCACGGTCGACGGTCGCCGGGACGCTGCCAAAGGATTTGTTGGCAATCCACACCTGGCCGATGACTTCGGCGGCGGTGAGGTTGCTGTTGAAGCCTTGCTTGCCGGTGGAGCAGAAACTGCAGTCCAGGGCACAGCCTGCCTGGGACGAAACGCACAAGGTGCCGCGCTTGCCCTGGGGAATGTAGACGGTCTCGACGCAGCTGCCGGACGCCACGCGCACCACCCACTTACGGGTGCCGTCGCTGGAGATGTCCTCGCTGACCACTTCGGGACCACGAACTTCGGCAATGGCCTTGAGCTTGTCGCGCAGGGCCTTGCTGACGTTCGTCATGGCGTCGAAATCGTCGACGCCAAAGTGGTGAATCCACTTCATTACCTGACCGGCACGGAAACGCTTCTCCCCGATTGAGTCGAAGAATTTCTCCATTTCCGGCTGAGTCAGACCCAGCAGGTTGGTTTTAACAGTCGATGTAGTCATGGATTCACCCTCACTCTTTAAGCCGATGCTTAGCGAGCGGTTACTTCAGTAGCAGCGAAAAAGTACGAGATTTCGCGAGCAGCAGCGGCTTCGGAGTCCGAACCGTGAACAGCGTTGGCGTCGATGGACTCGGCGAAGTCAGCACGGATGGTGCCGGCAGCCGCTTCTTTAGGGTTGGTAGCGCCCATCAGCTCACGGTTCAGAGCGATAGCGTTCTCGCCTTCCAGCACCTGAACAACAACAGGACCGGAGATCATGAAGGCAACCAGGTCGCCGAAGAAGCCACGAGCGCTGTGCTCAGCGTAGAAGCCTTCAGCTTCAGCCTTGGACAGTTGCTTGAGTTTCGAAGCTACAACCTTCAGGCCGGCTTTTTCGAAACGAGTGGTGATCTCGCCGATGACGTTTTTTGCAACAGCGTCAGGCTTGATGATGGAGAAAGTACGTTGAACAGCCATGGTGTAACTCCAGAAACGGTAATTTACGAAAAATTAAACCCGCGAATTATACGCGGGTTATCGGGTATTGCCTAACTGCGTAATAAGGCGGCTCAGTCTGCTTCTTCGATCCACAGGCCTTGAATCGCCTCCAGGACCTTTTCGCCACCCCGATCAGGGATGTCGTCAAAATCCGGCAGTTCCATTACGAGGTTACGCAGCTTGACGAAGTTCACCGTAAGAGGATTGACCTCAGGATGAGCTTCAGCAAGTTGTATAGCGATTTCTTGTACATCAACCCATTTCAGGCTCATGACAGTTCCTTGAATCAATGCGGCGCTTCGGCCGCATGGTTGAGCGAATATTTCGGGATTTCGACCGTGATGTCTTCAGTGCCGACCTTTGCCTGACAGCTTAGACGCGAAGTCGCTTCCAGGCCCCAGGCGCGATCGAGGAAGTCTTCTTCCAGCTCATCGGCCTCCTCGAGCGAGTTGAACCCCTCGCGAATGACGCAGTGGCACGTGGTGCAGGCGCACACACCGCCACAGGCACTTTCGATCTCGATGTGGTTGTCGTGGGCGACCTCAAGGATGGACTTGCCGGTCTCAGCCTCCACGACCATACCATCCGGGCAATGCTCGGCGTGTGGCAGAAAAATGACCTGCGGCATCAGTTATTCCTCAATTTCATTCAGGTTGCGACCCGCCAGGGCGGCTTTTACCGTCTGGTCCATACGGCGGGCGGCAAAGGCATCGGTTACTTGTGACAGGCGCTTGGTCTGCTGCTCGATGGCGTAACCATCGTTGCCTTTCATCAGTTCGGCCAGCTCCTGCATCTGCAGGTCGATGACCATGCGCTCCTCGGCATCCAGCAAGCGCTCGCCATCGGCATCCAGAGCGCCCTGCACCGCTTCGAGCAGGCGCTGGGCATCGACTTGCTGCTCACGCAGCACGCGGGCGACCTTGTCATCGCCGGCATATTGGAACGAGTCCTTGAGCATCTTGGCGATTTCACCGTCAGTCAGGCCGTAGGACGGCTTGACCTGGATACTGGCCTCGACGCCCGAGCCCAGTTCACGGGCCGCCACGCTGAGCAGGCCGTCGGCGTCGACCTGGAAGGTCACGCGAATCTTCGCCGCGCCCGCCACCATCGCCGGGATACCACGCAACTCAAAGCGCGCCAGGGAGCGGCAGTCGCTGATCAGCTCGCGCTCGCCTTGCAGCACATGAATCATCATGGCCGTCTGGCCATCTTTGTAGGTGGTGAAGTCCTGGGCGCGGGCGACGGGAATGGTGGTGTTGCGCGGAATCACTTTCTCCATCAGGCCGCCCATGGTTTCCAGGCCCAGGGACAACGGAATCACATCGAGCAGCAGCAGTTCGCCACCATCACGCTTGTTGCCGGCCAGGGTATCGGCCTGGATCGCAGCCCCGATGGCCACCACTTGATCCGGGTCGATTTCAGTCAACGGCTGGCGACCAAAGGCTTCGGCAACGGCCTCGCGAACCCGTGGAACACGGGTGGAACCGCCTACCATGACCACCGCTCCGACCTCTTCGAACTCGATACCGGAATCACGCACCGCGCGGCGGCAGGCCTTGAGGCTGCGGGCAACCATCGGTTCGATCAACGCATCGAAGGCTTCGCGGGTCAGCTGGGCCGACCAGCTACCGTAGGAAACTTCAACGGAAGCAGCGTCCGTCAGCGCTTCCTTGGCAGCGCAGGCGGCTTGCAGCAGGTTGCGCTGAGCGCCTGGGTCCAGGTCGGCAGACAAGCCGGCACTGCTGATGATCCAGCCCGCGATGGCATGGTCGAAGTCATCGCCACCCAGGGCGCTGTCGCCACCGGTGGCCAGCACTTCGAACACGCCGCCGGTCAGTCGCAGGATCGAAATATCAAAGGTGCCGCCGCCCAGATCATAAATGGCGACCAGGCCTTCGGCGTGCTGGTCCAGGCCGTAAGCCACGGCGGCAGCGGTCGGTTCATTGAGCAAACGCAGCACGTTCAGGCCGGCGAGCTTCGCCGCATCCTTGGTGGCTTGGCGTTGCGCGTCGTCGAAATACGCCGGAACCGTGATCACCGCACCAACCAGCTCGCCGCCCAGGGTGGTTTCCGCACGCTGGCGCAGCACCTTGAGGATATCGGCCGACACTTCCACCGGGCTTTTCGGGCCCTGGACGGTGTCGATGAACGGCATATGGGATTCACCGCCGACAAAGCGGTACGGCAGCTGGTCGCCCAATTGCTTGACGTCGGACAGACCACGACCCATCAAGCGCTTGACCGACAGCACGGTATTAAGGGGGTCGGAGGACGCTGCCAGCTTGGCCGACTCGCCGACTTCGATACGATCGGCGTGATAGCGCACGGCGGACGGCAGGATGACCTGGCCATCGGCATCGGGCAACGGCTCGGACAGGCCGCTGCGCACCGCAGCAACCAGGGAATTGGTGGTGCCCAGGTCAATCCCGACCGCCAGGCGACGCTGGTGCGGTTGAGGGCTTTGACCGGGTTCGGCGATTTGCAGTAGAGCCATGGTAATCAGGTCTTATCTGTCTATCAGGCGTGCATCACGGGCAGCACACTGGGTTAATCGTCGAGGCGCTCTTCTAGCTGGCGCACTTCGTAGGTGAGCTTGTCGAGAAACTGCATGCGCCGCATCAGGCGTTCGGCCTGTTCGCGTTGCGCAGCATCATCCCAACAGGCTGCGAAGCTTTCGTTGAGCTCATCCTGGGCCGCCTTCAGACGACGCTTGAAGACCGCGACGCCAGCCACATCGGCTTCGTCCTGCAGGTCTTCGAGTTCTTCGCGCCATTGCATCTGCTGCATCAGGAAGTCCGGGTCATGCACGGTGACTTCCATCGGCAACTCGCCGCCCTTCATCGCCAGTAAATAACGGGCGCGTTTCGGGGGGCTTTTGAGCGTCTGATAGGCTTCGTTGAGGCTGGCCGATTGCTCCAGCGCCAGGCGTTGCTCACGCTCGGAAGCGTCAGCGAAGCGGTCCGGATGCACGCCACGCGCCAATTCTCGATAGCGCGTGGCAAGCTGCTCAAGGTCCAGCCGAAAGCTCGGCTGCAGCTCGAATAAAGCGAAATGACAAGGAGTACCCACAAGAAGCCTCAGATGTTGAAGCTTTCGCCGCAGCCACATTCACCGCGTACGTTGGGGTTGTTGAACTTGAAGCCTTCGTTCAACCCTTCCTTGACGAAATCGAGCTCGGTGCCGTCCAGGTAGGTCAGGCTTTTGGGGTCGATGATCACTTTCTCGCCGTGACTTTCGAACACCTGGTCTTCCGCAACCACCTCGTCGACAAACTCCAGCACGTAGGCAAGGCCGGAACAGCCCGTGGTGCGAACACCCAGACGAATCCCCTCACCTTTACCGCGCCCATTCAGGGAGCGGCGAATGTGCTGCGCAGCCGCTTCTGTCATGCTGATAGCCATCGTTGACTCCTTACTCGTCGCCAAATACTTAGATCAAGCCTTTCTTCTGCTTGTAGTCGCGAACGGCCGCCTTGATGGCGTCCTCGGCGAGTACCGAGCAGTGAATTTTCACCGGCGGCAGGGCCAGTTCTTCGGCCAGCTGGGTGTTGCTGATGGTGACAGCCTCATCCAGGGTCTTGCCTTTCATCCATTCGGTCGCCAGGGAGCTGGAGGCGATGGCCGAACCGCAGCCGTAGGTCTTGAACTTGGCGTCTTCGATAACGCCAGCGTCGTTGACCTTGATCTGCAGGCGCATCACATCGCCGCACGCCGGAGCGCCGACCATGCCAGTGCCGACATCAGGATCTTCCGCGTTCATCTTGCCGACGTTGCGCGGGTTTTCGTAGTGGTCGATGACCTTTTCGCTGTAAGCCATGGTACTGAATCCTCACTCATCAGGGCCGCTCTGGAACCCTGTAGAAACGCCTGCGTTTTCCGCCACGTTGCTACAGAGCTGGGGTGGCGGCTTCTATATTTAGTGTGCCGCCCACTCGATCTTGGAAATGTCGACACCGTCTTTGTACATGTCCCACAGCGGCGACAGAACGCGCAGCTTGTTGACGGCTTCGCAGACTTTCTGCGCGGCGTAGTCGACTTGCTCTTCAGTGGTGAAGCGGCCGAAGGTAAAGCGGATCGAGCTGTGTGCCAGTTCGTCGTTGCGGCCCAGGGCGCGCAGTACGTACGAAGGCTCAAGGGACGCCGAGGTGCAGGCCGAACCGGACGAAACCGCCAGGTCCTTGAGCGCCATGATCAGCGACTCGCCTTCGACGTAGTTGAAGCTCAAATTCAGGTTGTGCGGTACACGGGCGGTCATGCTGCCATTGATGTACAGCTCTTCAAGGTTCTCGACCTGCTTGTAGAAGCGGTCACTCAAGGCCTTGATGCGCACGTTTTCGGCAGCCATGTCTTCCTTGGCTACGCGAAAGGCTTCGCCCATGCCGACGATCTGGTGAGTCGCCAGGGTGCCCGAACGCATGCCGCGCTCGTGACCGCCGCCGTGCATGGTGGCTTCGATACGTACGCGCGGCTTGCGGCTTACGTACAGGGCACCGATGCCTTTGGGGCCGTAGGTCTTGTGGGCGGAGAACGACATCAGGTCGACTTTCAGCTTGGACAGGTCGATCTCGACCTTGCCGGTGGACTGAGCGGCGTCGACGTGCAGCAGGATGCCCTTGGAACGGGTCAGCTCGCCAATCGCTTCGATGTCGTTGATGGTGCCGATTTCGTTGTTCACGTGGATCACGGAAACCAGGATGGTGTCGTCACGCAGCGCGGCTTCGATCATGGCCGGGGTGACGATACCGTCGGTGGTGGGCTCGAGGTAGGTGACCTCAAAACCTTCACGCTCCAGTTGGCGCATGGTGTCCAGGACAGCCTTGTGCTCAATCTTGGTGGTGATCAGGTGCCTGCCCTTGGTCGCGTAGAAATGCGCCGCGCCCTTGATCGCCAGGTTGTCGGACTCGGTGGCACCGGAGGTCCAGACGATTTCGCGCGGGTCGGCGCCAACCAGGTCGGCGACCTGGCGACGAGCGTTCTCGACCGCCTCCTCGGCTTTCCAGCCGAATACGTGAGAACGGGAGGCCGGGTTGCCGAAGTTTCCGTCAACCAGCAGGCATTCGCTCATCTTTTGCGCGACACGCGGATCAACCGGGGTGGTCGCTGAGTAATCAAGGTAAATCGGCAATTTCATGGACTTTCTCCTAAATCAGGCTGGCTGGCGCGCCGTTAGCTCTGCGGCTGTCACTCGACGGCGGACGCTTCGATCTTGTCCAGACGCGGCGCCTTGGTGTTGCAACGGCGCTGGTCCTGACGCTGGGCTACTTCTTGCACCTCACGGCGAGTCACAAGATCAGCCAAGCTGATACCACTCAAAAACTCATGGATCTGCAGGCTCAAGTCACACCACAAGTGGTGCGTCAGGCAGGTGTCACCGGCATGGCAATCACCCAGCCCCTGGCATTTGGTCGCATCGACGGATTCGTTGACCGCGTCGATCACCTGGGCTACCTGGATGCCCTGCATATCGCGGGACAATTGATAGCCGCCACCTGGGCCTCGCACGCTGGAAACCAGATTGCTGCGGCGCAATTTGGCGAACAGTTGCTCGAGGTAGGACAGGGAAATGCCTTGGCGCTCGGAGATATCGGCCAGGGACACCGGCCCAGTTTGCGCGTGCAAAGCCAGGTCGAGCATGGCAGTCACCGCGTATCGGCCTTTTGTAGTCAGTCTCATGGACAAGTACCAAGGTGTTTCAGAATGGGAGCAAGTATGCGATTCCCGAGTATTTAAGTCAACTATAAGACCTAGTACTTTAGTCAGGATTACCCGTAAAAAGGGCGCGCGAATCATAGCAGGCTGGGGTGGGGACGAACAGCGTCACCGGATAACCTGCGATGCCAGACACAATGAAGATCAAATGTGGGAGGGGGCTTGCCCCCGATAGAGGTGGGTCAGTTGCCAAATAGGCCGGCTGATCCACTGCAATCGGGGGCAAGCCCCCTCCCACAGGGGATCTCTGGTGATTTCGAGATCTCAGCTTGCCTTGGTGGCGGTTTCGTCCTTGATCTCGGCGAAATCTTCTTCGCGCAGCTCAGGCAGATCTTTCGCACAGTAAGGGCTGCCCAGGTCCTTCAGGGCGCCACACATGCCCTCCAGCTTGCCATCCACCGCTTGCAGGTGGTCGAGCAACTGGCCAATGGCACGCGCCACCGGGTCTGGCATGTCTTCGCTGACGCCATAGGCATCAAAGCCAATCTTCTCGGCCATGGCCTTGCGCTTGGCCTCCTGTTCGTCGCCGACTTCCGGCTTGACGATGATCCGGCCCGGAATACCCACCACCGTCGCACCGGGCGGCACGGCCTTGGTGACCACGGCATTGGAGCCCACCTTGGCACCCGCGCCGACCGTGAACGGGCCAAGCACCTTGGCACCCGCGCCCACCACCACACCGTCGCCCAGCGTCGGGTGGCGCTTGCCTTTATTCCAGGTGGTCCCGCCCAGGGTGACACCCTGATAGAGCGTCACGTCATCGCCAATCTCGGCGGTCTCGCCAATCACGATGCCCATGCCATGGTCGATGAAGAAGCGACGGCCGACCTTGGCGCCGGGGTGAATTTCGATCCCGGTCAGCCAGCGCCCGAAGTTCGACACCAGCCGCGCCAGCCATTTCCAACCCATGCCCCACAGGGCGCCGGACAGGCGGTGAAGCCAGATCGCGTGCATGCCGGGGTAGCAGGTCAGCACTTCAAAGGCGTTGCGCGCCGCCGGGTCACGGTGGAAAACACTCTGGATATCTTCTCGCAAACGCTCGAACATCTTTAATCCTTCCGCTTAAGGAGCTCGCCACGGGCCGCTTTCTGGGTTTCCGTGAGGATGCCACGCAATATATTCATTTCCGCCCGACTGACCGAGCTGCGCCCGTAAAGGCGGCGCAGGCGCGCCATCAAGTGCCGTGGTTTTTCAGGATCAAGGAACTCGATGGCCACCAGGGTTTGCTCCAGGTGCTCATAGAATCGCTCCAGCTCGTCCATCGTGGCCAGCTCGCCACTTTTGGTCGACGCCACTTCGTCCTTCTCCATCTTGCTCGGCTGGCCCTCAGCCGCCAACCAGGCCATGCGCACTTCGTACGTCAGCACCTGCACCGCCGCACCCAGGTTCAGCGAACTGAACTCAGGGTCTGATGGAATGTGCACGTGGTAATGACATCGCTGCAGCTCTTCATTGGTCAGGCCGGAGTCTTCACGGCCAAACACCAGGGCGATTTCTGCGCCACCGGCCGCCTCTTCCACCACTTTGGTACCGCACTCACGCGGGTCCAGCAATGGCCAGGGAATGCGGCGGTCACGGGCGCTGGTGCCGAGCACCAGGTTGCAGCCGACCAAGGCGCCTTCCAGGGTGGCGACAACCTGGGCGTTTCCCAGGATGTCGTTGGCGCCGGATGCGCGGGCATCGGCCTCATGGTGCGGAAACACACGTGGCTCGACCAGCACCAGCCGCGTCAGCCCCATGTTCTTCATGGCTCGCGCCACCCCACCGATGTTGCCGGGATGACTGGTATTGACCAAAACGACACGGATGTTTTGCAGCAAGGGAGGCGCTCTCGGACACGGGAAAGGGGAGCAAATCTTACAGAAGCGCTTAGGGTTATGCCACGAAAGCTAACGTCGCCCTTCACCTGAAGAAAGTTTCTGCTAAACTGCCCGGCTTTCTTTAACAACCTTAGGTGACCTATCCATGCAGCCCATGCTGAATATCGCGCTGCGCGCCGCCCGCAGCGCCAGTGAATTGATCTTCCGCTCCATCGAGCGCCTGGATACCATCAAGGTCGACGAAAAAGACGCCAAGGATTATGTGTCCGAGGTGGATCGCGCCGCCGAACAGAAAATCATCGACGCCCTGCGCAAGGCCTACCCGACCCACGGCATCCTCGGTGAAGAAACCGGCCTGCACAAAGGCAGCGGCGAAGGCGAAGACTACCTGTGGATCATCGACCCACTGGATGGCACCACCAACTTCCTGCGTGGCATCCCGCACTTTGCCGTAAGCATTGCGTGCAAATACCGCGGCCGCCTGGAACACGCCGTGGTGCTGGACCCGGTTCGCCAGGAAGAATTCACCGCCAGCCGTGGCCGTGGCGCCCAGCTCAATGGTCGCCGCCTGCGTGTCAGCGGCCGCACCAGCCTGGACGGCGCCCTGCTGGGCACCGGCTTCCCGTTCCGTGACGACCAGATGGACAACCTGGAAAACTACCTGGGCATGTTCCGCGCCCTGGTCGGCCAGACTGCCGGCATCCGTCGCGCTGGCGCAGCGAGCCTGGACCTGGCCTACGTGGCCGCCGGTCGTTTTGATGCGTTCTGGGAGTCGGGCCTGTCCGAGTGGGACATGGCTGCGGGCGCCCTGCTGATTCAAGAAGCGGGCGGCCTGGTGAGCGACTTCACCGGCGGTCACGACTTTCTGGAGAAAGGCCACGTGGTTGCCGGCAACACCAAATGCTTCAAGGCAGTGCTGACGGCGATCCAGCCGCACCTGCCGGCTTCGCTGAAGCGCTAAGCGAGCGCGCACAAAAAAGCACCCCGAGGGGTGCTTTTTTTATGCCTGGGATTTGAGCCAGGCCCATCCATCAGCAGCAATACAGATCAAATGTGGGAGGGGGCTTGCCCCCGATTGCAGAGTGTCAGTCAACCAAGCATCAACTGACCCACCGCTATCGGGGGCAAGCCCCCTCCCACATGTTGAATTGCACAGTTTTTTGAATCTGTGCCTGGCCCTGGATTACTGCTGGTTCTGACCCAGAATCAGACGCCCTTCCTTGTCCACCGGAATCTGGCCGCCTGGATCACGCTCCATACGCACAGTACCTTCCTTGCCATCCAGGTTGTAACGCACGTCATAGCCCACAACCTTGTCGCTGATGTCATTCACGGTGTTACAGCGAGTCTGGGTAGTGGTGTAGGTATCGCGGTTCTGCATACCTTCCTGAACCTTGTTACCCGCGTAACCGCCACCGACCGCACCGGCGACCGTTGCCAGCTTCTTGCCGTTACCACCACCAATCTGGTTGCCGAGCAGGCCGCCTGCCAGGGCGCCTACGACGGTACCGGCGATTTGATGCTGATCCTGCACCGGACGCTGCCGGGTCACGGTGACATCCTTGCAGACCTCACGCGGGGTTTTAATCTGGGTTTTTACCGGCTGTACCGCCAGCACTTGCGCATACTCAGGGCCGCTTTTTACCAGGCTGTAGGTGGCAACAGCGCCCCCGGCAGTCACACCGACAGCACCCAATACCGCACCAACCAGCAACGACTTGTTCACGTTGAACCTCCTGACCATCACAAGCGGACCGAAAGATCCGCGCTATACCCAGCCTTGGAGCAAAAAAAAAGGCACGAGTTCAATCTCGTGCCTTTCTTTGTACCGCCGATCAACAAACGCCCATCAAGGACGGTCGTCGACCTCCTTGCCAGTGCTGGCCGGAGGGATCAGGTCTTCGCTGTTGAGGTTCAGCCAGATCAGTACCACGTTGGCGATGTAGATCGACGAATAGGTACCGGCCAGAACACCGATGAACAGTGCCAGGGAGAAGCCCCACAGGTTGTCGCCACCGAAGATCATCAGTGCCGCGATCGCCAGCAAGGTGGAGATCGACGTCGCCATGGTCCGCAGCAGGGTCTGGGTGGTGGAGATGTTGATGTTCTCGATCAACGTGGCCTTGCGCAGTACACGGAAGTTCTCGCGAACCCGGTCGAATACCACGATGGTGTCGTTGAGCGAGTAACCAATGATCGCCAGCACGGCGGCCAATACGGTCAGGTCGAAGGTGATCTGGAAGTACGCCAGGATACCCACGGTCACGATCACGTCGTGGATCAGCGACACGATGGCGCCGACCCCGAACTTCCACTGAAAGCGGAAGGCCAGGTAGATCATGATGCCGACCAGCGCCATCAGCATGCCGAGGCCGCCCTGATCGCGCAGTTCTTCACCCACCTGCGGGCCGACGAACTCTACGCGCTTGACCGAGGCCGGGTTGTCGCCGCCGACCTTCTGCAAGGCCTCGGCAACCTGGTGACCCAGTTGCGGGTCTTCGCCAGGCATGCGCACCAGCAGGTCGGTAGTGGCGCCGAAGCTCTGCACCACCGCCTCGTGATAGCCGGCCTTGACCAGCTCATCGCGCACCAGGGTGACGTCGGCCGGCTTCTCGTAGGTCAGCTCGATGAGCGTACCGCCGGTAAAGTCCAGACCGTAGTTCAGGCCCTTATGGAACCAGCTGAACAACGCCAGAACGGTAAGGAGCACGGTGACGCCGAACGCAACGTTGCGAACGCCCATGAAGTTGATTGTACGTAACATGGCAGCCCCTTAAATCCACAACTTCTTGAAGTCACGCCCGCCAAAGATCAGGTTGACCATTGCGCGGGTCACCATGATGGCCGTGAACATCGAGGTAAAGATACCCAGGGACATGGTCACCGCAAAACCTTTGACGGGGCCGGTGCCCATGGCAAAGAGAATCCCGCCGACCAGCAGAGTGGTCAGGTTGGAGTCGAGAATCGCGGTAAATGCCCGGCCGAAGCCTTCGTTGATTGCACGTTGTACGGTCATGCCCGCCGCGATCTCTTCACGGATCCGCGAGAAGATCAGCACGTTGGCGTCCACCGCCATACCCATGGTGAGGACGATACCGGCGATACCCGGCAGGGTCAGCGTGGCGCCCAGCAGCGACATCAGCGCCAGCAGCATCACCATGTTGCCCGCCAGGGCCACGGTGGCAATGATGCCGAAGAAGCGGTAGATGGCGATGATGAACAGCGACACGAACAACATGCCCCACAGCGCCGCATCGACACCCTTGGTGATGTTGTCGGCACCCAGGCTCGGGCCGATGGTGCGTTCTTCAGCGAAGTACATCGGCGCCGCCAGGCCACCGGCACGCAGCAGCAGGGCCAGCTCGGAAGATTCGCCCTGGCCGTTCAGGCCAGTGATGCGGAATTGCGCACCCAGCGGCGACTGGATGGTCGCCAGGCTGATGATCTTCTTCTCTTCCTTGAAGGTCTGTACCGGCACGTCTTTCTCAACGCCGTTGACCATCTGCTTGGTATAGGTGGTAACCGGACGCTGCTCGATGAAGATTACCGCCATGCTGCGACCGACGTTGCTGCGCGTGGCGCGGCTCATCAGCTCGCCGCCGTGGCCATCCAGGCGGATGTTCACTTCAGGCGTGCCGTGCTCGCCGAAACCGGCCTTGGCATCGGTCACCTGGTCACCGGTGATGATCAAGCCACGCTCGATCAACGCTGGAGGACGGTTGCCTTCGCGGAACTCGAACTCTTCGGAAGTCGCGCGGGTAGCACCCGGCTCAGCCGCGAGGCGGAACTCCAGGTTGGCGGTTTTACCCAGGATACGCTTGGCTTCAGCGGTGTCCTGCACGCCCGGCAGTTCAACCACGATGCGGTTGGCGCCCTGGCGCTGCACGATCGGCTCAGCCACACCCAGCTCGTTGACGCGGTTACGCACCGTGGTCAAGTTCTGCTTGATGGAGTATTCGCGGATTTCCGCGATCTTGGCCGGGCTCATTGCCAGACGCAGCACCGCCTGACCATTGAGGTCGGCCGGTACGATGTCAAAGTCGTTGAAGTTCTTGCGGATCAGCGCACGGGCCTGTTCGCGGGAAGCTTCGTCAGCGAAGCCCAGCTGGATCGCACCGTTGAGCTGCGGCAGGCTGCGATAACGCAGTTTTTCTTTGCGCAGCAGGCTCTTCACATCGCCTTCATACACTTTCAGGCGTGCGTCGAGGGCTTTGTCCATGTCGACTTCCAGCAGGAAGTGCACACCACCGGACAAGTCCAGACCCAGCTTCATCGGGTGCGCGCCAATGCTGCGCAGCCATTGTGGCGTGGTCTGTGCCAGGTTGAGCGCGACAACATAGTCGTCACCCATGACCTTGCGTACGACATCCTTGGCCGGCAATTGGTCTTCTTGCTTGGTCAGGCGCAACAAGCCGCCTTTGGAACCAGCTGCCAAGGTTGCCGCTTTAACCTGGATGCCCGCGTCAGTCAGCGCTTTGCTCGCGCGTTCCAGATCAGCCTGATTGACCTGCAGCGAAGTGCTGGCGCCAGAGATCTGGATCGCCGGGTCATCAGGATAGAGATTGGGAGCGGAATAAATAAAACCGATCGCCAGCACCGCCAGGATCAGTACGTATTTCCACAGAGGGTATTTGTTCAGCATCACGCCGCCCGCTTATAACGCGGGGCGCCTTGCGCGCCCCGTCGATTGGTAAAGGTTGTTACTCAGATCGCTTTGAGCGTGCCTTTTGGCAGCGTGGCGGCGATGGCGCCCTTCTGGAACTTCATTTCTACGGTGTCGGAGACTTCCAGTACCACGAAAGCATCGGAAACCTTGGTGATCTTGCCGGCGATACCGCCAGTGGTCACGACTTCGTCGCCTTTCTGCAGGCTGCCGAGCAGGTTTTTCTGCTCTTTGGCGCGCTTGGCCTGTGGACGCCAGATCATCAGGTAGAAGATGACCAGGAAGCCGACCAGGAAAATCCACTCGAAACCACCGCCCATCGGGCCGGCAGCAGCAGGCGCGGCGGCGTCAGCCATGGCGTTAGAGATAAAAAAGCTCATTTAGCACTCCAGTTGCAAATAGTGAATCTTAGGGTCGGGAAACTCAGTCCAAGGGCGGCACAGGGAGCCCGCGCTTGGCATAGAAGGCATCGACGAAGGCGGCCAATGTACCCTGTTGAATAGCCTCGCGCAAACCAGCCATCAGGACTTGGTAGTGACGCAAATTGTGGATGGTATTCAACATGCTACCCAGCATTTCCCCGCACTTGTCCAGATGGTGCAGATAAGCACGGGAGAAGTTCTGGCAGGTGTAGCAATCGCAGGTCGGATCGAGCGGCGAATCATCATGGCGATGGAACGCGTTACGGATCTTCAGCACGCCTGTATCAATGAACAGATGCCCATTGCGGGCATTACGGGTTGGCATCACGCAATCGAACATGTCCACACCGCGGCGCACACCCTCTACGAGATCTTCCGGTTTGCCAACGCCCATAAGGTAACGAGGTTTTTCTGCGGGCATCAGGCCCGGCAGGTAATCGAGCACCTTGATCATCTCGTGCTTGGGCTCGCCCACCGACAGACCGCCGATAGCCAGGCCGTCGAAGCCGATCTTGTCGAGGCCTTCCAGCGAGCGCTTGCGCAGACTTTCATGCATGCCGCCCTGCACAATACCGAACAGCGCCGCGGTGTTGTCACCGTGGGCATTCTTCGAGCGCTGGGCCCAACGCAGCGACAACTCCATGGAGATGCGCGCCACGTCTTCGTCAGCCGGGTACGGCGTGCACTCGTCGAAAATCATCACGATGTCCGAGCCCAGGTCGCGCTGCACCTGCATCGACTCTTCCGGGCCCATGAACACTTTGGAGCCATCCACCGGCGAGGCGAAGGTCACGCCCTCCTCCTTGATCTTGCGCATGGCGCCCAGGCTGAACACCTGAAAACCACCGGAGTCGGTGAGGATCGGACCCTGCCACTTCATGAAGTCATGCAGGTCGCCGTGCTTCTTGATCACTTCCGTGCCCGGGCGCAGCCACAGGTGGAAAGTGTTGCCGAGGATGATCTCGGCGCCGGTGGCGACGATGTCACGGGGCAGCATGCCCTTGACGGTGCCGTAGGTGCCGACCGGCATGAACGCCGGGGTCTCCACGGTGCCGCGCGGGAAAGTCAGGCGACCACGACGGGCTTTGCCGTCGGTGGCCAGCAGTTCAAACGACATACGACTCATAAGTTGTCCTCAGGGCCGCGCGGCGCCGGGTTACGGGTGATGAACATCGCATCACCGTAGCTGAAAAAACGGTACTCGTTGGCGATGGCGGCTTGATAAGCGGCCATGGTTTCCGGGTAACCGGCAAAGGCCGACACCAGCATCAACAGCGTGGATTCCGGCAAATGAAAGTTGGTGACTAGGCAATCGACCACATGGAACGGCCGGCCCGGGAAAATAAAGATATCGGTGTCACCACTGAACGGCTTGAGCACACCATCGCGCGCCGCGCTCTCCAGCGAGCGCACGCTGGTGGTGCCCACCGCCACCACCCGCCCGCCGCGCGCCTTGCACGCGTTAACCGCGTCCACCACGTCCTGGCCGACTTCCAGCCATTCGCTGTGCATATGATGGTCTTCGATGTTCTCCACACGCACCGGCTGAAACGTCCCGGCCCCCACGTGCAGGGTCACATAGGCGCTTTCGACGCCCTTGGCGGCAATCGCATCCAGCAGCGGCTGGTCGAAATGCAGCCCGGCCGTCGGCGCCGCCACCGCACCGAGGCGCTGCGAGTACACCGTCTGATAGCGCTCGCGGTCCGCGTCTTCGTCGGGGCGGTCTATATAAGGAGGCAATGGCATATGGCCGACACGCTCCAGCAGCGGCAACACTTCCTCGGCGAACTTAAGCTCAAACAACGCATCATGCCGCGCCACCATCTCGGCCTCGCCGCCGCCATCAATCAAGATGCTCGACCCCGGTTTCGGCGACTTGCTGGAGCGCACATGGGCCAGCACGCGATGGCTGTCCAGCACCCTTTCCACCAGAATTTCCAGCTTGCCGCCGGACGCTTTCTGGCCAAACAGCCGCGCCGGAATCACCCGGGTATTGTTGAACACCATCAAATCGCCTGGGCGCAAATGCTCAAGCAAATCAGTGAATTGACGGTGTGCGAGGGCACCGCTCGGCCCGTCCAGGGTCAGCAGTCGACTGGCGCGACGCTCGGCCAAAGGGTGGCGAGCGATCAGCGAATCAGGGAGCTCAAAAGTAAAGTCAGCAACGCGCATGATGGGGTTCGTCTAGCAGGGCCGGGAAGTCTAGCGGAAATAGTCAAAATTGACCATGAAACGTGATTGACCAACGGTAATCACCTCTCTATACTTCGCCGCCATTGAGCCCTGATGGCGGAATTGGTAGACGCGGCGGATTCAAAATCCGTTTTCGAAAGGAGTGGGAGTTCGAGTCTCCCTCGGGGCACCATCTTAAAAAAAGACCTTGAAATTCAAGGTCTTTTTTTTCGTCTGTAGAAAAGTGGGCGACAGCTGATTCATTGCTTGCCGCCCATTACCAACCTGAAACACGATCCAAATGTGGGAGCTGGCTTGCCTGCGACTGCGTCAGCCCCAACACCCTCAAACCACCTGCCTACACACCAACCGAATCCCCCTCCTCCGTCACCCCATTCGGCAACATCCCATTCGCCAAATCATCCACCACCGCCTTCGCCATCTCGCCCAAATAATGTGCTGCCCAGGCATAGCGATCTGCGCTGTTATCCATGGCCGCATCCAATGCCAGCATTTTTGAACAATGGAGGAGCTCGGAGGCATGCTCGAGGGCATCGCGGATGGGTACGCCGGCATTGACGCGGAATAGACGGTGGAGGTTGGGCTGTTTGCCGCAGGTGGAGAAGGTGATGACGCCTAGGGTTTTGTTGAGCGGTGGGTTGATCATTGGGCACCTCCCAGGTGGGTGGAGATGCAGGATAAGGAATTGCGAGGATATGACCTATCAGAAACGCTCATGAGTTTTAGCTCCTAATGTCGAGAAGCTGCCACATTCGTTATCAGGCGAAAGGGTGGCAGCTGTGCGCAGGCTGATAAACCGGGACAATAGGAACCCGGCAGGCCCGAAGGCCTCCCGCGCACAGCCGCCATAACACGGATGTGCGGACGCAAAAAAAAGCGCCGGCATGGTGCTGGAGACGCTTGAGCGCCTATTGTTCCACGGGTTATCAGACCCGGTCACTGAATTTGCAGTGACGGTGGGAAGGTAGCTCAGAAACGCGCGGATCTAAAAGCTGGGATCTGTGGCGAAAAGTTTCCGATAGTCAGGCTGAGGTTATCAATTCAAGCAGAATTGTGATCAGCCCTCTACTAAGCCTTAACCGGCAAGTGATGCTCCGACAGACCGCTGATGCATCTACAGTGACAGAAGCAAGCTCTGGTATTGGCAGAGCGATATCGTTAGCGCTTGCGGCAGAAGGGGCGACGTCGGTTTGCTATGACTTACGCCCGGATGCAAACCCTAGTATAAAACCGGGGTCAAACCACCGTTATTTCAAACGTGATCTGCCCCTCATTCCACTAGACCTTTCAGCCACAGTAGCAGGTTCTAGCCTCCACCCCCGGCCGCAGCTTTCTTGGCAGCTTTTTTAGCGTCGATGATCGCCTTAGTCTGCCCCACAATTTCATTGAATACCGCCGAAGCCGACGCAACCGAGGACGGGTCGCTCGATGAATCAAAGCCGCAGCCAGGATGGGCCGTCATCTTACCTTTTTCGGGGAGTTTCAGTGTCTGCACATAGTTCGGGTCAGCAACAACAACTGCCCACCTCAGAGTTTCATCGCCCTCTTTGAGCACAACCGTCGCTTTGCGACAGGCCGAGTAGATCAGCACATCGCTCTTCGTCTTATCGTTCGCAAGAAACTTCGTGGTTTCGATAGCGTCGCGGGCCACTGGCTCAATAAAGACATCACCGGCTATACCGCCAGCAAAGATCAGCGGTATTTTTATTACTTCGTTACGCTTCTCTGCTCTCGCCGTCAGCTCTGGCTCAAGATCAATCGCGTCAGGCAACGCAGTTGTGGTATCTACAACCTCCCCGGTGAAAGCAAGCAGTCCAACAAGACCAACACCCGCAGCCCCCACGTTCTCGATCAGTTTGACTAAGTTGTCTTCTGTGTTAATCGTAACTGCTTGAATTTGATCCGTATCCGGCCTTTTGGTGATACCCAGATGAGTGGTTCTCCAAAACCAGTAGTCTGTGGACTCGATCGCGTATCGATGAGCTGATGAGGCTGTGGGTACTGAGGTCAAAACCAGCTTTCCCGCTGGCGCGGCGGTAGCGGTTTTGTCGCCTTTGTCACTGTTAACCGCACCAGTCCCTGCTACAACATTTACGCTTTCTCCCTTTGCTGGCTCCGTACGGTCGAGACGGATCGCAGAGGACTGGAGTTCGAACTTCGTATACCCCTCCCTGTCTTCATTAAATGACTTGTGGTAAGTAATTGCGCTACAACCCGCTAGAGCGCCCATTAACATGACGTTTATGGATAGCTTGAGTATCTGCATCGAGATGATCCTTCTTGATTCGTGTTGAGCCTCATCTCTTAATGACTGCGTACTACTTGGCCCGCTCTACCGAGGCTGGACGTGTTTGGCACTAGTACCATCACACAGGCTAGCCAAGCGCTACCGTCTTTCCAGTCATTCTGGGTAAGTATTTTTGAGGCCAAGTCCAGAAGTGAATCGTCACGGTGCTCCTGGAGGTTCATTGGGCTCATATTCGGATCACGCATTACGTTGAACACAGCACCAGAACCTGACTCCAAACCCGACCGAAGGCACCTCCAGGTTTTTTTATAGATGGCTGTGCTGCGGGCATAAATGACATCATGCCCGCTCTATTCTCGCAGCGTATTGGCCATCTTTTGGCCGAGGGAGCTTTCAAGTACATGGTTTCGTTTGACCTCCCTGCCGGCGGCGGAGATATGGGGCGCCTCATACGCGAAACGGATTGGTCTGCAACCCCTCTGGGGGCCAGAGAATCTTGGCCTATGGCGCTCAAAAGCTCACTCAGTCTGATGCTGAACTCACCCGAGAGCATGTACCTCGTGTGGGGAGACGCGTTACAACTGTTCTTCAATGACGCTTACCTCATCAATCTCCCATGCGCGCCAGAAGTTGCCTTGGGCGCGCCGATTCATTTGATTTGGGGCCAGGCATGGGAGCAAGTACGCACCATTGCGCAAAGCGCGCTCCAGGGGCAGGCAAGCCGCTTTGAAAACCATCCGATTACACTTGTTCGAGAGGGGGTGACCGAGCTGACTTTCTGGTCATTCTCGTTTTCGCCACTGCATGGGGATACTGGAAAGCCTGAGGGAATGTTCTGCCTTGTCCACGAAACCACGACGCAGGTGCACGGAGCGCTGAAACTGGAGGAGAACGAGGCATTCACCGACCGTGTTCTCGCGAGCATAAACGACTGCATCAAGGTACTGGATCTGGACGCCCGCCTGACGTTCATGAGCGAGTTGGGTAAAGAGATCATGGAAGTCAGCGATTTCAACGAAATACGCGGCTGCCCGTGGCCTGACTTCTGGCAGGATCAGGGAAACGTGGATGCCAAGGCTGCCGTGCAATCTGCTCGCGAAGGTAAGAGTGCCAGCTTTATGGGATCTGCTTTCACCATGGGTGGGACGCTGAAATGGTGGCACGTTCAAGTCAGTCCTATTTTTGGCTCGGATGGGAAACCTGAAAAAATCCTTAGTGTCTCTCGCGACATGACAGCCCTGCGTGATGCCCAAAATGCATTGGCCAAACTCAACGAGTCGTTGGAGCAGCAAGTTGTCGAGAAAACCCGGGACCGAGATCGCATTTGGCGGCTTTCCGCAGACCTCATGCTGGTCGCTCATTTCGATGGGAAAATCTCGGCGGTCAACCCTGCGTGGAGTAAAACGTTGGGATGGCCTGAAGAACATCTCATAAATAGCCAGTTTCTTGACTTCGTTCACCCTGATGACTTGGAGCGGACGATTGATGCGATGACCGATCTGAAGCGAGGGGAGCATTTCCCTACTTTCAAGAATCGCTACCGGCATTCGGATAACTCATATCGCACCATCTCCTGGACGGCGGTGCCGGATAAAGACTTTATCCACGCTGTTGGCCGGGATACTCAAGCGGAGGAAGATGCCAACGAGGCATTGAAGCTTTCAGAGGAGGCGCTGCGGCAATCGCAAAAGCTGGAAGCTATTGGGCAGCTCACGGGTGGTGTCGCCCACGATTTCAATAATCTACTGACGGTTATCAAGTCCTGTACAGATCTTCTCAGCAGCCCAGTCCTATCAGAGGATCGCCGCGATAAATACATCAAAGCGATTTCAAGTACGGTAGAGCGCGCGGCGCGGTTGACGAGCCAGTTGTTGGCATTTGCACGACGACAAAAGCTGCAACCGGAAATCTTTAACGCTGGCGAGAGTGTTGTGCGAATAGGCGAAATGATGGACACGCTCACTGGGTCACGGATCAGTGTGACCATCGATATCTGTGATGAGCCGTGTTTTATCAATGCCGATGTAAGCCAGTTCGAGACCGCGCTGGTAAACATGCTCGTTAACGCTCGGGACGCAATGGGCGGTGTCGGGGAGCTTTCAATCAACGTTAATACGAATACATCGCTCCCCGCAGTACGCTCACACCCCGAGCGTCCTGGAAATTTCGTAACTGTTTCTATATCTGATACCGGCACAGGAATTTCTGCAGACAAATTAGAGCGCATCTTTGAGCCGTTCTATACAACCAAAGGTGTTGGGCAGGGCACCGGGCTCGGCCTATCTCAAGTTTTCGGGTTTGCAAAGCAATCAGGCGGAGAGGTCCTGGTCAGTAGCTGTGAGGGTGTTGGCAGCACGTTTACTCTATATCTGCCACGGGTCGAGGCATTCGTGCAAAAGACCATTGATGCCGCACCTGCAGTTACGGAGTGCGGCGAGGGATATGCAGTGCTGGTTGTAGAGGATAATGAAGATATCGGGACTTTCACTTCTGACACCCTGCAGCAGCTGGGTTATACCGTCCACTGGGTATCTGGCGGGCAGGAAGCGCTTATCGCGCTCTCACCTAATCCGGAAAATTTTCATGTCGTCTTCTCAGATATCACGATGCCCGGCATGAGCGGGATCGAGTTGTTCGAACGTATCGAAGTACTTTATCCATGGTTGCCCGTGGTCCTCACCACAGGCTACAGCTCCGAGTTCGCCAAAATTGAAGCGGGTGGTCAGCGGTTTGAGCTATTGCAGAAACCTTACTCAATCGAATCGCTTTCCAGTTTGCTTGCCAACGTGGTGAAGCGCAGAGCTTCACTGCGATCATAATAAATTTCGATTGCGTCCAACGGTCTTTGGACAAAGTGAAACAGGAAAATCATGGCATTCACCGCTACCTGTATTGTTTCCCTATTTTTTTGGGCTGTTGTTTCAGCAGTTACGGGGACTAAAGAGCCATGGGACCTGGCTAATTATTGGACCCTCATCTATCCCGCTGCGCTTGCTCTGTCGGTGATTCTTGGAGCCCTGCTGAAAAACGCCCAGTGGTCCGCAGGCGCCGTCGTAATGCTTGCTCAGATCCCGGTGATGTTGGTTACCTCTGGTGTTTCCCCGTTGCTGGGCGTCGGCATTCTGTATGCGGCTTTTCTTGCGATTCCGGCGATAGCGCTATCGTGGCTCGCCGGCAGGGTGCGGCAGGCTTACACGCCATAAAGCCCTGATCGTTCCCACGCTCTGCGTGGGAACGATCACAAATCGCCCAGCGTAGTGCTGCAAGATCGTACAAGCTCTCCCACCCTCCCCCTCGCTAACCTGACGACTCTCCACCACCACGAGTACCCGTCATGGTCCAGACACGTCCTATAAACCTCGCCCAAAAAGCCTCACTGATCGAGCAACAATGGAGCCCACGGGTCGTCGCCGAAATGAACGACTACCAGTTCAAGGTAGTGCGCATCGAAGGCGAATTCATCTGGCACGCCCATCCCGAAACCGACGAGGCATTCCTGGTACTGGAAGGCACGCTGCGTATCGACCTTGCCGACGGCCCGGTCTATGTGGTGCCAGGCGAACTGTATGTGGTCCCTCGCGGCGTAGAGCACCGCACGGCCGCCGAAGGCGAAGCCAAGCTGATGATGATCGAGCCACGTGGCATCTTGAACACCGGTCACGAAGGTGGGGACCGGACCGCCTTGAATGATCAGTGGATCTAGGGCTGCCTTTGGATCATACGAATCAATAAAGCTGACGGGCGCGTTATCGTTGAGGTTTTTCGCGAGCACGCTCGCTCCTACAGGGGGGCAAGTTCCGTCAAGCAAATTAGCGACATCAACAAAGGCGCGAACTCGGTGACTGGCTTATCGATTTCAGCGCCCTCTCCAACCAACCAAACCCCACATGTTCCTGTTCCAACCTGACCCCACTCCCCAGCCTGTTGTCGCGCAACTCATCGAACAACCCACGCTCTTCTGGCGTAAGAAAGGGCAAATCGTGAGCCACCTGCCGGCTCTCCTGCCCCCACAACTCCTTGTGGGCCTCCAGGGTTTGGCGGTCCATCAATAACGATTCGACATGCCCAAACTTGCGCCGCAGTTGATCAAGAATGGCAAAGCCGTGGGTATCAATATCACCCCAGTAATACATCGTGCAGCGCGACAACCACTCGGCACGTCCCAGGGTTTCCCAGCCATAGCCTTTACCAAAGATCACGATGGCCTCTGGCACAGGCGGAAAGGCGAGGAAATTGGTTTCGTTTTCGGTCACGAATACTCGCGTTACGGCGATGTGCAGCCGGGAAAAGCTCGCGGCGTCGAGGGTGATGTCCGGCAAGTCAGCCCCGGGCAGCAGGGCCAAGCCAGAGTCGAGCACACGAAAGCGAAGTACGGCGGTTTTTTCAAGGAAGCCGTAGCGAGCGCAAAACTGCGAGGCGCCTTTGTACTGTGTCGCGATAGCCTGCTCCGGCAGCACTCGATCAAACAATTCGCTCAAGACGGCTCGGTGGCCTTCGATGAATTTGGTATGGATGCCCGGAATGTCGACCTGTCGCAGGTAGATTCCGGGATATGGGTGTTGCTTCATCCACGCCACGACCTCCAAAAGCGCCGGCCAATGCGGCGCGAGTTCTACGGCCTGCAAAGGCCGAACGCCCAGCCAGCCGACAAGCGAGGGTTGCCGCTGAAGGGTCAGCTCAAGCATGCCGCGCAAGGCTTGCAGCTCAATCTGTTTGCCGATCAGCTTAATGGCATCTTCGGCCGAGTCCAGCCACACCGCCGCCGGTAACCGCTGCAAACCGATAACCCGATGGTTGATGTCCCGCCATTGAATGCGAATACCATCGACAGCACTGAGCTGTGCGACCCACTTGCGGACATCTTCGAAGTGTTCACTTAACTGAGTCGTATCCGGCGTTTTCAGCGCAAGTCGGCGTGGCTCCCAGGGCGGCCCTGCAACCAGCGCGCGCAGTAAGTCCCCGCGCAACCAAAGACGCAGCATCTGTTGCTTGAGGTCCTGCACCGTAGTCCAGTTCATCATGACAAATCGCCTCGGTGCTCCCGGTACTCCTCAATCGACAAATTACGCAACCGGGAGGCCTTGCCGCCCTCGTTTTGCACAAAGCCCACGCTGGAAACAAAAGGCTCGATGATGTGGATTTTCTGCAAGGGGGTGACGATCAGCAATTGCAGGTTGAGCTGTTCAAATAACCTCAGGCCGTACTCGGCCGATTCGTCGGAGCCGCGGCCGAAGGCTTCATCGATCACCACAAAACGGAACGAGCGCGAACGCACGGCGCCCCATTCCAGACCGAACTGATAAGCCAGGCTGGCCGCCAGAATGGTGTAGGCCAGTTTTTCTTTCTGCCCACCCGACTTGCCGCCCGAGTCGGAATAATGCTCGTGCTCGCGATCACCCTCGCGCCAGCGCTCGCTGGCGGCGAACAGAAACCAATTACGCACGTCGGTCACTTTGGCGGTCCAGCGTCGATCCTGTTCAGTCAGCCCTTCGCGCCCGCGAAAGCGATCAATGATGGTTTTGACTTGCAGGAACTTGCTCTCCGAATACTGGGCGTCTTCGGAGCCGGTCAAGGCGCCTTCGGTGCAGGCGCGCAATTGCATCTGGAAGTCGCGAATGTCGGCATCCGGGCTCAGTTGCGACTCCAGCACGATATAGCGGCCGGGGTTGTAGTCGATCTGCCCCAGGGATTGATTGATCAGGTCAATACGCTCCTTGATGGTCTCCCGCTCCCGCGCCAGTTGCCCGTTGAAGTTGGCGATCTCATTGATGGTGTTGACGTTGAGCAGTTCCTTGAAGCGTTGCTCAAAACGCGGCAGGTCGTCACGGATGAGCTGATCCAACAGGTTGCTGTACTCGTCGACGGCGTTAAGGTCGGCATCGAACTCGTTGGTTTCCAGCTTGTAGGCTTCCTTGAACGCCGCCATCGCACGGATGATTTTGTCGCGCAGACGCTCCAGTGCTTTGGCTTCGGCGTCCATTTTGCCTTGCAGGGCTTCACGCACTTCGCGTTCGGCGCTATCGCAGGATTCAACGGTCAACAGCCGCTCGCCCAGCACCTGGGCACGCAGGGCCTCCAGGTGGAGCCGCGTGGCGTCTGCGATCGTGATGATCAAGTTGAAGGTTTCGACGCGAAGCGCGGTGGCGACTTCGTGCTTGGCCTGCACGCTCCCCAATTCCTTGTCGAGCCTGGAGATTTCTTCTTCCGTCTGCCCCAGCGTGTCTTGCATGGTTTTCAGTTGGGCGGTCAGTTGCAGCAAGGTGTCACTGGCCGCTTCCAGCGTGGCTTTTTCATCCTGCAAGCGCGCCACGAGGGTTGCACACTCCGCCCAGTCAATGTCCCGATAGTCAGTGAATTCATTGAGCGCCGCCAACGATTCAAGCTGCTGACGCAACTGGCTGCGCCGTTTTTCGGCATTGGCGATCTGTGCGCCGATATCGGCCAATTGCCCTTGCAGCCGTTCTTTTATCGCCTCAAGCGCAACGATTTTTTCCGCGTTGCTCCAGCCAAGCACATACCGACTGCGGTCATCCAGCCGATGTCGATCATCCTTTTCATGCCGCTCACCAGCGCCCTTGATCTGCCCCGACAACGACAGGGCACGCACCTCTCGACGAAATTGTTCCGGTGTGTCGCAGCAGGCGTAATTGAAACGATGGCTCAGTTCGCGCAGCAGCCAGGCGTAAAACGCCGAGTCGGGTTTAACACTGAGTTTTGTCACCAGCGACTGTGGATGCAGATCCGGCGCATCGGACTGCCGACCGGACCGTACGCGGAAATACACCAGGCGACCCGCCAAGTGGGTTTTATCCACCCAGGCGGCGACCTGGTTGTACTGTTCATCCGGCACCAACAGCGCCAGGCCGAAATTGTGCAGCACGCGCTCAATGGCGCCCTCCCACGGGCGATGGTCTTCGCGCACCTGCAACAGTTCGCCGACGAAGGGCATGACGTCTTCCGCCAACCCCAACGCCAGGCACATGGCCGTGCGCAACTTGATCTGCGCATCGGGGATATTGCTGCGCCGCGCCTTGAGACTGGTGATTTCACTCTCCAGTGCCGCGTGCTCAAGCCGGCCCTGGCGCAACGAGACGCCCCATTCGGTGATCTGGTTTTGCAGGTCGGCTTCCTGGGTGCCCGACTGTTCTCGACGGGTTTGCAACTGTTGTCCAAGACGGGTGAACGCCGCTTCATCGTCAATCGGTGACTCGCCCACAGCGGCAAGTAATTGCCCGTGGCGCTGCGCTCGCTGTTGGCGGCGTTCGCGCTCGGTATCGTACTTGCGTATGTCTATCGCCAACTGCTCGAGACGATCACCGCCCTGCTCGGCCACCGCCCGCTTGATGGATTCCACGTCCTGGCGCTGACGATCACGCTGCTCGATCTGACGCTCCTTTTGCGCGCCGAGCCGCTGTTGATCCTGAGCCAGCAGTTGCAGGCGTCGATCCAACAGCGTCAGCTTGAGTTCGGAAAACCAGGGCTTGAGCGCCTCCCGACAATCACGCAAGCCGTCCTGCTCTGCGCACAGGCCCTGGTACTTGTCGCAATCGGCCACCAGCGGCTCCAGCAACACGCGCTGCTGCTTAGCCTTGAGCACGGCCTCATGGGCACGGCTCAGATCATCGAAGTGGGCGATCAGCGCAGCGATGCGCGCGGCAACATCAAAGGGTTCAAGCATGTGGCTGCGCACAAAATCGGTGAGGTTACCCACCGACTTCATCGAGACGGTTTGATGAAAAAGCTCCAGGGCCTGCTCGTTATCAATGCCAAGGCGGCGCCGGAACCACGCACCGTATTTGGGGAAACTGTCCTGAATATCCGCCCCGCTGTTACGCAGGCGCTTGCGCAGTTGCGGGATGTCCGAGCCAAAGTCGGCAAAGTCCGCGGTGATGCACAGGTCGCGCTCAGCGCCGACGTAAAAGCGCTCGGGCTGGCTTTGCCCGTCTCTCATCCAGAACACCTGGGCCAGGGTGACCGTCTGATCGTAACCGGCGTTATGAAACACCCCCAGAATCACCGAGTAGCTGTTGTGGTCACGCAGGGCGACGGGTTTGGCGGCACCGGTGACGTCACTGCGCTCGGATTTGTAATGACCCAGGACATAGGAGCGCAGGCTGCGCTCTTTGTTTTCTGCGCCGGCGGCCTTGTTATAGGCAATCCGTTGAGTGGGTACCAGCAGGGTGGTCAACGCATCCACAAGCGTCGACTTGCCTGAGCCGATATCGCCTGTCAGCAGGCTGTTTCTGCCCTCGGGCAACAGCGTCCACACGCGTTGATCGAAGGTGCCCCAGTTGAAGACTTCCAGGCGTTTGAGGCGAAAGCCTGAAAGGCTGTCATCGCCGATAAAGTCCAGCTCGGGTAGCAATAAGTCACTCATGGAACCACCTCCGGTTCGCTGTGTGGCGCGGCAGGGCTCTCGCCGCACAGATGGGCACGGTACTCACTCAGGCGGGTGTCGAATTCAGACAGCCACTGAGCATCCACGAACGCCTTCAGAATGCGCCGTACTTCATAACTGAGGGGGCCGCTGCTGCTCTTGAGACGCCGCAAAAAACCCAGGTCGACGACCTTGCCGATATGCGTGTCAATCTGATCGACCAGCCGCGCTTCGTTGCTGCTGTCGGGCAGAAACACGCGAATCAGTTCGACGATGTCATCGCGGGTCAGCACCAGCCGTGTTTCACCGCCACTGGCATCGAATTCCGCGAGTTTTTTACGCAGCAAGGCCAGCAGCAGGCTGACCGGAAATGACAACGGCCGGCGCGCAATCAGGCGCGGTACGCGAACCGTCGATTCATCGTCTGCAGGTTCGGTTCGGCTCCTCAAAAAGGCGTAGCCTTCGGCCTCATCCAGCATCAGCTCCAAACCCAACACGGTCACGTAGTCGCGCACCCGCGTCTGCAAGTTGAGCAATACGCTCCACAAGCGCTCGTCGGCTTCGTGATACATCACCCCTTTAAGCAGCACAACCAGCAGCGTCGACAAATCCGCCGCGCCACTGTCCATGACCTCACCCGATGCGGGTTGCTCTTCGCTCATCCTTGCCTCACAAAAATAACGCGCGCCAACCGTGCGTGCTTCTGAACCGAATGGCCATCACGATCCGTCGCGACCCACGCAATCGGCTCGTCCTGAGTGTCGTCGACAACGGTGGTAAAGGTTTCACTGCCCAAATGAAGATACGCCACCAATTCGGCCAACCCCTGCTGCAAGGGCCGCAACCGAGTCAGCTCATGCAAGGTAACTTGCGAGCGTAGCTGCAAGGTTTGCTGAATATGAGCGGCCAACCGAACCAGATCGACCGTCTGGTCGTTATACAATGCGCTGATATCGATATGTTCGTCGCCGACTTGCACCGCGATACCGGCAAAGTCGGGCTTTACGCTCAAGGTGTGCAGCGGGCGTTCCATGGGCAATTCAATACTGGCGGCCACGTCGGCCATGTCCATGAACGCCCCTGCCGGCGCTTGCTCACGCAGGCCCAGCGCCTTGGCTTCAACCCCGTGCAAAATATCCATGATGCGGCGGTTTTCCAGCCAGACCTGATCGTCCAGAAAGCGCCGTAATTGCTGGGACAGTTGCGCGACCATGCGCTGGGTGTGCTCGCCGGCCTCAAGCCAGTCGTAATGCACCCGCCGGGTACGAATATCCGGCTTGAGTTCCATCACCGGTGCCAGGGCCAGCACACGGTCAAGCATCCGCGTCAATTCCTCTTGACGACTGCTCGACATCAAAAAGCCCCAAAACGCCCTGAAACTACGGCCCTGGTCCGAATCGGAAATAGCGTCGCGCTCGCCCATGATCTGTTCGAGCAACGCGCCTTTGGCACCTTCCCACAAGGCAATCCGCTCCCGCACACGGCGGTCGAGCAGACGAAAGTTATGCTCGACCTCGCGAAAGTCAGCCAGCAACTCCCGTGATAACTGCGTGAATTGCTGAAAGCGATCTTTGAGCGCCGTATCGTCAAGCAGCGGCACGTCACCGCGCAGAATTTGTGCGATTTCCGCATCCAGCTCATCACGGCGCTTACGTAAATCGGCAACGCGCTTGGCCGGGTCGGTTTCACTGCCTTCACTCATTTGCTTGAGCAGCTCGAACAGCGTCAGTAAGCGCGACTCGGTACCGACGAATCCTCGCTCGGCGAGGGTGGCCAACCAGGCGATGGCTTTCTCGGTGGACGGGGTCAGGTCGAATTGCGGTTCATCATCGTCTTGACGATAGAACTTGCGCAGCCAACCTTTTTCCGGACTGGCCCATTCATTGAGGTACTGCAAAGCAGACTTGGGGAAAACATCGTCATCCAGCTGCCGGCGCAAGACATAGAGCTCGTCTTCCAGCGACTCGGCCAGATCGGCAGCAGGAACAGTCCGAACGTTGGTCGCGACAAAAGCACGATGTAAAAAACTCGCAACCAGCGGCCCATGGTCCGAACGCAAGAGGCGCCAGGCCGGATGGTGCGTGCGCAAGCTTTCAAGGGTGGCGTAATCCATCACTCACCAATTTGCAGGGTTGATCAGCGGGTAACAGTGGCGCGAATCATGGACTTTTTCCACCCTTTACTAGCGCAACTAGCCGAACGGACAGGTATCGCTAAGTGGTGCGAGGTTGAGGCCATAGAAGACATCGCGGTGACGGCAGAAGACAGTTCACTGCTGGCGGGAGAGTTGTGTACTGTGGTTTCGCGTTTAAAGTTGTAAGGCAAAGAGTACGCAAACCAAACGGTTCAAAACATCAGGGTCTTTTTTTTCCCGCGCAGAACAGTGATCATCGCCCTCCCCCAAAACCGCAGGAACCAAAACCATGGAATTGACGCTGGAAGCGGTTGCGCTTTATGCACTGAAGCTGGTGCACGAGACGGACGGCGGCAGCCCGGTTTTGCGCGATGATCCGGTGATGGAAGCGTACGACCGCGAGGTGTTTGGGTTGTTGGTGCGCCAGGGGGATTTGGCGGGGATTCAGGTGAAGCTTGATGAGTGCATTGCACAAGCATTGATTGCCTTAGGCGGTACCGACACGGTACTGGGGCGAGAACTGCAAAAACTATCCGCTGATGTTCAAGGCGTCTCTCACCTTGATGAACTGTCCTTGCCACTCAGCCTACTTAAGGACTACCTCAAAGACATCCAGTGAATCGGCGATCAGCATACTGGCCAAATACACCATCAAGATCGCAACACCCGCGTCCAACCAACGCCAGACTGCCGGCGTTCGAAACAACCCCGTCAACCGCTAACAGCCCAGCGCCAGCACCACGAACCATATAAGCGATGCCGTCATGGCGCCCGCGGCAAACAGTGCTTGCTGGCTTGCCGGTTTCGCAGCACCAATGGAACCGATCAGCACCACCGTATCAAGCCATGCGTAGGGGTTGGCGAACCCCAGCACTACCGCCGTGCGCAACAACCCCCGTTGCGAGTTCCCGCCGTGGGTGTCCGGCATCGATTGATCACGCAGGCAAGCCAATAGGCGCTGAGCACCGAACCAGAGCAAGTACGCCGCGCCGGAGAGTAGCAACAGCGCTACCAATGTTGGACGACGCTCTAAAATCGAACCTAACCCAGTGATGCCGAGAGCGATCAGCAGGACGTCGGCCACTATGCAAATTGCGACCACGCCCCAGACGGGACCACGGCTGACACCTTGGCGGATTACCAAGGTGTCTTTGGGGCCGGGGGCGGCGAACAAACCCATACCTAAAAGCAAGCCTTCGAGGTAGAGCGCACTGAAGTAGGGAGCCATGGAGTGTCCGTGCCCGAGGAGATAGTTACAGGAGTTGAATAGGTTGATTACCGAAGCCGATGTGACGGGCGTTTACGGAACGACTCAAATCGATTCTCTGCCTGCGGAAAAAGCTGGTCAGCACTTGCTCAGGATTCGGGTTAACAAAATAAATCAACGAGCTTCTGTCCACCGGCTTCTGAGGTGCGAGGACCGCGTGATAAGCCGCAGGAATTGCGTGATCGGACAGCTCAGTGAGTAAAGACCCTGCCAGCACCGCAATCTCATTCTCCAAAAGACGCACCGGCTCAAGCGAGAGCCCCTTCACCAACACCAGCCCTTCGCGGCTAGGCTTGATAAGCGACAGCATGTGACCATCTTCATGGGGGTCCTGGACGAACCGCCGCTCAATGCTTGCAGCCTGAGCACGATAAACACACAACTGCACGTAGGACGCCGAGCGAAAAGGGGCAAGTGGAGATACTCCAAACTCGCTGCATATACCGTCCATCAACTCTTGAGCCAACTCGCTGACCTGGCGCTCAAAAATTTCTACAGCCGCAAAAAAATCGCTCCGAGTAAATTCAAAACCATTTCTTTTCGACGCATGCGCCTGCCAATAACAGAATCGCTCACAGAGGTCAGGATGTTCCTCAACACTTGAGTATTCGGCACCGAAAGGGAAAAAACCGTCAGTGTCCTGGCTGAAAGAAAATGACGCTTTGGTGGCATGGGATATTGCTGAGTATCCATCAACAATTTGTTTGTAGTCCTGCAGCATGGCTTCCGGTAATTGCAAAGTGCCGAAACCTGATCGAGCAATGGAAGCGCAGCACGTCTTTAATTGAGTCATCGCTATATCCAAAGGTAGACGTAAAGGAATACAACAAACACTAGGTTCGCAAGCATGCGAGAAACTACGACACTGGATATAGCCAACCAGAAAGCGACCAATCCATGTCCTTCACAACATCACCAGCAGGTCGCAAGTGTGCATTGCGTGTTACCCGCAACGGTGGTCAGGTTGTCTTTTTTGGCGAACAACGTGTGGGCCTTTCCAAGCACTAGGGATAGCAATCGAATATGAGCATACGAACTCGCGACACCCTCCGCTCCCTCGTTGTACGACGCAGTCGAGAGTTGGGTAAATCCATGACCACCCTGGCCAGGGAGCCGCAATTTCCAGAACCTATCTGTACGGCTTGGCCAGCGGCGTATCTCAAGATCCCTCGGTTCGCACCCTGATCAAACTCGCCAAGGCGCTTCAGGTTTCACCGCTGCTACTGTTTCGCTATTTTGCCGACCTGACTGGCGCACCCGTCGATGCTTATTCAACTGCAGCCACGAACCGCGCCATCGGTCTACTCGACCCCGGTGACATCGCCGTATTCAATGCAGACGTCACCACCCCCGATCAAACCGTGGTAATGCCCAGTGAGACTTTTCATAAGACCTGGGAAATCCAGAACCTCGGCACACGTCCATGGCGTGGACGAAGATTGGTGCGCGTTGACGGTGAGTACGTCATCGCACGGCGCACCGCCATGGGCGCGCCATTGGAAGTCGTCATGGACACGCATCTGCGCAGCCTTAACAACGAAATCCTCATCGCAGAAACACTGCCTGGCCAACCCGTGCATATCACGATGGAATTCGCCGCGCCCAAGGAAACCTGCGCAGTCACTTCCATCTGGCGGATCGAGGATGAACATGGGCAACCGTGCTACGGCCCTGAGTTCATTTTGCATGTGATCGTAAACGTGATGACGCGCTGAGCTACTTGCGCCCTTCCACCACCATCCGCACCGCCAACCCCGTCAACACCGACCCCATCAGCCAACGCTGTACCACCTGCCAGCCCGGCCGGGTGACGAAAAATACGGCGATGGAGCCCGCCAGGGTGGCTATCACCGCATTCACGCTCACGCTGATAAGAATCTGCGTGAAGCCCAGCACCAGAGATTGCATCAGCACACTGCCATGGCCGTTCGGGTCGATGAACTGGGGCAACAGCGATAGATACATCACCGCAACCTTGGGGTTCAGCAGGTTGGTCACCAGGCCCATGGTGAACAGTTTGCGCGGGCTGTCCTGGGGCAGGCTGTGCACCTGGAACGGCGAACGGCCACCCGGCTTGAGCGCCTGCCAGGCCAGATAGGCCAGGTACAGCGCCCCGCCAAACCGCAGCGCGTCGTAGGCAAAGGGCACCGCCATCACCAACGCGGTAATCCCCAAGGCCGCGCACAACATATAAACCAGAAACCCCAACGCCACGCCGCCCAGGGAAATAAACCCGGCGACGCGCCCCTGGCAGATCGACCGTGAGATGAGGTAAATCATGTTCGGGCCGGGCGTCAGCACCATGCCCAGGGATATCAGCGCATAGGCAAGCCAGCTGGACAGTTCGGGCATGATTTGGCTCCTGCAACGCTGTAAGGTTGGACGCCATGGTAGGGCGTTCAAACCGCGCGCGTCAGATACAGATCCGCGCGCAAAACGTCATACACCGAGCGCACCATTCACCCGAGGGCAGGCACATGATTGATTTCAACAACAAAGGCTTCTTCAAGCTCAAACAGAACAACGAATACGCCGAACGCGTGGCGGCATTGCTGCTCGATGGCGAGGAAGTGGTGGATGCGTACAAGGCCATGCGCGACGGCGTGGTGTTCACCACCCAGCGCATCATCGCGGTGAATGTGCAGGGAATTACCGGCAGCAAGAAGGATTTTACGTCGCTGCCGTACAAAAACATCGTGGCGTATTCGGTGGAGACGTCGGGTACGTTCGATCTGGATTCGGAGCTGGAGATTTACTTTTCGTCGTTGGGCAAGGTGAAGTTTGAATTTACCGGAAAGACGTCGATTGTCGAGATTTCACGGTTGATTTCAAAGCATCTGCTGACTTGATCAGCGGACAAAAAGAGACCTCGGTGTGCCAAGGTCTTTTTTACTACCAACACGGTTCGGCTACTGCATCCCGATCAAAAAAATGTGGGTGCATTGGCTCAATGTCATAAGCAGCCAAGATATGCGATGGGAAGTCTTTCAAGTTGAACGTAACGATGACCTCCGCCTTACTACGAATCGCCGCCGCCAGTACGTGACGATCATCAGGATCGGGCAAATCCAGGCTCGAACATAACTCCTCATACCCTGTCACCAGCCCGTCGGGTATAGCCTTGTCCATCATCGTTGAAGTGTTATCCACTTGCTCCGAAGTAAGGTCGGGGCGATTTTTTAGCACATTGCGCTTCCACTCTTCATGGATCTGGCTGGTCCATCGCGCTCGATACAGACCAGACAATCCCAGCCACATCAACAGATCCCGGAGTGCTGCCGGGTGAAGAACACAAGCATCGTATACCGCAGTGAACGGCGAACACCTCATAGGTCATACCCCATGCCTAACTCCTGAGCCTGCCGTACCAACGCCTCCATCGCCTCTTGGCTTTCTGCATCGCGCTGCTGTTTAAACGCCATCAAATCTGAAAACCGGATACGCCGATGGCGACCCGTCTTCGTAAAAGGAATGGCGCCTTCTTCCAGCATCTTCACCAGGTGCGGGCGTGAAACGTTAAGCAGGTCGGCAGCTTCCTGGGAGGTCAACTCAGCATGGACGGGTACAACCTTGACGGCATTGCCCAGCGCCAGCTCACCCAAAATATCAACCAGCAGACGTAGCGCGGATGTGGGGAGTACAAGGGAGTGGGGTTTGTCTTCTTTGTCGAAGATATCGATGCGTTGAGTGTCGAATTTGGTCGACAGCAATGAGGCCAATTCGCGCTGGCCCTGAACGGCGGCTTCGACTTCCTTTTCCAGCGGAGGAATTGTTTTAGGGAGGTGCGGGGTGATCATGATGCTGCTCCGTCGTCACGTAGTTCAATTGAGCTCAAGCTAAACGAAACAAACGAAAATCGCAATATTCGAAACCCGCTGAAGTTACTGTCTACTTTTCCCACACTCCCCATCGAACACTGCCAATTCCAGCCCCGTGATATCCCCCCGTAGGCTCACTCCCTCGCACAAGGAAGTGAGCCGGTCATGTCAGAACGTTCTTATCCACCGACTGAAGAAGCGCTACGCAGACAGCGAATCCTGACACCGCAACCGTCGCGGGCCCCCTATTCGCCGGCGATTGATCTATACGAACCCTCCCCTGCCCCAGCCCCCACGCCGGCAAAACCTGTCGGCTGCGTCTTTATCAAGCCCTGCCAATTGCCGGACGGCTTCACCCGCTACGCAGACCCCACCGGTTATGTCCCGCTGGAGTTGGTCAAGGAGTACGCCCATTTCAGCCTGCTGGGTGGGCGCGAACTGGACGGCCGAGGCGCGGTGGCCTTGCGCAGGATCGGCGGCAGCGCGTTGCCCGCCGGCTTGGGGCAGTTGGCGTTGCGCTCTGCAGTGTGGGAATCGGCGGCGACTGCCGTCGGGTCTGTCGCCGGTGGCCTGTTGGCCGGTTTGGTGGCGCTGGCCTGGCCGTCTGAGATGGGTGATAGCGCGCTCTACAGTGAGGAGCAGTTGCGCTCGATGGCGCGGGCGCGGTCGCAGATGCGTTTGCATGTAGAACAACGCGAGGACGGTACGCTCAAGGGGTATGGCTTTTACACCGGCAACCATCCGAGTTGGCAGATGATCGATGTGGTGCAGTTCCAAGCCCGCGACGAGCAGTTTGTGGCGGATTTGGGTGAGGGAGTCGAGTTGATCTGGACGCCTGCGGTTGATCCCAGTGACACGCTGGGAATTCCAGCCTTGGAGGCTGCGCCGCAAGCGCCGGTGATCTGGATTTACCCGCCGACGGAGAAGGCCGCGCAGATTCTGGTGAATCCGGTTTATCCGCCGGAGTACCGGGATTTTATTCTGGTGTTCCCGGTGGGGTCGGGGGTTCGGCCGCTGTATCTGGTGGTAAATGAGACTCGCAAGGGCTCGAAAAATCCAGATTATGGTTACTACCCGGCGCCCAAGACCGAGGACATTACTGGCTTCCCTGGTTTGATAGAACAGAAGAGAAAGACGCGAAAACGCAACGGTGGCGGGCTTCGGGAGCGCTGGAAGGATGCGAAAGGAAAGAGACTTTTTGAGTGGGATTCAGAACAAGGTGAGCTGGAAGTCTACCGATACAGTGATGTGAAACATCTAGGGTCATTTGATCCCTATACCGGCGAGCGGCGGGGGCCGGCGAAAGATGAAAGACGTATAGAAAAGTAAGTGGAGCGTTCTCTATGGCAATGAAACTACGGCTGCAATGGTTCAACAAACAAACAGAAAATTTGGAGGCAGCTGAATACTCAGCAGACTTTGAGGAAGACGACAGCATTCTTAACAAACTCGATTTACACGAGGAACCGCAAATTTATTCTGGAGGGTTTGATGTTCTCCCAAGCTGGATAGCGATTCTTCAGCCACATTTCCGGCGGGTGATAGAGCCAGATATTTTCGACTTCCAGATTTCTTTTCACTATCAAGGCGCCTGGCCAACGCCCCCGAAGCAGTCGAACAAGGAATCGTGATGCAATGAGACCTACCCTGCAAAAGCCTCTCCTCTACCGCTCCTTCAACTCTAGAACCCACGGTGTGCGTCACGGCAGCTGTCGCGCTTATCGGTATGAACGGAACACAAAAAGTGAAAGAAACACCTTGGCAAATCGAGGTTCCATGCACAGTCACCTACGACACGGCTTTGATTACTCACCGCTATTTCGGTTTCTCCTGTCCAAAGTCGGCCACCCATGGAGCAAGGTTTTCAGCGAAGCCAACGCCCGCCTGGATCGTCCGGAGCCGGTGTTCTGGATGGTTGCGCTGCATGAAAGCGACAAGGAGGAGTATGTGAGAACGGATGAAAACAGCTATTACAGCGGCTTGTGGGTGGACGAGGCCGGCCTGTTACAGAAGGTCAACCCGCAATTGACGCCCGAGCTTATGGAACCCTTTTACGACTGCTGCACCCATACCTTCAACGGTGTGGTATTCGCACAGGCTTTACACAGGGTTGAGAACGTAGCGCCTGAAGGCTAGCCATACGCCGGCAACCGTTTACGCCATCACTCGTGCTGAAACGTCTCAAGATACGCCAATATATTTTCAATCTTCTCCGGATCACTGATGCCCCAGAAAATCATCCGCGTCCCTTTCACAACCGATTTCGGATCTTCAATGTAGGCCGCCAGTTTGTCCCGGGTCCAGACCACTCCCGAGGTCTTCATCGCCTCCGAATACTGATAGTCCGCCGTGGTACCGGCAGGTCGATCAATGATGCCGTTCAGTTGCGGCCCAAAACCGCCACGGGCGCCTTCGCCAATGCTGTGGCAACCGCCGCAGGTCTTGGCGAAGAGCTTGCCGCCCGCTTCCGCATCGCCGGCGGCGGCGGCCTGGCCGGTGGTCAGCATCAGGGCGAGGGTCAACAAGGCATACTTCATCGGACAGCTCCGCGTCGAGTGTTGATGCCAATTATGCCTGTTTACACAGCAACGCCCTCAGCCACGTTCCTGCACATCGCCAAACGACCACCCATCGTTTAAAAAACATCCAATCGAACCTATGCCCGCAGCTTCCACTCAACCCTACTGAACCCTGATGGTGGAGTAAGGATCATGGCTCGGCCATCGATTTTAGTATTGGAAGACGACGAAATCATTCGGGCGTTAATGGTGGATGTGCTGGAGGACTTCGGCGCGTCGGTGACGTCGTTCCCTTCGGCGGACGACGGGATGATTTATCTGGAACGGGGCGATGACCCCGTGGACCTGATTGTCAGCGATATTCAAATGCCGGGTTTGCTCAATGGCTTTGACTTGAGCAAGGTGGTGGCGCACCGCTGGCCGACGGTGCAGGTGGTGCTGACGTCCGGCAACGCCCATCTGGCGGCACAATTGGGCGGCTCGGTGCGATTCCTGCCCAAGCCCTGGAGTACCCAGCATCTGATTGACTGCGTGCAAACAGCGCTGAATCAGCAGGGTTTGGCTATGCATTGATAGCGTCGCGATATCACCTTGAGCGAACTTCCCGGTGAAACCATCGGTCCATTAATGACGCAAGGAGCGACATTTCTGATCCGTTAGTCAGCCTTTTCGCCTTGCGCGTTTAGTTACTGACTGCGAGTTGTGTAGAATCGTCGCCCTTTTCCGCGCGTCACTCATGGCCGAGAGGCCCACAGTTCGAGCTTACTGAATGCATTCTCAGGCCCATGACGTCGATGCGCCCCCACTGCTGGAAGCGTTGCGCACAGGCACGGCCTTGCTGCATACCGCGCTGGAAAAACGCCTGCCGTTTTTCTCCGATCGCCTTGATGCGCAGGGGTACCGGCATCTGCTGCAGGCGTACTTCGGGTTTTATCAGCCTATGGAGGCTGCACTGTACGGCAGCGGCTTGATTCCCGAAGGGCTTGATACCGCAATGCGTGTGAAAACACCGATACTGGTCAGTGACCTCCACGCGCTGGGCCTGGATGATCAGGCCATCGACACCCTGCCCCATTGCACGCAACTGCCAACGCTCGACACCCCCGCCGCCTGCCTCGGTGCTCTGTATGTACTGGAGGGTGCGACGCTGGGTGGCCAGGTGCTTCGTCGTGAAATGGCTCAGCGCCTGGGCGTCAATGCCGACAACGGCGGCGCCTTTCTCGACATCTACGGGGTAGAGACCGGGCGGCGCTGGAAAGACTTTCTTGTTTATCTGGGCGACCAGCCGTTGGACGCGCCCGCAAAACAATGCGCCGTGAACGCCGCCCGCTCGACATTCAGCTGCTTTGAGCAATGGCTCGACAGCCAGGAGGTACTGCTATGAAAACCGAAGATTTTGAAGAGCTGCTTGCCAACTGTGCCAACGAGCCCATCCGCTTTCCCGGGGCGATCCAGCCCCACGGTGCGCTGCTGACCCTGTCGGAGCCCGGCCTGAATATCATCCAGGTCAGCGCCAACGTCGGCACCTTGTTCGGCCATGCGCCCGAAACGCTGCTCGGTCAGCCGCTGCACAGCGTGATCGGCACCGAACACGCCCAGGCCGTGCAGGTCATGGCCCGGACCAATACCTTCTTCGACATGCCACCGTTGCACGTCACCCTCAACGGTGCGGATTTCGAAGGCTTGCTGCACCGCCACCAGGACGTGCTGGTGCTGGAGTTCGAGCCGCGGCTCAAGGACTTTCGCCCGCGCGCGTTAAACGGCCGCACCAGTAACCTGGGCAAGATGCTGCAACGTTTGCAGGCGGCGAAAACCCTGCAGGCGCTGTACGAAATCAGCGTAAATGAAATTCAGGCCATGACCGGTTACGACCGCGTGCTGATCTACCGTTTCGAAGACGAAGGCCATGGCCAGGTGATCGCCGAAGCGTCGGCGCCGTCCATGGAGCTTTTCAACGGGCTGTTCTTCCCTGCGTCCGACATCCCGGAGCAGGCTCGCGAGCTGTATCGCACCAACTGGCTACGGATTATTCCCAATGCGGCCTACGAGCCAGTCCCGTTGGTGCCCAGGCTGCGGCCAGATAACGGCGAACCGCTGGATTTGAGCTTTGCCACCCTGCGCAGTGTGTCGCCGATCCACTGCCAGTACATGCAGAACATGGGCGTGCTGTCATCCATGAGCATCTCGCTGATGGACAGCGATAAGCTCTGGGGCCTGATCAGTTGCGGCAATCGGGAACCCCTGCTGGTACCCAACGAGTTACGCACCGCCTGCCAGACCATCGGCCAGGTGCTGTCGTTGCAGATCAGCGCCATGGAAGCCCTGGAACTGAGCCGTCAGCGCGAGGAAAAACTTCAGGCACTGGCGCTGCTTGATCAAGCGATGAAGGCCTCGGAGGACAATGTGTTCGATGGCCTGGCCCAACAGGGCCAGTTGCTGATGGACCTGACGCGGGCAGGCGGCGTGGCGATCATTGATAACAAACAATTGCACCGCTACGGTAACTGCCCGGAACCGGCGCAGATCCGTGCGCTGCACAAATGGCTGCAGGAACGCGACGAACCGGTGTTCGCCAGCCACAATCTGGTTTCGTCATACCCCCCGGCCGCCGAGTTCCAGGCACTGGCCAGCGGCGTCCTGGCCATGCAACTGCCCAAGCCTGTGGACAATGGTGTGCTGTGGTTCCGCCCGGAAGTCAAAGAGAACATCAACTGGAGCGGCGATCCGCAAAAGCCGCTGGACCTGGAAAACTCCGACGCCGGCCTGCGCCTTCGTCCCCGCACGTCATTTGAAATCTGGAAGGTCGAAATGGCCGGCATCTCCACCAAGTGGAGCCATGGCGACCTGTTCGCCGCCAATGACCTGCGCCGCTCGGCCCTGGAAAACGACCTGGCCCGCCAGGTGCTGCGTGAACAACAAGCCGTGCGGGCGCGTGAAGAGCTGGTGGCGGTGGTGTCCCATGACCTGCGCAACCCCATGACCGTGATTTCCATGCTCTGCGGCATGCTGCAAAAGGCTTTCAGCTCCGACGGCCCTCATACGTCACGGCGGATTTCCTCGGCCATCGATACCATGCAGCAGGCGGCCGGGCGCATGAATGTGCTATTGGAAGACTTGCTCGACACGTCGAAAATCGATGCGGGGCGGTATGTGGTCAAGCCGGTGGCGCTGGATGTCAGCCAGATGTTCGAAGAGGCCTACTCCTTGCTCGCACCGCTGGCATCGGAGAAAGGCATTGACCTGTCGTTCAACGCCGAGCCCGGCCTGCTGATCAACGCCGACCCGGAGCGCCTGTTCCAGGTCCTGTCGAACCTGATCGGCAATGCCATCAAGTTCACCCCACGCCAGGGCAATATCGGCATCAGTGCCATGAGCAATGGCGAAGAAATCGTGTTCTCGGTGCGTGACTCGGGCGAAGGCATAGCGCCGGAACAATTGCCCCATGTGTTTGACCGCTACTGGACGCAGACCGAAAACAACCCCACCGGCAGCGGCCTGGGACTGTACATCACCCAGGGCATCGTCCAGGCCCATGGCGGCAAGATCGTTGCCGAAAGTGAGGTGGGCCGAGGGAGTGAGTTCCGGTTTACGGTACCCAAGATGATTGAAGATTCGTACACCTGATGCGGTAGAGCATGGGCGGGACCCTTTCTAAAAAACGCTCGTCAGTTGCAGTCATATCTTGCAGCAACGCGTTTATAGCGGCCCTTGCGGGCCGCTATTAAGGTAGGCCTTGCTTCGCTCCGATAGGCGAAGTCATCCTCTACTCATAGAAGGAAACATCCATGGTCAGCGGAATCAATCATTCACTGAGCAGCTTTCAATACCCACCTCTGCAGCAGGATGATGCAGGGCCCCAACGCACGAAGCGCAGCATCGACTCCACCGCCACGCAACAAAATGCCTTCGAGCCTGAAGGCATGGCGGCCAATGACCGACGCAAAACCAAGGGCGGTGGGCTGGACAGCCTGGGTCGAGGCAACGTTCTCTAACCGGGCGCGTACGAGGGGCCGTGTACGGCCCTTCGTACCCCCCGATAACAAAACCATGACATTCACTCGCTTAAACTCACCGGTTCAATCCAGCCCCGGACCACTGCCTGCATGCCGCATTCCGACACACTGCCCGCCGTTCTGGCGGGCCCTCTGCTGCGACGCCTCGAAGCTCGGCGCCTGGTGTTGTGGCTGGTAGGAAGTCGAGCACTGGAACTGACGCTGAAGCTGCATCTGCCCGAGCAGACACTGGAGATTATCCTTGACTGCAACGTCGTACCCGTCGGGCGTCACGCATTTATTCACTTGATCGATGTGTCACTGGACGAAGCGCTGCCGCTGGACGTGGCGATCGGCTACGACCTGGTTTTCGCCGATACTGGCATCGCCGAGTGGGCACCGCACCTCCTGTACGCCGACCACCAATACCCCAGTTTCGTCCTGCATAGCCGTATCCATCAGTTGGTGCACGGCTCATGCCGCAAACCCCATCACAGTGCCAACGACGGTTTGCTGTGCGTCGACCGTCTGCTGGCCGACGCCCAAACCCCGGTCGAACGTCCGGCCTTGCTGATGATGAGCGGCGATCAGGTTTACGCCGACGATGTCGCCGGGCCGATGCTGCGTGCGATTCATGGGCTGATTGCACGGCTGGGCCTGGTCGATGAATACCTCGAAGGCGCCGTGGTCGATGACAGCGCAAGCCTCTACCGGCATCCCGCCAGTTATTATCACCGTGCCGACTTGCTGCCGGCACTGGACAGCAATGAGACGTTGCGCGAACGCTTCTTTGGTGGCGTGAAAAAGCCGATTTTCACCAGCAGCACCGCCGATAATCATCTGGTGACCTTTGCCGAAGTCATCGCGATGTACCTGCTGGTGTGGTCACCCACGCCCTGGACGCTGATCACGCTTCAAAGCCCGCCCCTGAGCCTGGAACGACAGCAGCGTTATGCCAGCGAAGAGCTCCGGGTCGAGGGATTCCGCGATGGGCTGCCGGGGGTCGCGCGAGTCTTCGCCCACCTGTCGACCTTGATGATCTTTGACGACCATGACATCACCGACGATTGGAACCTCAGCGCCCAATGGGAGGAAACCGCTTACGGCCACCCCTTCTCCAGACGCATCATCGGAAACGCCCTGCTGGCCTACCTGCTATGCCAGGGCTGGGGCAATCAGCCCGATGCATTTGGCGAACTGGTGAGCCGAACCCAAGCGCTGACCCGTCAGACCCGGGCCAACCATCTGGACGCAGCCGCGCAGGACGAATTACTCGAAGCGCTGCGCAAATTCCAGCACTGGCACTACGTACTACCCACCAACCCCGCGCTGGTGGTGCTCGACACCCGCACCCGGCGCTGGCGCAGCGAGTTCACGCTCAAGCAACCCTCCGGCCTGCTGGATTGGGAAGCCTTGAGCGAGCTGCAGCAGGAACTGCTCGATCACCCTTCGGCTATCATCGTCTCGCCCGCGCCAATCTTTGGCGTGAAGCTGATAGAGACCGTGCAGAAAATCTTCAGTTGGTGCGGCCACCCCTTATTGGTCGACGCCGAAAACTGGATGGCCCATCGCGGCAGCGCCCAGGTGATTCTCAATATCTTCCGCCACTCCCGTACACCCGGTAATTACGTGATTCTGTCGGGGGACGTGCATTATTCGTTTGTCTACGAAGTGCTGATTCGCCACCGCAATGCGGGTCCCAGGATCTGGCAGATCACCAGCAGCGGCATCAAGAACGAGTTCCCGCCGCGTCTGCTGGAATGGTTCGACCGTCTCAACCGCTGGCTCTACTCCCCGCGCTCACCGCTCAACTGGTTTACCCGGCGCCGTACCATGCAGGTGGTGCCGCATATCCCGGAACATGCCGAGGCTGGCGAGCGCTTATGGAATTGCGCGGGAATCGGTCAGGTGTTTTTCAACGAAAAGGGCCAACCTGAAGCGATTTTTCAGCACAACGCGAATGGCAAGCCGCGTACGAAAATGACCGCGCCACGCCCCTGAAACAATACATCTGCCCTATTCAAAGCACACCGGCCGCGTTGTACAGTAGCGCCAGCCACGGAGTATCGGCGTCAACCACAGCTGGCCTCGGGAGCCAGTTCACGCAGGAAGCGCGTAAATGGACGATACAACCGGCAGTGAAATACCGCGCAATGACTTTTCCGACCTCAGCGCCGACCTGTTGCATGCCATCATGGAATTGGTCAGCGACGGTATCTGGGACTGGAATGCCAATACCGGCTTCGTCTACCGCAATCCCGGTTGGTACGAAATGCTGGGTTACTCGCGCCACTCCCTGGAAAACAGCGTATTCACCTGGGAGAACCTGATCCATCCTGAGGATTACCCCCGGGTGATGAGCGGATTTGATGACTATATCTGCCAACGCGCGCCCCAATACCGGGCCGAATACCGCTGCCGCAAGCGCGACGGCAGCTACCTCTGGATCGAAGACCGGGGCTACGTCATCGCGCGCAATCCCGATAACTCGGTCGCGCGCATGGTGGGTGCGCACCGCGATATTCATACACGCAAATGCTCCATGGAACGCCTTCAACAGCGTAACCAGTCGCTTGAAGCGCTGGTGGTGGAGCGCACCCTTGAATTGTCGCGCGTCAATCAGCAGCTGCAACTGCAATTGGACGAAAACCGATCCCTGGCCGAACGGGATGCCTTGACCCGCATCGCCAACCGTTATCGCCTGGAAAAAGTATTGCTCGAACAGTGCAGCCGCGCCGAACGTTTTCGCCTGCCACTGGCGCTGGTGGCCATGGATATCGATGACTTCAAGCCGATCAATGACCGACATGGCCATGCCGTAGGCGATCAGACGCTGATACGGGTGGTTGAAGGCCTGGAAGCGTGCGTGCGTGCGGATGACGTGCTGGCGCGCTGGGGCGGTGATGAATTCATGCTGGTCTTGCCCAACAGTACCCTGGAGACGGCCAGGGAACTGGCCGAACGGGTGCGTCATAAAATCCAGGAAATGCCCGCCGTGGGTGGCGCCAGGATAACCCTGAGCCTGGGCGTGGTGGAGCGTCAGCTCGGTGAGTCACCGGCAGCCCTGATGACCCGCGCCGATCAGGCGCTGTATCGGTCCAAGGCGGCGGGGAAGAATGGTGTGTCGGAATAAAACCGGCGACCTGAGCGGGCTCACCTTCGATGAGTTGCCTTGACCTGACTCCCCTGCCCCCTGAAAATGCGCGACGCTTTTTTGTCTCTCCCCGTTTACTGAAGTAGTGAAATTTCAATGTCCGATTCGTACACCGCTGAATCCGCCGAAGCCTCCGTAACCGCCTTGCACGCCAAAGCCGAGTACGAGAACGCCATCAATCTTTCACAGCATGTGCCAGCGGCCAAGATCATCAGCGAAATGGTGCTGGATGCGTTTCATACCTCCAAGGAAAGCGACCAGATCCGCGAATTGCGCCTGGCCATCCGTCAGGCCCATGACGCCTTTGACGATGACAAGGCGTACGAGCTGATGGGCCGGCTCAAGCAATTGAAGGACGCCGAAGCGGCCGATAACGCCGCCTTGGAAGACTTGAGCAGCAAGTTCTCGATCAGCCGCATCCTGTCCAGCTTCAAGGATGACCCCGAGTTCCAGGAACTGGTCTATGGCCTGGCCCTCAAGGTGCTGAACCAGTCGCACCAGGCCATCAGCAACCCGAGCGCCGGCAAGGGCAAGGCCGCGCGTGCCAAGAAAGAAGCCGAGGTGTTTGTGATCAGCAAGGAGGGTACCAGTGTCACCCTGCCACTGCGCACGCCGCGCTCCAAACTCAACGTCGACCGTGAAGCATTCGAATTCCTGGGGTTCAACTTTGTCGGTGAGGGCGATGAAGCCGAGCCGGAAGTGGAAAGCTTTGTCGATAACGCCGGCACTGAACAGCCGCTGAGCCGCAAGAACGTGATTGCGGCCCTGCAACAGCAGACAGCCTTTGATGGCTACAGCATCGTCCAGCAGTAATCCATTGCCGGTCACACAGCAGGACTGAAGTTGGGGACGGGGCAAGTCCTGATGCAGGTCAGTTAGCGCAGATCCCCTGTGGGAGGGGCGGTGCTCCGTTCCCACCTTTTGTCTGCGGTTCAGCCGACACCCACGATCTGCGTGGCGAACACCTGACGAAACCGCTCCATCTCCTGCCGGTTACCCACTGTCACCCGCACCCACTGCGGCCAGTTGCTCCATACCCGCCCCACCAGCACGTTCTGTGCAGCCAGCCGCTCGATTACCTGCTCTGCGGGTTGCTTGACGTCGATCATGAAGCAGTTGCTCTGCGAGGCCGTGCACCTGAACCCTCGGTCCTTGAGCCACGCGATAGTCTCATCACGCACGGTGGCATTGAGCGCCTTGCGCTGGCCCAGCAGCTTGACGTCCTCCAGGCTGGCATGGGCACCCAGCAGACTGGCACCCGCCGGCACATTGTCACCGCCGAACACCGCCAGTTGCTCCAGCAATGCCGGGTGGCCGATTGCCAGGCCCAGGCGCGCACCGGCCATGCCGTAGATTTTCGAGAACGTGCGCAGTACCAGCAGGTCGTCGTGGTCGCTGGTCCAGCTCACGCAACTGGGGGCATCGCAGAAATCGATATAGGCTTCGTCCACCACCAGCACGCTGCCTTTGGGTTTGTTGGCCAGCGCCTGACGGATGGCCTCGGTTGGCGTCAGGGTACCGGTCGGGTTGTTGGGGTTGCACAGGTACAGCATGCCGGCCTGGGGATCAGCCGCGAGCATGGCCGGTACATCATGGGCATGCGCGGCATCGAGGTTCACTTCGCGCACCGGTGCCTGGTTCGACGCGGCCGCCTGGCGCGGCACTTCGTAGGACGGCGTGGCCATCACCAGGCCACGGGTTGGACTGGTGAACGCCAACACGGCATAGCGCAGGGCGGCCATGGAGCCGGTAAACACGGCCACGCGCTCTTCGGTAATACCTTGCTGCCGGGCGAACAGCGCAGCCAACGCGTACATGTGCGGGTAAGGATAACGTCCTGCTGCCGCACTGCCCCGCCCCATCGCCTCAAGCGCCGCCGTTGACGGCCCGTAGGGGCTTTCGTTGTAGTTGAGCAATACGGTGTCAGAGGTCACCGGCGTGGGGTTGGCGACAGCCCAATCCAGGCGCCCCAGCACCGGCAAGGCCGCGCCCAGGGCGAGAAGAGATCGACGGCTGACGCTGACCATGGCAACTACTCCTTGTAGACGAACGATGATTCCTACGGGTCGTACAGAGAAGTATGACGAGGAAAACGCAGCCTGATTTAGCGCTTTATTGTTGAGCAACACACATGTAACACTCGCGATCGCGACGTTGAAAAGCCCCGTGGCAGGCTCTAGATCCACGGTTTCGCGAAGAAAAAATGGACGATCATGACTAAAGGGAACTGGTGAGCACGTGATGCACAGACGGGAAAAAACCGAGCACCTGAAGAGCAACATCAGGTACTTGATCAAAAGTCGCGGCGAAACCCAGCTTTCGTTAAGCAGCGCCGCCGGCCTGACCAGGACCACCATCTACAACATCCTCGAAGGCAAGGTCGCCAACGTACAACAGTCGACCCTGCGCAAAATCTCCGACTTCTTCGGCGTCTCCTACGAAGAAATCGAAACCATCAATTTTGAAGCCAAGGAAATCATCGAGAGCCATGCTTCACCCCTGGGCAACATGAACCCGGCGGCGGTGCCTGTGCTCAAGGAAAGCCAGGTCATGCAGCACCTGGGCAAGCGCATCGGTGAGCTGTCCACGCTGTTCCCGCTGACTTACTACTTCGGCCTGTCCTGCAACTTGATCGGCGTACTGCTGGAGCACGCCATTACCGGTCTCAATGAGCCAGGGGACCTGCTGATCGTTCAAAAAGGCGCGTGCAGCGACGACAAGGAAAAGCTGGTGTACGACCGCGCCACCCAAAAGCTCTTCATTACCCTTGAACCCTGTGCGAACTCGGATCGCCTGTGTGTCATCGGCGATATCTTCGAGGAGCGTTTCAATGAGCAGGCTTGAAGTACCGGGTGAAAATAGTAAATACAAGCTGCTGGGGTTTGAAAATGACAAGCGCCTGGCGGTGATCATGGTGATCGCCACGGGCAAGGTCATCAGGATCAAGCTCAGTGAAGTGCTCAACAGCGAAATGATGGACAACTTCAACAGGATGGAAATCAAGAACCTCTACAAGAAGTTCTATTCACAAGGCGGTGCGCTCACGGCCTACGACATGAACGACCGCAATGAAAACTCATGGATGATCTACATCATCCTGAATCTGCTGCTGTTCACGTTTTATATCTTTACCAGTATCGCCGCGACCAAACCGATCTACCTGGAGTCGATGGGCATCATCGTGACGCCGGGCACGTTCCTGTATCCCCTGACCTTTCTGATCGTGGACCTGCTGAACGAAAACTTCGGGCTGCGCCTGGCACGCCGAGCGATCCTGTTTGCGTTTGCCAGTAACGCGATGATCATCATCCTGCTCTACGGCTCGACCTTCCTGCCGGGGCTGCCGGGCTGGAAACTGGATGGACCGTACACCGACGTGATCCTGCAAGTCTCGTCGGTGCTGATCGCCTCGTCGGTGTCCTTCCTGGTGTCGGAGAACATCAACTCTTATCTGCTGTGCAAAATCAAGGAACTGACCAACTCCAGGTACCTGTACCTGCGGATTTTCCTCAGTACGTTCTTTGCGGTCATTATCGACAGCTTCCTGTTCTGCTTTATCGCTTTCTATGGCGTGATGCAGACCAGCGACATCCTGAGCATGATCTATGTGCAGATCGCGATCAAAGTCGGCTTTGCGTTCTTCAATATCCTGCCGGCGTATGGGGCGCGGTCGTTGTTCAAGCGCTATCTGACCAGTGCCAACGCCTGACCATTGGCTGATGGATAACTT
>NZ_JAFLXH010000022.1:0-112017 GCF_019891515.1 Pseudomonas sp. Wu6 | reverse complement strand
CTTTTGCGCTTTTCAAAAGTGAGCCGCTGTAAAAGCGGAACCATTAGCAGCCGTTACCGCAGAAACGGATATGTACTCGGTCTGATCCAACATCCTGGTCGGCCCCGAGGCTGCCATCGGGGGCAAGCCCCCTCCCACACTTGGAATGCGTTCTCCTGTGGGAGGGGGCTTGCCCCCGATAGCATTAGCCCAGGCAATAAATCACTTAAACCCGACGCCACACACTGGCCAACCAAGGCTGCTGCTCCCTCGGCAAACCCGCAGGTCGGTAATAATGCTCCAGCTCTTCAAACCCGGCCTCAGTCAGCAACCCTCGCCATGCCTCCAGATCGTGATAAGACCCATACCGCGGCCCGTTCCAACCTTCCCGGTTGTCACCCCGAGGATTGGAGCTGAACAGCACCCCACCGGGTTTCAACGCGCCGTGCAGTTGCTGGAGCACCCGTGGCAATTCCTGCTTGGGTATGTGAAACAGCACCGCATTGGCGAAGATCCCGTCAAAGCGCTCGGCAGGCAGGTCCAGTCTCAGGAAGTCTTGCTGCAACACCTCACAACCACTGCCTTCGCGCGCCATCTGCGCAAAGCGCTCGGAACCGTCGAGCCCCACGGCGATATGCCCCATGCGTGTAAACGTCTGCAAATCGCGCCCCGGCCCGCAGCCGAAATCCAGCACGGTAAACGGCGCCGTGCCCTGGAGATGCCGCAGCAGCGCATCGATGTTCTGGCTGACATCATGATCGCGGGTGCCTTCACGGAAGTCCTCGGCCACGTGGTTGTAATGGCCGAGGGTGGTGGCGGTGATCTGGTTGAGGTCTTCGGGCTTGAGGGTCATGACAGGCAATACCGGACGCTTGGATTCCCTGACTATACCTCACCGCTTGTTCAGTACCCGCGCCAATCGATCCCCGCCCAGTTGAATCACCGCCACCAGCACCACCAACAGCACAATCACCGTCAGCATGATCTGCGTGTCAAAACGCTGGTAGCCATAGCGGTACGCAATGTCGCCCAAGCCACCGGCGCCAATCGCACCGGCCATGGCCGATGAGTTGATCATGGTCACCAGGGTGATGGTGAACCCGCCGACGATGCCCGGCAGCGCTTCCGGCAACAGCACGTGCCAGATGATGTGCCAGCGCCGGCACCCCATGGCCTGCGCCGCTTCGATCAGGCCATGGTCGACTTCGCGCAGGCTGACTTCGGCGATGCGCGCAAAGAACGGCGTGGCGGCGATCGTCAGCGGAACCACCGCCGCCCACACGCCATAGGTGGTGCCCACGATCAAGCGGGTAAACGGGATCAGCGCCACCATCAGGATCAGGAAGGGAATGGAGCGGAACAGGTTGACGAAGGCGCCCAGCACCCGATTCAGCGTCGGTGCCTGGTAGATGCCGCCCTTGTCGCTGGTGACCAGAAACACGGCCAGCGGAATCCCCACCAGCAGGGCGATCAACGACGACACGCCTACCATCAACAAGGTGTCGATGGCGCCCTGCACTAAACGATCAAACCACATGGCCCAGCACCTCCACCCGTTGCGCCCAGTTCGCGGCGCGGTTGCGCAGTTCTTCGGCGCTGTGCGGCGATCCATTCACCGCCAGCAGTAATTGCCCCAGGGCATGCCCCTGGATGCGTTCCACCCCGCCTTGCAGCAACCGCACGCGGCCGCCGAGGGCCTTGAACAGTGCGGCAAGGTCCGGCTCATCGGCGTCGCTGCCGGTGAACTGCAAGCGCAGCACCACCGCGGCGTCGGCGGACGTGGGGGTGGGGTGCAGGCGGTTTTGCAGTTCGGCCGGCAAGCCGTGTTGCAAGGGGGCGAGCAGGGTTTGGCTGACGTCGTGCTGCGGATTGCCGAACACTTGCCACACCGGGCCCTGCTCGACGATACGCCCGTGTTCCAGCACCACCACGCGGTCGCAGATGTCGCGGATTACCGCCATCTCATGGGTGATCAACACGATGGTCAGGCCCAGGCGCTGGTTGATCTCGCGCAGCAGGCCGAGGATCGATTGGGTGGTCTCCGGGTCCAGCGCCGAGGTGGCCTCGTCGCAGAGCAGGATCTCGGGGTCGTGCACCAGCGAACGGGCGATGCCCACGCGCTGTTTCTGCCCCCCGGAAAGCTGCGCCGGATACGCCTTGTGCTTGTCCTGCAAACCCACCAGTTCCAGCAGCTCACGCACCTTTTGTTCACGCTGCGGCTTGGGCACCCCGGCGACTCTGAGCGGCAACTCGACGTTCTGCCACACGGTCTTGGCCGACATCAGGTTGAAGTGCTGGAAGATCATGCCGATGCGCCGGCGCAACGCGACGAGGTGATCTTCATCGAAGCCGCCGATATCCACCTGATCGATCAGCACGCGCCCGCTGCTGGGTTGTTCCAGGCGATTGATGGTGCGAATCAGCGACGACTTGCCGGCGCCGCTGCGGCCAATGATGCCGAACACTTCGCCACGCTGGATCGCCAGGTCGATGCCGTGCAAAGCATGCACCGTGCCGTCATAGGTTTTACCCAGGTTGATGAAGCGCACGTGGGCACGGTTCAGATCCGCATGCAGTTCGGTCTGCCGGGTGTCCCTGGGCGGTGTGCCCAGGTCGCGCAGTCGGGCATTGGCGGCGGTCATTTTTTAGCTTCCCAGCCGACTTGGTAAAGCTTGCCTAGGGATTTATCCAGGGCGGCGCGTACCACCGGCGAGTGCTGGTAGATGTCGACGAACTTGATCACCCGTGGGTCGGTCTTGCTCTTGGGCTGGATCACGAACTGGATCACGTATTCCGGGTGGTCCAGACCGTCGAACAGCAACGCCGATTCCGCATCGAAGGTCTTGGACAGGCGGATGTACGCGGGGTAGCCCTGCACCAGGTCGGCGTCGTCATAGGCGCGCACCAACTGTACGGCTTCCACTTGCAGAATCTTGATTTTCTTCGGATTGCTGACGATGTCTTCTTCGGTGGCCTTGTAGCCCACGCCCGGCTTGAGGCTGATCAGCCCGGCCTTGGCCAGCAGCTGCAGGCCGCGCCCGCTGTTGATCGGGTCGTTGGCGATGGCCACGCTGGCGCCTTCGGGCAGGTCGTTGAAGCTTTTGTACTTTTTCGAATACAGCCCGACGTTGTTGATGATGCCCGGCGCATAAGGCACCAGGTCAAACCCGGCGGCAGCCTTGGCGTTTTCCAGGAAGGGAATGTGCTGGAAGTAGTTCACGTCGATATCGCCGGCAGCGAGGCTGACGTTGGGGGCGATCCAGTCGGTGAATTCCACCAGCTCCACTTTGAGGCCTTGTTTGCCGGCTTCTTCCACGGCGGCTTCCAGGGGAATGGCGAAGGCGGCGGTGGTGCCGACTTTCAGCGGCGCATCGACGGCGAATACGGCCGTGCTGAACAGTCCGAAGGCCAGGGAGAGCACTATTTTTTTCATATGAGTTTCCAATTGTAGGAGCGAGCTTGCTCGCGAAAAACTTGAGGACGCATCGGTAAACCAGATGCACCGCGTTATCGTTAACGGTCTTCGCGAGCAAGCTCGCTCCTACAGGGGTTAGTGTCGGTAGGTAGAGCCGGTGTGTTGTTCGGGTAAGCGAGCAGTGCCGTGGAAGACTTTTTCGCGCAGCGTGCCCTGCTCATATTCGGTTTTGTACGACCCGCGCTTTTGCAGCTCCGGCACTACAAGATCGATGAAATCCACATAGCTTTCCGGCGTCACGATGCGCGTCAGGTTGAAGCCATCCAGGCCCGTTTCGCTGATCCACGATTCCAGCTCATCGGCGACCTGCTCAGGCGACCCAACCAGCGTGATATAGCGCCCGCCCAATGCGTGCTGCTCGAGCAATTTGCGCCGGGTCCAGTCGTTGTTCTGCAGGTTTTTGGTGGCCGATTGGATCGCATTGCTCTTCACGTACTGGATCGGCTCGTCCAGCTCGTACTCGGAAAAATCGATCGCCGTGGACGCCGCAAAGTGCGCCACGCCGGCCTCGGCGCTGGCATAGCTGAGGTACTCGGCGTGCTTGGCCCAGGCCAGTTCTTCGGTCGCGCCGACGATCACGTTGAGGCCCATGAACACTTTGATGTCATCCGGATTACGCCCGGCCGCCACCGCGCTGGCACGCACCTTGTCCACCTGGATTCTGGTCGAGGCCTTGTTCTGCCCGCTGATGAACACGCACTCGGCATGACGCCCGGCGAACTGCAGGCCGCGCTCCGAACTGCCGGCCTGGAACAGCACCGGCGTGCGCTGCGGCGAGGGCTCGCACAGGTGATAACCCTCCACTTGGTAGAACTCGCCGTGATGCTCGACCTTGTGCACCTTGCCCGGTTGCGCATACACCCGCGCCTGGGGATCGTTGACCACCGCGTCATCTTCCCAGCTGCCTTCCCAGAGTTTGTACAGCACCTGCAGGTATTCATCGGCCTGGTCGTAGCGGCGGTCATGCTCGACTTGTTCGTTCAGGCCCATGGCCTTGGCGGCGCTGTCGAGGTAGCCGGTGACGATGTTCCAGCCCACGCGGCCACGGCTCAGGTGGTCGAGGGTGGACATGCGCCGGGCGAACAGATAGGGCGGCTCGTAGGTCAGGTTGGCGGTGAGGCCGAAGCCAAGGTTGCGGGTGACCGCCGCCATGGCCGAGACCAGCAGGAGCGGGTCGTTGACCGGCAACTGGATCGATTCTTTGAGCGGCACGTCGATGGACTTCTGGTACACGTCATACACGCCGACGATATCGGCGATGAACAAGCCGTCGAACAGCCCGCGCTCGAGGGTTTGCGCCAGGTCGGTCCAGTATTCGAGGGTCTTGTACTGGGTGGACGTGTCCCGTGGATGGGTCCACAAGCCGTGGTTGATATGCCCGATGCAGTTCATGTTGAAGGCATTGAGCAGGATTTTTTTCTTGCTCATCAGATCGTCCCCCGCAGCGGCGGGTTTTCGGCGTTGAGGTAGTAATTGCCCACGGCGTGATATTTCCAGCGCACCGGGTCGTGCAGGGTGTGAACCCGCGCGTTGCGCCAGTGGCGGTCCAGGCCGTGCTCGGCCAGGGTCGCCTGGCTGCCGGCCAGTTCGAACAGCGTGCTGCCGGCGGCGAGGGATATTTCGGTGCTCAAGGCGCGCACTTCGGCGACGGCGATGGAGGCGGCCGCGACGGTCTGGGCCGTGCTGTCGGCCTGGGCGCGATCGAGGAATTCGCCCGAGCGCTCGAGCAACGCTTCGGCGGCGTGCAGGCGAATGCTCAGGTGGCCGAAGCTTTTCAGCGTCAACGGGTCATCGGTGGCCTTGTCGCTGCCTGAGTCGATCCAGGGACGGGTCTTGGTGCGCACAAAATGCAGCGCATCTTCGAAGGCGGCGCGGGCGATGCCGGTGTCGATGGCGGCGTGCAGAATCTGCGCCAGGGGGCCGACGGTGGTCGGGCGTTCGAAGGCGCTCTGGAACGGCACCACGTCCCGGGCGTCCACCCACACGTTGTCGAACACCACCGAACCGCTGCCGGTGGTGCGCTGGCCAAAGCCGCTCCAGTCGTCGATCACCGTCAGACCGGCGCTGTCGCGAGGCACGAAGGCCAGTTGCTGGACACCGTTTTCATCCACCACCGAGGTGGGGATGCGTTGCGCGTAGATCGCGCCGGTGGCGTAGAACTTGCGCCCGCTGATGCGAAAACCCTCGCCGTCGCGGCTGAGGCGGGTCACGCGATCATGGGCGGTCTTGGTGCCCAGTTCCGCCAGGGCGTTGCCAAAGCGCTGGCCGGCCAGCACGTCGGCGTACAGGCGCTGCTGCTGTTCGGGGCTGCCGTTGACCCGCAGCACTTCAAGGGCATAGAAATGGTTTTGCGGGATCTGGCCCAGGGAGGCGTCGGCCTGGGCAATCAGCGCAATGACCTTGGCCAGGGTGACGTTGGACACACCGGCACCGCCGTAGGCCTTGGGCACGCTGATGCCCCACAGGCCGGAGCGGGAAAACACGTCCAGCTCGGGCAACGGCAGACGACGTTCGCGGTCGCGCTGGGCGCTGTCGCGGCGCAGGTCTTCGGCCAGGTCGCTGGCGACAATAAGGGCTTGTTCATCGCTGGTAATGACCGCGACGTGATGGGAAAGCGTCATGTGTTCTCCAGAAGCTCGTGGAAAAAGTGTTCTGGGCGGTCAGATCCAGGAATGTCGAGCCGGCAACGTGCCGTTCAAGCGGTAGGCACCGATGGCGTGATACTTCCAGCGCACCGGGTCATGCAGCGTGTGCACCCGCGCATTGCGCCAGTGCCGGTCAAGGTTGAATTCGGCGAGGGTGGCGCGGCTGCCGGCCAACTCGAAGAGCTTTTCGCTGACCAGCAATGACACTTCGGTGGTGAGCACCTTGGCCTCGGCGACTGCGATAGACGCGCGGGCGGCGGACTGCGCGGTGATCGGTGCTGCGCTGACCTGGTCCAGTACCTGGCCGGCCTTGCGCAGCAGCGCCTGCGCGGCATGCAGCTCGATCTTCAATTTGCCGATATCGGCGATGACATACAGGTCGTCGCTGGCCCGTTCGACCTTGGCATCGATCCAGGGGCGTGAACGTTCACGCACGAAGGCGATGGTGTCTTCCAGGGCGCCCTGGGCGATGCCGGCGTCGATGGCGGCCTGGATCAGCTGCGAGACGGCACCCTGGATATTCGGGCTTTCGCCCAGGCGCCAGTTGTCCACCACCAACTCTGCGTCCACCGGTACCCGGTCAAGCAGTACGGTGCCGCTGGCGGTGGTGCGTTGGCCAAATCCCGACCAGTCATCGACGATGCGCAACCCCTCGCTGCCACGGCGCACAAACGCCATGACTTGCTTGCCGTCATCGTTGAGGGCCTTGATGGCCACCCAATGGGCGAACAGTGCGCCGGTGGAGTAGAACTTCTGGCCGCTGACCACATACCCGTCGCCCTCGGCGGTGATGCGCGCCTTGAGCTCCAGGGTATTTTTCGTGCCGCGTTCCGGGCCGCCATTGCCGATGCGCCAACCCTCGAGCACGCTCTGGAACAGGTGCTTTTTCTGGCGCTCGCTGGCGGTGCTCTGCAGCAGGTGCAGGATGCCGAAATGGTTCTGCGGGATTTGCCCGAGAGCCGGGTCGGCCGCGCTGATGATGGCGAAGACCTCGGCCAGGGTCACGAACGAAACCTGCGGACCGCCGTATTCGCGGGGAATGGAAATGCTGCCCAACCCGCTGCGGGTGAACTGTTCGATCTGCGCCAATGGCAATTGGCGTTGCTGGTCGCGCCTGGCGGCTTGCAGGCGCGCGGCGTCAGCAAGCTCATGGGCGGCGCTCAGCGCCTGGGCGTCGTTGCGCAGCACGGTGGCCGGCAACAACAGCGGCGCTGCGTCCAGATCACTCTGGGGGGGTGTTAGAGCCAAGTTAGACATCAGCGCCGCTCCTTGGCTGCACGTAATGCCCTGGCGTTATGCACCGGGGTAATTCTGACCATACCGACCTCGCATTCAATGAAATGAAAACAGAAAATTCAGGAATGTCCGGTGGTCCGGTGCATATACCCTAAGCGTGTTTATTTTTTAAATAAACTAACTTTTAGGAATATGCATAGAAGGGTCGTCACCCCGGTTCGCAGGGGGAGCCGAAAGGACGAGGTCGATACGTGGCCTCGGCCCTGTCCGAGCTCGTGGGAACCCAGGCGGCGATGCGCAAGGTACGGGCCGGCGCCCAGCGCGAATTGTTGCCGACGCGATCCAGGATGCAGTACGTCACCTCCAGGCGGCAGTCGTCACCGCCTTCGATAATGACTGTCGAAGGCACCCACACCTGAACGGGCATGCCGACGCTCCCGGCCTGGATTTTCGGCAGATCCATGCGTACGTCACCCCAGCGCAGGGTGATGGCGTCGCCGCTGGCCATGTTCGCGTAAGGCTCGATGGACAGCGGAATACCGCGTTGCACCTGGCGACTGTTGACGCCGTGGCGGCGGATGGTCTCGGGCAGGCTGACGGGGGCCAGGTTCTGGTTTTCGTCGCTGTACAGGTTCGACGGCTGCCCGCCCGGGTAGTTGGTCTTGACCCGTACCTGGGTAGTGGCCGAGCGCGCCGGGCCGTGCCCGATCTGCATGATTTGGTAGTGAACCCGGGCCGGGCCATCCTGTACAAAGCTTTCCGGCACCCGCAGGTGGGTCGGTGTGCCGATTTTGCCGGCTGTCACCCGGCGTGAAGCGGCAAAGCAGTTGTTCCAGAACAGCTCGATCAGATCGCCTTCCTCCATGCCGGGGTAAGGGGCTATGTCGACCTGCAGTTGCGCGGCCGCGTGGGCACTGATGCCGTTTCGAACGGCCTGGGGCAGGGTGGGTGCGGTCAGCATGGCCGGGATAGTAGTGTGCGTCATAAGTGATCTCCTTGATGCAGCCAGCAGCAATCGTTCCGGGCCTTGGGCGCGGGTGCGCAAAGGGGCCGAAAGAACGATTCAGTGAGTAGCCGGGATAGGATCCAATCCTCTGGACGCTAGATAAGAGGGTTGCGCCGGGGGCGTCAATGGCGGCAAAGGGCTAAACGGCGGCTTGGCGACGATTCAGAAGGGTCTGACGGAGCGAGGGATTTAAAGGCGCTTATGACGGGGGTTTTTACGCGATGAGAGGGTAAACCGTTGTAGGAGCGAGCTTGCTCGCGAAGAACGTTAACGATAACGCGGTGAATCAGATTGACCGAGTTGCCTGGGCGTTTTTCGCGAGCAAGCTCGCTCCTACAGAGGGGGCGTCAGTGGGCGAGAAATTTGCTCAGGAACTGCCGGGTGCGCTCTTCTTTGGGGTTGGCGAACAGCGCCTTGGCTTCACCCTGTTCGACGATCACGCCCTTGTCGAAAAAGATCACGCGGTTGGCGACATCCCGGGCAAAGCTCATCTCGTGGGTGACGATCACCATGGTGCGGTTTTCTTCGGCCAGGCTGCGGATGGTCGCCAGCACTTCACCGACCAGTTCCGGGTCGAGAGCCGAGGTGGGTTCGTCGAACAGAATCACCTCAGGCTCCATGGCCAGGGCCCGAGCGATCGCCACACGCTGTTGCTGACCCCCGGACAGGCGCCGTGGATAAGCCGCTTCCTTGCCCGCCAGGCCAACCTTGGCCAACAGCCTGCGACCCAGTTCGGTCGCCGCGTCGCGTGGCATTTTCTTGACCACGATCGGGCCTTCGATGACGTTTTCGAGTGCGGTGCGGTGGGGGAACAGGTTGAAGTTCTGGAATACAAAACCCACATGCTGGCGCAGACGTCGCACCAGGCCCTGTTGCTGGTTGAGCGGCTTGTTGCTGTCGATCTCGATATCACCCACCTTGATACGGCCGCTGGTGGGTTCTTCGAGAAAATTCAGGCAACGCAGGAAGGTGGTCTTGCCGGAGCCGCTGGGGCCGATGATGGCTACGACTTCGCCGGCCTTGACCTCAAGGTCGATGCCGTTGAGCACCACCTGACCGTTGAATTGTTTGGTCAGTTTTTCAACCACGATCATGCTTCAAGACTCCAGGTCATGCCGGTTGACCCGGTCTTCCAGACGATTTTGCAGATGCGCCAGGATGCTCGCCAGGATCCAGTAGATCAGGGCTGCGGACAGATACATGGTGAAAATTTCGAAGGTGCGCGCCGAGACCAGTTGGGCCTGCCGGAACAGCTCGGGCACCTGGATGGTGGCGGCCAGCGCCGTGTCCTTGACCAGTGAAATAAAACTGTTGCCCAGCGGCGGCAGTGCGGTGCGCATCGCCTGCGGCAGGATGGCCCGGCGCAATGTCTGCGCACGGGTCATGCCGATACTCGCGGCGGCTTCCCACTGGCCACGCTCGATGGACGCGATGGCGGCCCGCAGGATTTCACAGGCGTAGGCGGCCATGTTCAGCGAAAAGCCGATCATGGCGGCCGGAATCGGGTCCAGCTCGATGCCCACTTGCGGCAAGCCGTAGTAGATCAGGAACAATTGCACCAGCAGGGGCGTGCCGCGAAAGAACGACACGTAGACCCGCGCCGTCCAACTCAGCAGCTTGAAGCGCGACAGGCGCATCAAGGCCAGGCCGAAGCCGAGCAGCAGACCGAAGAACATCCCGCCCAGGCTGAGGATTACCGTGTAATACGCGCCCTTGAGCAGAAAGGGCGCGGAGTCCAGCGCGAGTTGCAAACCTGCTTCCATTATTGAGTGACGTCAGCGTTGAAGTATTTCTCGGACAGCGTCTTCAAGGTGCCGTCGGCGCGCAGCTTGTCGAGCGCCTTGTTCACCGCGTCCAGCAACTCAGGCTCGCCTTTGCGCAGCGCAATACCCGATTCCTGGCGAGAGAAAGCGTCGCCTGCCGCGGCGGTATCCGGGGCTTTCTTGGCGTATTCCAGAGCGGCCAGGCGGTCGATCAGGATGGCGTCGATGCGGCCGATGCGCAGGTCCTGGAACTTGGTCGGGTCGTCGTTGTAGGTCTTGATGATGGCTTTAGGCTGGTTGTCCTTGAGCCATTGTTCGTAGTTGGTGCCCAGGCCTACGCCGACTTTCTTGCCGGCCAGGTCGTTGGCGGTCTTGATCGCGTCGACGTTTTTCTTCAGCACCAGCGCCTGAATCCCGGACACGGTGTAAGGCTTGGAGAAATCGTACTTTTTCTTGCGCTCTTCGGAGATGGTCACCTGGTTGACCACCGCGTCCAGGCGCTTGGATTCCAGGGCGGCGAGGATGCCGTCCCATGGGGTGGCCTGCAGCTTGACCTTGACGCCCAATTCTTTGGCCAGCGCCTCGGACAGCTCCACCTCGAAGCCGCTGAGCTTGCCGCTTTCATCGACGAAGCTGAACGGTGGGTAGGTGCCTTCCAGGCCGATCTTGATCTCGCCGGCTTTCTTGATGGCGCCCAGTTGCTCGCCGGCAACCGCCTGGCCGAGCATGCCTGCGCCAAGCGCCAGGCCCAATGTGCCGACCAGCAATGTGCGACGCAATACAGAAATAGTCATGAAGAGCCCCTATGGTTTTTTATGGTGAGCGAAGCCGCTGACGCAGTAGCCGTATCCTGCCTTAAAGCGCGGTGCGCGTCTTCGCCTTCGGCGCGATGATAAAGCGGGTTTTTAAGACTTGAAAATAATAAAAAATCAACTTCATATTCATATTTCGAATATGAAAGAGGTCAAGTGTGGGAGGGGGGCTTGCCCCCGATGGCAGTGGTTCAGCTACAGATTAGCTGACTGACCCACCGCTATCGGGGGCAAGCCCCCTCCCACATTCAGTCCGCGTTTATTCAGCTGAATACTGAGTCATAGGCAAACAGCGCCGGTGCCCCGCCCGTATGCAGGAAAATAATCGGCCCGTCCCCGAACCGCTGACGCCCGATGCCGTCCAGCAAGCCTGCCATGGCCTTGCCGGTATAGACCGGGTCGAGCAACAGACCTTCCTGGCTGGCCAAAAGTTTGATTGCCGACAACGTGCCCGCGTTCGGTTCGCCATATCGCGGGCCGAAGTATTCGTCCCACAGGATCACCTTGAAGGCCTCGGGCACCTCCACGCCAAGCAGCTCGGCGGTGCGCTCGGCCAGGCCCTGTACTTTCGGGCGCTGGGCTTCGTCGGTGCGCGACACGGTGACGCCAATCACCGGCAGGTTCGGCAGCGCTTCGCTCAGCGCCAGCGCCAGGCCGCTATGGGTACCGGCGCTGCCCGAGGCCAATACCACCGCTGCAAAGTCGAGGCCGCTGTCTTCGATCTGTGCCGCCAGCTCCAGGCCTGCACGCACATAACCCAGCGCGCCGAGGGCATTCGAGCCGCCGATAGGCACCAGGTAGGGCTTCTTGCCGTTGCTGCGCAGGCGGTCGGCGAGGGCGTTGAGCTGGTCGTCGACATTATCGAGGTTCTCGACCAGCTCAACCTTGGCGTCGAACAGTTCAAGCAACAGACGGTTACCGTTGCCCAGGTAGTTGGGGTCGTCGGTGCCGGTAGGATTTTCCAGCAGGGCGACGCAGCCCAGGCCGAGCCTGGCGGCCAGCGCGGCGGTCTGGCGCACATGGTTGGACTGGATAGCGCCGGCGGTGACCAGCGTGTCGGCGCCCTGGGCGAGGGCATCGGCGGCCAGGTATTCAAGTTTGCGCAATTTGTTGCCACCCATGGCCAGCGGGGTGGTGTCATCGCGCTTGACGTAGATGTCCCTGCCCAACCAGGTCGACAGCCGCTCGAGTTTTTCCAGGGCGGTGGCGCCGCCCAACAGGTCCAGGCGGTTAAAGCGGTCAAGCTGTTGTTTGATCATGGCTACGCACGGTGGCTGAGTAATTGGACGACTATAGGCAGGCACTTTTCATCGGGCAACGGCCAATCGCTTATGTCGGATGGTTCTTGGCCTCATACCATTGGTTCTTAAGGGTTGCCTGGGTGCATACCGTAAAGTGATGGCCATTTCGTCAGGAGTGAATACCGTGAGTGAGCGTTCCAGCCATTGGCAATTGCAGACCATCGTCAGCCAACTGCGCAGCGCCCGGGACCAGTGGCGAACGCGCAACGGTCGTTTGAGCGGCGAACACGGTGGTCGCGAATTACCGTCGCGCGAGGCCGTGGCGCAGATTCTCGACGCATTGTGCGGCGCACTGTTCCCGATGCGCCTGGGCCCGGTGGACCTGCGCGAAGAAAGTGAAGACTTCTACGTCGGGCATACCCTCGACGTCGCCCTTAACGCGTTGCTTGCCCAGGCCCGCCTGGAGCTGCGCTACGCCGCGCGTCAGGGTGGCCGGGATGACGGCCAGATCGACGCCGATGCCATTCGCCTGATCCAGGATTTCGCCCTGGCATTGCCGGCGTTGCGCAGCCTGCTGGACACCGACGTACTGGCCGCCTACCACGGTGACCCGGCCGCGCGCAGCGTGGATGAGGTGCTGCTGTGCTACCCGGGCATCCTGGCGGTGATTCACCACCGCCTGGCCCACCACCTGTACCGCGCCGGCTTGCCGCTGCTGGCGCGCATCAGTGCGGAAATCGCCCACTCGGCTACCGGTATCGATATCCACCCCGGCGCGCAGATTGGCCCGAGTTTCTTTATCGACCACGGCACCGGTGTGGTGATTGGCGAGACGGCGATCATTGGTGAGCGGGTGCGCATCTACCAGGCCGTGACGCTGGGCGCCAAGCGCTTCCCGGCGGATGAGGATGGGCAGCTGCAAAAAGGCCATCCGCGCCATCCTATCGTTGAGGATGACGTGGTGATCTACGCCGGCGCCACGATCCTTGGGCGGATTACCATCGGCAAGGGTTCGACCATCGGCGGCAATGTATGGCTGACCCGCAGCGTGCCGGCGGGGGCGAATATTACCCAGGCGAATTTGCAGCATGATGATGGGGCACAGAAGTAAAGAGTCGGCACAAATCCCCTGTGGGAGGGGGCTTGCCCCCGATAGCAGTCTGTCAGTTGATATAACTGGAACTGACCCACTGCTATCGGGGCATAGGTATCTACACAACTGCGTAGCACCCACCGTAACCACGATGCGAAGCGAGTCGCTCTTGATCTTGATCTGCTTTTGATCTCAGGCGCCCCGTTAAACCACGCTGGCCGAATGCAGGCTTGAATCCGTGGGTAACCCGGCAGGACGCCGGGTTAGCCGCACTGGGCCAGGGATGGCCCATTGCGGCGGCCCACGGATTCAAGCCTGCGTTCGGGCACACCGAGCCTAAGCGAGGTGCCGAGTGGTGGGGCAAGAGCGTTTTGCTTACTTTTGCGCTTTTCAAAAGTGAGCCGCCGTCAGGGCGGAACCCTAAGCGGCCGTGACCGCAGAAACGGATATGTACTCGGTCTGATCCAAAATCCTGGTCGGCCCTGAGGCCGCCATCGGGGGCAAGCCCCCTCCCACATTTGGATCTGTGGGGTATCAGTAAGATAGTCACAGCCTGCCTGACCCAACGAGGAGCAAGCTCCCTTGCCACAAATTCGGTGTCACGCCAAAGTTGTGTAGATACCTATGGCTATCGGGGGCAAGCCCCCTCCCACATTTGAATGCATTTCATCTTCACGTCGCTGAACGATTTGCCCCCGTAACCCGTCATACCAATCCCTGAGCTAGTGTAGGAATTGTCTACCACTCAGCCCTGAAATTAGTCCCAGACCGCCCATTCATGTTTAACTTGAACGCTCGTTCAAGTTAAACCGGTGGTTCGCTGCCCGCTCACAACAGGAGGCTTACCTTTGCTGAGTCCGTTATATACAGCCACATTTCACACCTCGGGGGTGCGTCGTTCATGAGTGCATCGTCCACCCCTCCCAGCGGTCTGGTGCGCATGAATGCGCCCGTTTTCTACTTTGCCGCCACGGCCATCCTGCTGTTCGGCATCACGGTCATCGCTATCCCGCAACAGGCCGGTGCCTGGCTGCTGGCGGCGCAAAACTGGGCGGCCAATACGGTCGGCTGGTACTACATGCTGGCGATGACCCTGTATCTGGTCTTCGTGGTGGTCACCGCGCTATCGGGCTACGGCAAGATAAAACTCGGTGCCGACCACGACGAGCCCGAATTCAGTTACCTGTCCTGGGCCGGCATGCTGTTCGCCGCCGGGATCAGCATCACGCTGTTTTTCTTTTGTGTCTCCGAGCCGCTGACGCACCTGGTGCAACCGCCCCAGGGCGAGGCCATGAATGCCGATGCGGCGCGCCAGGCCATGCAGGTCCTGTTCCTGCACTGGGGCCTGCACGGCTGGGGCGTGTTCGCGTTTGTCGGCATGGCCCTGGCATATTTCGCTTACCGGCATAACCTGCCGCTGGCGTTGCGCTCGGCGCTGTATCCGTTGATCGGCAAGCGCATCAATGGCCCGATCGGTTACGCGGTGGATGGCTTCGGCATCATTGCCACGGTATTCGGCCTGGGGGCCGACATGGGTTTTGGCGTGTTGCACCTCAACTCCGGCCTGGATTACCTGTTCGGCATCGCCCATACGCAGTGGATCCAGGTGGGCTTGATCACCTTGATGATGGGCGCGGCGATCATCGTTGCCGTGGCCGGTGTCGACAAGGGTGTGCGGGTGATGTCCGACATCAACATGCTGCTGGCCTGCGCACTGCTGCTGTTCGTGTTGTTTGCCGGGCCCACCCAGCACCTGCTCAATACCTTGATCCAGAACATTGGCGACTACCTTGGTGCGTTGCCGACCAAGAGTTTCGACGTGTACGCCTACGACAAACCCAGCGACTGGCTGGGCGGTTGGACGGTGTTCTACTGGGCCTGGTGGATCGCATGGTCGCCGTTCGTGGGCCTGTTCATCGCGCGGATTTCCCGTGGCCGCACTATCCGCGAATTCGTGTTTGGCGTGCTGCTGATCCCGCTGGGTTTCACCCTGGCGTGGATGTCGATCTTCGGTAACAGCGCCATCGACCAGGTGCTCAACCATGGCATGACCGCGTTGGGCCAGTCGGCCATCGATGAGCCGTCGATGAGCCTCTACCTGCTGCTGGAAACCTACCCGTGGAGTAAAACCGTGATTGCGGTCACGGTGTTTATCAGCTTCGTATTCTTCGTGACCTCGGCGGACTCAGGCACAGTGGTGCTGTCGACCCTGTCGTCCAAAGGCGGCAACGCCGATGAAGACGGGCCGAAATGGCTGCGCGTGTTCTGGGGCGCGATGACCGCCCTGGTCACCAGCGCCTTGCTGTTTGCCGGCAGTATCGATTCGTTGAAATCAGCGGTCGTGCTGACCTCGCTGCCGTTCTCGCTGATCCTGCTGCTGATGATGTGGGGGCTGCACAAGGCGTTCTATCTCGAATCGCAAAAGCAGATCGCCCAGTTGCATTCGCTGGCACCGATCTCGGCGTCGCGCAAGGGCCGCGGCGGCTGGCGCCAGCGTCTGAGCCAGGCGGTGCATTTTCCGTCGCGCGACGAGGTGTACCGTTTCCTCGAGTCGACGGTGCGCCCGGCCATCGAGGAAGTGACGGCCGTATTTGTCGAGAAGGGCCTGAACGTGGTCACCCAGCCAGACCCGGCCAACGACAGCGTCAGCCTGGAAATCGGTCATGGCGAGGAGCATCCGTTCATCTACCAGGTGCAGATGCGTGGCTATTTCACGCCATCGTTCGCCCGTGGCGGCATGGGTTCCAAGGAGATCAACAACCGCCGTTACTATCGCGCCGAAGTGCACCTGCGTGAGGGCAGTCAGGATTACGACCTGGTGGGTTATACCAAGGAGCAGATCATCAACGACATCCTCGACCAGTACGAGCGGCACCTGCAGTTCCTGCATCTGGTGCGCTGATTCGCGCGCATAAATGCACGTAATAGCGTTCCTCTCAAGTGGGTCTTTGCTGTAAAAGGGAAAGGCAGACTTAAGCGATTCAGCGGGTTCAAAGGCCTGGGAATAACCTTATTCCCAGGCCTTGTTTGCCCCAAGCCCAGAGAGGATTCGATGACTTACATTGCTGCCGAAAACCGCTATGAATCTATTCCTTATCGCCGCGTAGGCCGCAGTGGACTGGTGCTGCCGGCACTGTCCCTGGGGCTGTGGCACAACTTTGGCGACAGCACCCCGATCGCCACCCAGCGCGCCCTGCTGCGCACCGCGTTCGACCTGGGCATCAATCACTTCGACCTGGCCAATAACTACGGCCCTCCCTACGGCAGCGCCGAGATCAACTTCGGTCGTTTGCTGCGCGAAGACTTCAAGCACTACCGCGACGAACTGATCATCTCCAGCAAGGCCGGCTGGGACATGTGGCCCGGGCCTTATGGCCAGGGTGGCGGTTCGCGCAAATACGTGCTGGCCAGCCTCGATCAGAGCCTGCAGCGCCTTGGCGTCGATTATGTGGATATCTTCTACTCGCACCGTTTCGACGCCGACACGCCATTGGAAGAAACCGCCAGTGCGTTGGCCACCGCCGTGCAGCAGGGCAAGGCGTTGTACATCGGTATCTCGTCCTACTCCGGGGTAAAAACCCGGGAGATGGCAGCGCTGCTCAAAGAGTGGAAAGTGCCGCTGTTGATTCACCAGCCCGCCTACAACCTGCTCAACCGCTGGGTGGAAAAAGACCTGCTCGACACCACCGACGAACTCGGCGCCGGCGTGATTGCCTTCACGCCGCTGGCTCAGGGCTTGCTCACCGATAAATACCTCAACGGCATTCCTGCCGATGCCCGGGTGAACCGTCCGGGGGGAGGCTCGCTGCAGGCCCAACACCTGTCCGAGGAGAACATTGCCCACGTGCGCGCCCTGAATGAGATCGCCCAGCGTCGCGGCCAGAGCCTGGCGCAATTGGCGCTGGCCTGGACCCTGCGTGATCCACGGGTGACCAGCGCGCTGATCGGTGCCAGCCGGCCGGAGCAGATCATCGAGAACGTCGGCGCGTTGAAAAACTTGAGCTTCAGCGCCGAAGAGCTGGCGCAGATCGATCGGTTCGCCCAGGAAGGCGGGATCAATCTGTGGGAAAAACCGTCAATGGCGGAGTAACGTCAGCGTGCCTGCTCGATAGAGGCGCCGACCTTTATTGTGGCAGGCACACTGCAGCTGTTTGCTCAGCGCAGGGTTAGTACTCGCCGGGCATCTTGGAAGCCCGACTCAGACAACTTGACCTTATTCCCATAGAGGTCTGCGTAACCGTCAATCACGGCGACCGAGTGCCCGCCGGCGTCTGCGGTACCCAGGCCTTCTTTGGCCAGTTGAGCCGGATTGGTCCAGCGCCGTTTGGCATGTAGGCCCAAGCGATTGGTGGCATCTCCCGGCATTTCCCCGTCATTCAATGAGGCCATTGCGTCTTTGAAGCTGCGCTTGGCGCTGCCTTCGTGATTTTTCATCTGAGCCCGCTTGGCGCTGGCGGCATACAGGAATACTGCGTCCTTGAGCACGTCCGGGTCCTCGCCCTCAAAGCCGCTGCCGGTCCTCGCCAGCGTTAACTCTTCGTGGGATATGTGCAGCTTGAAGGTGTCTTGCATTGTCACCTCGAACCCTGTTTTTGTCGGGGTTATGAGTTTGAAAATCCCCTGTGGGTGATGACCGTATTTCATCATCGCCAGCTTGATCGCCGACACCGTGACGCAATTGCCTTCAATGCCCTGCCAGAACCCACGCCAGATATCCTCGGGCTTGGTGCCGGTCGGCACCGAAGATATAAATAGGCTGTCGTCAGGCCGGGGCTTGTCCAGGGGGGTGACCGTGGGCAAAGGGGCCGGCGAATTGCGATCAACCTGATGAGGTACGGCGTCAACCGCAGGGGCAACAGGGCTGGCGCGCTGTGTGATGGTTTTGAGAAGGCTGTTCAGTGAGTTCAGTTGTTGAACGATAGACGCGTAAAGGTTTTGGCTGTTTTCCGCGCCGCCCGCGACGGGTGTTTCCATCGGGGCCTTGGCGTTCTTCACGCCTGTGCCGGCGCAGAGACTGGGAAGTAATGACGTATTAAGCGCTGCGGTGCCGCTGGCAGTGTTGAGTAACATGGGCCGCCTCGTATTCAGTAGTGTGAGTGAGCGATTCAGTGAGGGTCGAGCACGTAGCCGTGGCCCTCATAAGGCAAATATTGATGCGCCTTTTCATTGCCCAGAACCAAGCCAAAACCGTACAGAAACCCGACGGTAGTCTGGTCTTCCAGTTCACTTACATGGACATGGCGCATATGGCCGATCATGCCGATATTTTCCAGGACAGGTTTGATATGCCGGCCATTCTGGATCGCATCACTGAGGGTCGTCTCGAAGTCGGACCTTGCCACCGGATCCTCATGTTCCAACTGGTGACGTTTCATAAAAGCGGCAAACATGAAGTTGGCATCCTTTATCAGCTCGCTGTCGTCACCGGACAGTTTCAGGGCTTGCCCGGCCCGCTGTAGCTCCTGGCGAGAAACATGCACTTCATAACCATCTCTCATCGTCACGTCGTAGCCGTCTCCTGCAACGGCAACCCGTTGAAAGCAATCGGTGGGGCTTTGCCCGAACGTCATCATCATCAGTTTTATTGCGTCAACGTAGGCTGCCGTTTCGCGAAACTCGCCAAAGCCCGGGGGCGTGTTACTCAAGCCAGTCAATATATCGGCTGGACGTTCACCGTTTCTCTTCGAGGAAATATCCGGCATCGCGCCGGCTGAGGGAGGACCGAGCGGCGTTGCGAGGGGTTTGACGTTGGTTTGCGGGGGGGGAGGCGCAACCCGCGCAGGGCGCGAGTCAATGGACGGTTCGTCCAGCCTGGTGGTTGCGGGTAAATCCGACAGTACGTAGGCCGGCTTTTTCAGCCTTAACTTCGAAGGTGTCCCGTGGAAATCCTCGTGACCATCGACAACCAGCATGGACTCCCCATTCGAGACAACCGTTATACCCAGTTTTTGACCCGTGCCCAGTGACTCGGACTTGACCTCTTTCAGATGGTTTTCCAGGCCCATGAGCTTCAATACGCTGCCGGCATGTTCGCCTTTATTGGTATTGCGCAGGGTCATGGGGTAACTCGCTTGTTCGGCGGGGTCGTTGCTTTGTAGCTGTTTTCGCTTGGCCAGGGTCGCATACAGAAAATTGGCGTCTTTCAACATGTCTTCGTCGCCGAGCAATTGCGAACCTTCTTTGGCAAGGTCCAGTTCTTTATGGGAAATGAATAATGTGAAGCCATCTCTCATGGTCACATTGAACCCGTTATTCAGGGGCGTGACTTGAGCGTAAATATCGGTTGGGCTTTGACCAAAGTGCTGCATGGCCAACTTGATTCCCGCGACATGAGAACTGTGCGGTGTGGTCAGTGAGCGGTAGGTCTCATGGGGCGAAAAAAACAGGCCACCTAATACGTCATCGGGTTTTTGTTTGTCCTTTTTACTTGAAAGGTACTGCGTACTATCAGGGCGCACCGTCGAGTGGGTGGTCGCTGCAACGGTTGCGGGCGTACCAGGCTTGACGGGCGTGGCGTCGATGGCCTTGTGGAGTGTGTTCATCAAACTTTCAAGCTCGCTTAACAAGGCAAGCAAACTTTCGCGCCTGTCGGGCGCGGCGGTGGGCGGTGTCAGTGTTTCAAGTGTTGTGCCTGTGGCTGAAGGGGCGGGTTCAGCAGGCTGTGCCGCAAAAGCGGGCAGCCACGGCGATACGGTTGAGATATTCATTTAAGCACTCAATGGATTCAGGTAAGGGTTCACTGCGCAGGCGTTTAGGACGCACGATGTCAGTGGTGAGCCTTACCTCGTACGTTCCTGAAAGTGAGTGCTTGACGAGTTACAGGGCGTGTCGTGAGCCACATTTTTCCATAGGAAAAATCTTGAAATTAACGGGTTTTTCGCCATTTGAGGCGGTTGGATTAAAACGGTGCATCGCCCAGGATGGTGGCCCGGTGCATGACGCGGCGCTGTGGACGGTAGTCATCCACCGCGTAATGCTGGGTCACGCGGTTATCCCAGAACGCTACGTCATTTTCCTGCCAGCGCCAGCGAATAGTGAACTCCGGGCGGGTGGCGTGAGCAAACAGCAGCTTGAGAATCGCCTCGCTTTCGGCCGGTTCCAGTTCGTTGATTCGGGTGGTGAAGCCGTCGTTGACGAACAGCGATTTGCGCCCGCTGACGGGGTGTGTGCGTATCACCGGGTGTGACAGCGGCGGGTTTTTGCGACGGGTTTCTTCCCAGCGTGCCAGGTCTTCGGCGGTGTTGCCGAAGCGCTCCAGCGGAAAGGATCTGGTGAAGTCGTGGGTGGCGGTGAGGCCATCGAGCAAGGCTTTGAACGGCTCGGACAACGCCTCATACGCCGCAATCCCGCTGGCCCACAAGGTATCGCCACCAAATGCCGGCAACTGCTTGGCGCTCAGCACCGCGCCGAGGGCAGGCGTGGGCAGGAAGGTCACATCGGTGTGCCATACGGCGTTGTCACGCACATCGGTCACGGCCGTGTCGAGGATCAGCACTTCGGGCTGTTCCGGCACGTTGGGGTAGATCGGGTGGATATGCAGGTCACCGAAATTCGCCGCAAACCGTGCCTGCTGCTGCGGGGTGAGCGGCTGGTCACGGAAGAACAGCACCGAATGCTTGAGGAGTGCTTGCTCGATGGCGTCGCGCTCTTCAGGGCTCAGCGCACGGGTGATATCGACGCCGCTGATCTGCGCGCCAAGCGCAGCGCTTAAAGGGGTAACGGTCAGGCTGCTCATTTAACGTTCATCACTCAGTGTGCCTGGCCATGCCACGGCACTAATTTACGCTGCAGGGCGCGCAGGCCCATTTCCATGGCGAAGGCGATCAGTGCGATCACCAGGATGCCCAGCACCACCACGTCGGTGACCAGGAACTGCGCCGCCGACTGCACCATGAAGCCCAAGCCGCTGGTGGCGGCAATCAATTCGGCGGCGACCAGGGTCGACCAGCCTACGCCCAGGCCGATACGTACTCCGGTAAGGATGTCGGGCAGGGCGCTTGGCAGGATCACATGACGAATCAGTTGGGCACGGGTGGCGCCCAGCGACTGCGCAGCGCGCAACTTGGCCGGGTCGACCGTGCGTACGCCGGTGGCGGTGGCGATGGCAATCGGCGCAAAGATCGCCAGGTAAATCAGCAGCACTTTGGACAGCTCGCCGATACCGCACCAGATCACGATCAGCGGCAGATAGGCCAGCGGCGGGATTGGCCGGTAAAACTCGATCAGCGGGTCGAGAACGCCGCGGGCGATGCGGTTGGCGCCGATGGCAATCCCCACCGGCACGGCCGTCAGCACCGCGAAACCCAGGCCCAGGCCGATGCGACTGAGGCTTGCGCCCAGGTGCTGCCAAAGGGTCGAATCCATGTAGCCGGATGTCGCCAGCAACCAGCCTTTTTGCAGCACGGCAGAGGGCGGCGGCAGGAACAGGGGTTCGATCAGGCCGCTGGCGGTTACCGCCCACCAGATAGCGAGCAGGACCGCCAGGGTCAGTACGCTGATCCACCGTGTGCTGAGGCTGCGGCGTGCCGGAATAACCGCATGGGTCAGCGGCTTGGCCGCTGTGGCGGGAAGTTCATAGCTGCTCATGTGCACACCTGCCGTTGCGAGAACACTCTGCCCAGTACGTGTTCGCGGGTTTCGATAAAACGCGGGTCGGACTTGATCGCCCGTGCCGATTCGCCAGCCGCGTAGCGTTGGCCGAAATCCAGCTGCAGACGCTCGACGATCTGGCCGGGGTTGGGCGCCAGCAGGATCAGGTCCGTGGCGAGGAACACCGCTTCTTCGATGTCATGGGTGATCAGGAACACCGGCTTGGCCGTGCGTCGCCAGACTTGCAGCAGCAATTCCTGCATCTGTTCGCGGGTGAAGGCATCGAGGGCGCCGAAGGGTTCGTCCATCAGCAATACGCGCGGGTCGGCCGCCAAGGCGCGGGCGAGGCCGACGCGTTGCTTCTGGCCGCCGGAGAGTTGCCAGGTGCGCCGGCTGTCGAAACCGCTGAGGTCCACCAGCGCGAGCATTTCACGGGCGCGCACTTCACGTTGCGCCTTCGGCACGCCGGCCAGCTCCAGGCCGAAGGCGACGTTGGCCAGCACGTCCTGCCAGGGCAGCAGGGCATCGTCCTGGAACACCACGCCGCGTTCGGCGCCAGGACCCTTGACCGGCACGCCATCGAGGGTAATACGCCCGGCCGAGGGCTCGACAAAGCCGGCAATCAGGTTCAACAGCGAAGTCTTGCCACTGCCGGAGGGACCCAGGGCCACCAGCAATTGCCGGGGGCCAAGCTCAAGTGAAATATCCGCCAGTACCGGTTCCGGGGCGCCTGGGTACTGTGCGCTGATGCGCTCCAGTTGTAGCAAGGCCATCGCGATGAACTCCTTGAATCAGTGAGTGATGAACTTGGCGCTGACGTAAGGGGCGTAGTCCGGCAGCACCGCGTCGACCTTGCCTTGCTCCTTGAGGAACGCGGCGGTATCGGTGACAGCCTTAGTGGTCGGTGCGCCCAGCAGGGTGACCTGGTCAGCGGCCAGCGGGTAGACATTGCCTTGCAGCAGCAACGGGATATCGCTGGCCTTGGCGCCGGAGAGCTTCACCAGCTTGTCGACGTTGGCCTTGTCGGCGAGCCAGGCCTGTGGGTCTTTACGGTAAGCGGCGTAGGCATCCAGCGTGACTTTGGCGAAGGCCGTGACGATTTCCGGATGCTTCTCGGCGAAGTCCTTGCGCACAATCCAGGCGTCGAAGGTCGGTGCACCGAACTTGGCCAGTTCGCCGGACGTGATCAGCACCTTGCCGTTTTCCTTGGTCACGCCCAGGGCCGGGTCCCACACATAGGTGGCGTCGATATCGCCGCGCTTCCAGGCGGCGATGATGGCCGGTGGTGCGAGGTTGAGGATGGTCACTTTCGAAGGGTCGATGTTCCAGTGCTTCAGCGCGGCCAGCAGGCTGTAGTGACCCGTGGACACGAACGGTACGGCGATCTTCTTGCCGACCAGGTCCTGGGGGCTGTTGATCCCCGACCCATCGCGCGCCACCAGGGCTTCGGCGCCGCCGATCTGGGTGGCGACGAGGAAGGTCTGCACCGGCACCTTGCGCGTGATCGCAGCGGTCAACGGGCTGGAACCGAGGTAACCGATCTGCACGTCACCCGAGGCGATGGCGGCGATGATATCGGCGCCATTGTCGAATTTGCGCCAGTCGATCGTGGCGTGGGTGGCTTTTTCATAGGCGCCGTCGGCCTGGGCGACTTTGGCCGGGTCTACGGTGGTCTGGTACGCGACGGTCACATCCGCCGCCTGGGCAAACAGGCTGGCACCGGCCAGGGACAACGCCGCCAGCAAGCGCAGTGGAATAGGCAGTTTCAAAGGGAAGCTCCTCGATCAGGCGGCCAGGGAGGCGGCGTGTGAGGAGACTAAATGATCTAAGAATCCGAAAATAAATAACATTTTCGCATTAGCTTATGAGGAGAAGGGTTGCAGCGATTCCTGAGCCTGATGCAGGGCAAATGTGGGAGGGGGCTTGCCCCCGATGGCGGTGGTTCAGTCACTGATTGAGTGGCAGACACACTGCTATCGGGGGCAAGCCCTCTCCCACATAAGGTTTAGTTGCTGATGGCCAGGATGCTCGCCTGGTACGACCCGACAAACACATCGAAATCGCCCACTTCGTTCTGCTCAAGCTCGGCCTGCTGCGCCAGCGACTTACGCGCCAGTTCTTCAAAGCGCGCTTGTTCCTCGGCCGGCAACGGTTCCTTGCGGAAGAACTCGGCATGCACCTCGCTCTGATGCAGCGAGAACTGCGCGAAACTTTCCTTACGCTCGGCCATCGCTTCCAGCACCTGGGCCGAGGGCGTCAGTGACGGGTCGTTGACCTTGGCCAACTGAGCGTCCAGCGCCTGGCTGTGTTCAGTGATGCCATGGCTCTCATCGAGCAGGGCGGCCAGAGGCGCAATCTGCTCCAGCAGCTCGGTGGCCCACGCTTTCATGTCCACCGCCTGGCCCTGACGCTGCAATTGCAGGCCCGGACGGCGACCTTCCTTGACCACGCTGAGGAAGTTGGACGTGGCGTTGCCGCACTCGTTATTGGCGAACAGCGGGCTGTCATTCAGCGCGCAAAACAGCAGGAATGCGTCGAGAAAGCGCGACTCCGGCAGGTCGATGCCCATCGGCAGGAACGGGTTGATGTCCAGGCAGCGCACTTCGATGTACTGGATGCCGCGCGCCATCAGCGCCTGGATCGGCCGCTCGCCGGTATAGGTCACGCGCTTGGGGCGGATGTTGGAGTAGTACTCGTTTTCGATCTGCAGGATATTGGTGTTGAGCTGCACCCACTCACCGTCCTTGTGCGTGCCGACTTCGACATAGGGCGCGTAGGGCGTTGCCACCGCTTCGCGCAGGCTGTCGGTGTAGCTGGCCAGGTCGTTGTAGCACGGCGTGAGGCCGGCCTGGGCGTTGCTCTGGTAACCCAGGTCGCTCATGCGCAGGCTCGTGGCGTACGGCAGGTACAGGGTATCGGCGTCGAGCACTTCAAGCTGGTGCGAACGACCGCGCAGGAAGCCTGCGTCCAGGGCCGGCGAGGCGCCAAACAGGTACATCAACAGCCAGCTGTAGCGGCGGAAGTTGCGAATCAGCGCGATATAGGCGGTGGATTGATAGTCGCGGTCGGTGCCGACAAAGCCTTCGGCGTCCTTGAGCAACGGCCACAGCTGTTCCGGCAGCGAAAAATTGTAATGGATGCCGGCGATGCACTGCATGGTCTTGCCATAACGCAGGGCCAGACCCTTGCGGTAAACGTACTTGAGCTGCCCGATATTGGAGGTGCCGTAGTAGGCAATCGGAATATCTTCCTCGGCCGGCAACGGGCACGGCATCGAGGGGCTCCACAGGTATTCGCTGCCCAGTTTGGTGTAGGCAAAGCGATGGATCTTGTCCAGGCTGCTCAGGGTATCGGCCGGGTTGGGCAGTGCGGGAGTGATGAACTCCAGCAGCGATTCCGAGTAGTCGGTAGTGATCTGTTCGTGCGTCAACGCGGCGCCCAGGGCTTCCGGATGCGGCGTTTGGGCCAGGCGACCCTCACTGGTGACGCGCAGGCATTCACGCTCGATGCCATGCAGGCAGTGCTCTAGCAGGGAGAGGTGTTCGCGCTTGCCGAGCAGGGCCAGGCGGCGGTTGAGAAGTTCGCTCAAGTTGGATTCCTTCACGCGTCAGTCGCCCCAATATGGGGGTGGTCAAGACGGTCTACAAGGGTGAAGTTGAAACTGGCGTGATCGCCTGGTTCTGAGTCGATAGGACCCGCTCTGAATGTGCCTACTTCACTCCATGAATTGGGCTACAGCGCAGCGAGAAAATTCCGACGCTGTTGTCACAGCGCCGAAATTAACTCAAATCATGTGCAGGGAGCTATAGGACAGCGAACGTGCCCTGTGCTTTTGCGACAAGTCTTTCGTCCTGGTACACCTCGGCTTCGACCACCAGGGTGCGCCGGCCGGCGTGGATCACCCGGCTGGTGCACAGCACGTCACCGTCTTCAACGGCGCGGATATAGTTGATCTTGCATTCGATGGTCGCGCTCTGCTGGTCGAACCCATGGGCGCTGGAGCATGCCAGTCCCATGGTGATGTCTACCAGGCTGAAAATCGCCCCGCCGTGCAACTTGCCCCCGCGATTGCGCAACTGCGGCGCCAGGCTCAGGGCCACCTCGGCAACGCCTTCCTCCAGGCGTTGCAGGCGGCAGCCGATCAGTTCGCTGAACGCGCTCTGGGTCAAACCGGCCGGAATATCCATCAACGCTTCTTCAGTTGCTTGGCGTTGGCGAACAGCGAGGCCATGGCGTTGTTGCTCGGTGCGGCTGTCGCGGTGTCCTTGCGCGGCGCAGTGTTCTGCGACGGGCGCGGTGCCGAGCCAGGGCGAGCGCCACGGGCGCCGTCGATTTTCTCGCCGGGGGTGTCGCTCATGCGCATCGACAGGCCAACGCGTTTGCGTGGGATGTCGACTTCCATCACCTTGACCTTGACCACGTCACCGGCCTTCACCGCTTCGCGCGGGTCCTTGATGAACTTCTCCGAAAGTGCGGAGATATGCACCAAGCCGTCCTGATGCACGCCGATATCCACGAACGCGCCGAAGTTGGTCACGTTGGTCACCACGCCTTCGAGGATCATGCCCGGTTGCAGGTCCTTGAGGTCTTCGACACCGTCCTGGAACTCCGCGGTCTTGAATTCGGGGCGCGGGTCGCGGCCGGGTTTTTCCAGCTCTTGAAGGATGTCGGTAATGGTGGGCACGCCGAAGGTTTCGTCGGTGTACTTTTTCGGGTCCAGGCGTTTGAGAAACGCGGCGTCGCCGATCAGCGAGCGGATGTCGCGATCGGTTTGGGCGGCAATTCGCTGTACCAGCGGATAGGCTTCCGGGTGAACCGCCGAGGCGTCCAGCGGATTATCACCGTTCATTACGCGTAGGAAACCTGCGGCTTGCTCGAAAGTTTTTTCGCCCAGACGTGGGACTTTTTTCAGCGCCGCGCGGGTTTTGAAGGCGCCGTTCTCGTCGCGGTGATTGACGATATTCTGCGCGAGGGTCGCGTTCAGGCCGGAGATACGTGCAAGCAGCGCCACGGAGGCGGTGTTCACGTCCACACCCACGGCGTTCACACAGTCTTCCACGACCGCGTCCAGTCCACGCGCCAGCTTGAGCTGCGACACGTCGTGCTGGTATTGGCCGACGCCGATGGATTTGGGATCGATCTTCACCAGCTCGGCCAGCGGGTCCTGCAGGCGACGGGCAATGGACACGGCGCCGCGGATGGACACGTCAAGGTCCGGGAACTCCTTGGACGCCAACTCCGAGGCCGAGTACACCGAAGCCCCCGCCTCGGAGACCATGACCTTGGTCATTTTCATCGCCGGGTACTTTTTGATCAGCTCGGCGGCCAGCTTATCGGTTTCGCGGCTGGCGGTACCGTTGCCGATGGCGATCAGGTCCACGGCATGCTTGGCGCACAGCGCGGCCAGGACGGCCAGGGTCTGGTCCCACTTGTTGTGCGGTACGTGCGGGTACACGGTGGCATGATCCAGCAGCTTGCCGGTGGCGTCGACCACCGCAACCTTGCAGCCGGTGCGCAGTCCCGGGTCCAGGCCCAGGGTGGCGCGTGGGCCCGCCGGTGCAGCCAGCAGCAGGTCATGCAGGTTGTGGGCGAATACGTTGATCGCCTCGGTTTCGGCGCCTTCACGCAGCTCGCCGAGCAGGTCGGTTTCCAGGTGGGTGTAAAGCTTGACCTTCCAGGTCCAGCGCACGACCTCACCGAGCCACTTGTCCGCAGGACGATTCTGATTCTGAATGCCGAATTGTTGACCGATCATGCCTTCGCACGGGTGCATGGTGCCCGGCAGCTCGTCGCCGACTTTCAGCGCGGAGCTGAGAATGCCCTCGTTGCGCCCACGAAAGATCGCCAGGGCGCGGTGGGACGGCATGCTTTTGAGCGGTTCGTCGTGTTCGAAGTAATCGCGGAACTTGGCACCTTCTTCCTCTTTGCCGGCGATGACGCGGGCGCTGAGAATGGCTTCCTGTTTCAGGTAGGTGCGCAGCTTTTCCAGCAGGCTGGCGTTTTCCGCGAAGCGCTCCATCAGGATGTACTTGGCGCCGTCGAGGGCGGTCTTGACATCGGCGACGCCTTTTTGCGCGTCGATAAAGCGCGCGGCTTCGGTTTCAGGCGTCAGCGACGGGTCGTTGAACAGGCCGTCGGCCAAGTCGCCAAGGCCGGCTTCCAGGGCGATCTGGCCCTTTGTACGACGTTTCTGTTTGTACGGCAGGTAAAGGTCTTCGAGGCGGGTCTTGGTGTCGGCCAGCTTGATGTCGCGTTCCAGCTGCGGGGTCAACTTGCCCTGTTCCTCGATGCTGGCGAGGATGCTGATACGCCGCTCGTCGAGTTCTCGCAGGTAGCGCAGGCGCTCTTCCAGGTGCCGCAGTTGGGTGTCGTCAAGGCTGCCGGTCACCTCTTTTCGGTAACGGGCGATGAAAGGTACCGTGGAGCCCTCATCCAGTAGCGCGACGGCCGCTTCGACCTGTTGTGGGCGTACACCGAGTTCCTCGGCGATGCGGCTGTTGATGCTGTCCATAAAACCACCTGAAATTCTGAAAAGCCGCTCGCAGGCCCGGAAAACAAGGCCTTGCGAGGCTGGTTGAGCGGCCCGACCGGCGCCGCTGCCTGGGTCAAGAGGCTGCCTATTGACCCTCGAAATCGAAAAAACACGAGAAGCGCGTAAAAAAAAGCCCGGCAGTAAACGGTAACGATCTGACGTTGCCCTGCACGAAAGCGCCGCATTATAACCAGCGTTCTGCCCTTGGGGGCTACTGGGCCGGTAGTTGCAGGACATGGCTTGGCTGGTAGTAGAGGAAAAATCTGCTAACAATGCACACGGTGCGTATAACGGCAGCTAGGCCATAATGCGCGCCGAGATAAGAGGAGCATCTAATGAGCAGCACTGCACAAACTGCTGAAGGCGAAAAAATTCTCATCGTTGACGACGATCCGGGGCTGAGCAGCCTGCTGGAGCGTTTTTTCAACTCCAAGGGCTACCGGGCGCGCGCGGTGCCGAACACCGAGCAGATGGACCGCCTGTTGGGGCGTGAAGTATTCAATCTGGTCGTGCTCGACCTGATGTTGCCTGGCGAAGACGGCCTGACCGCCTGCAAGCGTCTGCGTGGCGTGAACAACCAGATCCCGATCATCATGCTCACTGCCAAGGGCGATGAGCTGAGCCGCATCAAGGGCCTCGAACTGGGCGCCGACGACTACCTGGCCAAACCGTTCAACCCTGACGAGCTGATGGCACGGGTCAAGGCCGTATTGCGTCGCCAGGCACCGCCGGTACCGGGTGCGCCGGGCAGCGAAGACGAAAGCGTGACCTTCGGCGACTACGAGTTGTCCCTGGCAACCCGCGAGCTCAAGCGTGGCGACGAAGTGCACATGCTCACCACCGGCGAATTCGCGGTGCTCAAGGCCCTGGTGATGAACGCTCGCCAGCCGCTGACCCGCGACAAGCTGATGAACCTGGCCCGTGGCCGCGAATGGGATGCCCTGGAGCGCTCCATCGACGTGCAGATCTCCCGACTGCGCCGGATGATCGAGCCGGACCCTTCCAAGCCGCGGTATATCCAGACGGTGTGGGGTGTGGGTTATGTGTTTGTGCCGGATGGCACCGCAACCAAGTGACCGATGATTTGCAGGGACGGGCACCCGGCGTTTGATTCCATGAGGGTCGACGGGGTGCCCGGCGTCTGCAATTCTGCGAGCGCCGCTCGTTCCTGCAAGGTGTCTAGCTGTCTCCTATGAAAACCCCGCTGTGGTTCCCGCAAAGTTTCTTTTCCCGCACCCTTTGGTTGGTGCTCATCGTCGTTCTGTTTTCCAAGGCACTCACACTGGTTTATCTGTTGATGAACGAGGACGTGCTGGTGGATCGGCAGTACAGCCATGGCGTCGCCTTGACGCTGCGTGCCTACTGGGCCGTAGACCCCGAGAACCGTGAAAAGGTAGCCAAGGCTTCATCACTGATCCGGGTCGATGGTGCCGGCGTGCCCGAGGGCGAGCAGCACTGGCCCTACAGTGAGATCTACCAGCGCCAGATGCAGGCGGAGCTGGGCGACGACACTGAGGTGCGGCTGCGCATGCATGTTTCGCCTGCGCTCTGGGTGAAGGCGCCCAGTCTGGGCGATGCCTGGATCAAGGTCCCGCTGTATCCGCATCCGCTGCGCGGGCAAAAAATCTGGAACGTGTTGGGCTGGTTTCTCGCCATCGGCCTGCTTTCAACCGCGTCCGCATGGATTTTTGTGCGCCAGCTCAACCAACCGCTCAAGCGCCTGGTATTTGCCGCCCGCCAACTGGGCCAGGGGCGCAGTGTGCGCCTGCCGGTCAGCGATACACCCAGTGAAATGACCGAGGTGTACGGCGCGTTCAACCAGATGGCGGAAGACGTCGAACAGGCCGGACGCGAGCGTGAGCTGATGCTGGCGGGGGTCTCCCATGACTTGCGCACGCCGTTGACGCGCCTGCGCCTGTCCTTGGAGTTGATGGGTAGCCATACCGACCTCACCGATGACATGGTGCGTGACATCGAGGATATGGACGCGATTCTGGACCAGTTCCTGGCGTTCATCCGCGATGGGCGTGATGAGGTCGTGGAGGAGGTTGATCTCACCGATCTGGTGCGTGAAGTGGTCGCGCCCTACAACCAGAGCGGTGAGCAGGTGCGCATGCGCCTGGAGCCGATTCAGCCGTTTGCCTTGCGCAGGGTGTCGATGAAGCGCCTGTTGAACAACCTGATCGGCAACGCCCTGCATCATGCCGGTTCGGATGTGGAGGTGGCGGCGTACGTGTCGGGTGACAGCGCGGCGCCCTATGTCGTGCTGAGCGTGATGGATCGCGGCACGGGGATCGACCCGGCTGAACTGGAAGCCATCTTCAACCCGTTCACCCGTGGCGACCGCGCCCGAGGCGGCAAGGGGACCGGTTTGGGGTTGGCGATTGTGCGGCGGATTGCTTCGATGCATGGCGGCAATGTTGAATTGCGCAACCGTGAAGGGGGCGGGCTGGAAGCTCGGGTGCGCTTGCCGCTTGGGTTGATGTTGCCCAGAGACGCAGTCTGACAAACAACATGGATCAAATGTGGGAGGGGGCTTGCTCCCGATTGCGGATTGTCAGTCACCTATGTGCGGACTGACACACCGTTATCGGGGGCAAGCCCCCTCCCACATTTGGTTTGATGTTGTGTCAGGGGCAGAGCTTTTAGCCCTTGCCCTTGGTCCGAGTCATGTTCGGCCCGCCATTTTTTTCCAGATGCTGAATGATGATCCCCGCCACATCCTTGCCGGTGGTGGTCTCGATCCCTTCCAGGCCCGGCGATGAGTTCACCTCCATGACCAGGGGGCCGTGGTTGGAGCGCAGGATATCCACACCTGCCACGGCCAACCCCATGACCTTGGCTGCACGCAATGCGGTCATGCGCTCCTCCGGAGTAATCTTGATCAGGCTGGCGCTGCCGCCACGGTGCAGGTTGGAACGGAATTCGCCCGGCTTGGCCTGGCGTTTCATGGCGGCAATCACCTTGTCGCCCACCACGAAGCAGCGGATATCCGCACCGCCGGCTTCCTTGATGTACTCCTGCACCATGATGTTCTGCTTGAGGCCCATGAACGCCTCGATCACCGACTCCGCTGCCGTTGCCGTTTCGCACAACACCACGCCGATGCCCTGGGTACCCTCCAGCACCTTGATCACCAGGGGCGCGCCATTGACCATTTCGATCAGGTCGGGGATGTCATCCGGGGAGTGGGCGAAGCCGGTCACCGGCAGGCCGATACCTCGGCGCGACAGCAGTTGCAGCGAGCGCAGCTTGTCCCGCGAACGTGCGATGGCCACGGACTCGTTGAGCGGAAAAACGCCCATCATTTCAAACTGGCGCAGCACTGCGCAGCCATAGAAGGTCACCGAGGCGCCGATGCGTGGGATCACCGCATCAAAGCCTTCCAGCGGTTTGCCACGGTAGTGGATCTGCGGCTTGTGGCTGGCAATGTTCATATAGGCCCGCAACGTGTCGATCACCACCATTTCATGGCCACGTTCGGTGCCGGCCTCGACCAGGCGGCGGGTGGAATACAGACGCGGGTTTCGCGACAGCACAGCAATCTTCATGCGGCACCTGGGGCAGAGATAGTGGAAACCGGGAACACCGGCTTGTCTTGTACGTATTTTACGGCCGGGCTGACGACCAACTGGCCGTCAATCAGCGCCTTGGAGCCCAGCAGCAGGCGATAACGCATGGCCTTGCGGCAGGCCAGGGTGAATTCCACTCGCCACACCCGATCGCCCAACGCCAGGGTGGTGCTGATCACGTAGCGCACCTGCGCATGGCCATTGGAACTCTTGATGGTTTTCATCGTTACCAGAGGCGCTTCGCAGCGCCGGTGACGCAGTTGCACTACGCTGCCCAGGTGCGCGGTAAAGCGCACCCACTTCTCGCCGTCGCGTTCGAACGGCTCGATCTCGGTGGCGTGCAGGCTTGAGGTGCTGGCACCGGTGTCGATCTTGGCGCGCAGGCCTGCCACTCCCAGGTCGGGAAGGGCCACCCACTCACGCAGACCCACAACGGTCAAATGGTCAAATGTCTTCAAATAGGGGTACCGTCATTTTGTCCAGGCTTGAGGGGCAACCTTGGCCAGGGCATTGAATGTGGGCCTGGCGAACCAGTAGCCTTGCATCAGAAATATTCCACAGTCGGAGAGGAAGTCCCGCTCACCGGCACTTTCGATGCCTTCGGCGATGACAGTAACCCCCAACTGCTCACAGATTGTGACAATCCCCCGGACGATCACCTGGCGGACACGGTCCTGGTCGACATCGCGAATCAGCGCCATGTCGAGCTTGATCATGTCAGGTTGGAAATCGGCCAGCAGATTCAACCCCGAATAGCCCGCGCCGAAATCGTCGATGGCGGTCTTGAAGCCGAATTGGCGGTATTCACGCAGAATATTCGTCAAATGGCGATAGTTATCTACATGCTCGCTTTCCAGGGTCTCGAAAATCAGGCGGTCCAGCGGGAAATTGTGCTCGCGGGCGGCGTCGAGGGTGCTGCGGATGCACAGTTCGGGACGGTAGACGGCATTGGGCATGAAGTTAATGGAAAGATAGGTTTGCATGCCCAGGGCGGCGGCGCCGGCAATTGCCTGGGTGCGGCAGCGCTGGTCGAAGCGGTAGCGATTGGTTTCGTTGACATGTGCCAGCACCGACAACGCGCCTTCACCCTGCGTGCCGCGCACCAAGGCTTCATGGGCAAATATCGAACGGTCACGCAGGTCTACGATAGGCTGGTAGGCGAAAGCAAAATCGAACCCCAGCGGCTCGCTTTGCTGGCAACCCACGCACCGCTGGTTGGGCGAGGTGAGTGAAAGGGGAAAGTCGGTCACGGCATATCCTCGCGAAAACAGGGTGCTACCTGGCGTATCTTAGGTGAGCCTTGGGGTTTATGCGTCGAAGGGTTTCAACGGTAAGGTTGCGACATTTTTCAGAGCGAGGAATTCAAGTGGCTCAAAAGCAGGAAGAGGAAGAAAAGGTCCGTTTGGACAAGTGGCTGTGGGCCGCGCGTTTCTACAAGACCCGTGCCCTGGCCAAGGCCGCCATCGAGAGCGGCAAGGTGCACCATCGCGGCGAGCGCTGCAAGCCGGGGAAGGAACCGCGCGTCGGCGATGAGTTTCAGATTCGTACAGGGTTTGATGAAAAGACTGTCGTGGTGCAAGCGCTCTCCAGCGTGCGCCGGGGTGCGCCTGAAGCACAGGCGTTGTACGCGGAAACCGAAGCCAGTATCGCCAAGCGGGAAAATGCCGCGGCCATGCGCAAGGCGGGGGCCTCAGGCCTGACTACCGACGGCAAGCCGAGCAAGAAGCAGCGTCGCGACCTGTTCAAGTTTCGCGGCAGCGGCAATGATGATTGATTGCACAATCTCCACGCCGCAGGAGATCAAAAATGTGGGAGGGGGCTTGCCCCCGATGGCGGTGAATCAGTCAACTTATATGTAGCTGACCTGCCGCTATCGGGGGCAAGCCCCCTCCCACAGTTAGCCCGCATCGTTAAGGGATCGTGCGCATGACGCTCAGTCGCCCGATCACCGGCAGTTTGCCAAGCAACCCGAAAACCGGCGCGGTTACCCGCAACAGGAACCCCGACACTTTCGCCGCAAACGGCGTGTAATACCCCCAGCCCAGGGCTAACAGCGCCAGCAATACCCCGCCGATATAATCGTCCTGTCCCCAATGCGCGCCCGCTACGAGCCGCGGCATCATGAACAACAGCGCCAGGCCCCAGATCACCAGCACCTGGCCGATGCGCTTGGCGAACACGCTCATGAACATCGCCCAGATCAACAACACCGAAGCATGATCGCCAGGAAAGCTCTGGCTCGAACGGTCTTTCAATTCCCAGGTTTTCTCGAGCCCGGGGAAAAAGTCGCTCATCTGAATCGCGCCGTCGATCACCATTGACGGGCTGCTGTGCTGCCAACCCATGTGCGCCGCGAGCTTGGAAAACAGCATGCGGATAAACAGCAACAGCAGCAGAATACCAAGGAAGCCAAAGAACGCCTGGCGCACCTGCATAACCTTGAACACCCAGTCGCCGCGAATCAGCAGTGCCAGCAGAATCACCCCGACGATCGCATCGAAGGGCCGCAGGCTGGCCACGGCCCACACGTGCAGCCAGGTCGAGTTGCTGGCCAGCGGGCCATTGAGCAGGTGAAACAGCCACTCGTCGAAAATCACACACAGCATCTGGCCCGTGGGCCACAGCCAGAAACACAGCAGTCCGATAGCGACTAGATTGCAAAGAGCCCATCGCCGGAGGTTCCAGTTCGCTTGGAACAAACCCGGATTGTTCATAAACTGTCCCTCATCGCTCTCTAGCTCCTTGTTTCAGGAGAAATCGCACCAATGTGGTGCTAAAGCGTTTAATTTTATAAACGTTGTAATCATTTTGTCATCACTTCAGATACCCAAACCTATGACTGATCTACCGGATACCGACTTCACCCAACGCTTTATCTTTGACGAGAACGACGCCCGCGGCGAGCTGGTCTCGTTGGAGCTCAGCTATGCCGAAGTCCTTGCCAAACACGCGTATCCGGAGCCGGTCGCGCAATTGCTCGGTGAGTTGATGGCGGCCGCTGCGCTGCTGGTGGGCACGATGAAATTCGATGGCTTGCTGATCCTGCAGGCGCGTTCCGAAGGTCCGATCCCGATGTTGATGATCGAGTGTTCCAGCGAGCGCGAAATCCGTGGCCTGGCCCGCTATGACGTCGACCGGATTACCCCGGATGCCACGTTCTCCGAGCTGATGGCCGATGGCGTGCTGGCCATCACCGTTGACCCCACCGAGGGCCAGCGCTACCAGGGCATCGTTGATCTGGACGGCGAGACCCTGTCGGACTGCTTTACCAACTATTTCGTCATGTCCCAGCAGGTCGGCACCAAGTTCTGGCTCAACGCCAACGGCAAGCGCGCTCGCGGCCTGTTGTTGCAGCAATTGCCGGCTGACCGTATCAAGGACGAGGATGAGCGCACCGATAGCTGGCGCAAGCTGACCGCCCTGGCCGGCACCCTGACTGCTGAAGAATTGCTGGGCCTGGACAACGAGACCATCCTGCACCGCCTGTACCACGAAGAAGCGGTGCGCCTGTTCGACGAGCAGTCCCTGCGCTTCAATTGCAGCTGCTCGCGCGAGCGTTCAGCCAATGCCCTGGTCAGCCTTGGCCTGGAAGATGCGCAAAATCTGGTGGTGGAACACGGTGGTCATATCGAGATCGACTGCCAGTTCTGCAACGAGCGTTATCTGTTCGATGCCGCCGATGTTGCCCAATTATTCGCCGGTGCAGGCAGCGACACCCCTTCCGACACCCGTCACTAAAACGTTTAAGCACAGGTAAATCACCTGCCAAATGCCGGATTAGAGGCGTTCTGACGGGAGGGCCCTACTCTTTTTGGGCTTTTCTGGCATAATCCGGCCCACTTTTTTCGCGGTAGTAGTGCGCAACTTTCTACTACAAAACGTTTGGAGCACTCGGCCACAGGCCGACGGGGAACCTCATGACGCAAGCCAATAACGCCGTATACACCGATCTGAGTGTTGACGATCTGGTCAAAGAAGCCCTGCAGCGCGGTGAAGGCGTGCTTGCCGATACTGGCGCGCTGGTCGTAGAAACGGGTCACCGCACTGGCCGTTCGCCGGTCGACCGCTTCATCGTTGAAGAGCCTACTACCCAGGACGCAATCGCCTGGGGCCCGATCAACCGCAAGTTCCCGGCCGACAAGTTCGATGCCCTGTGGAACCGCGTAGAAGCCTTCAACAACGCGCAGGAGCACTTCGTGTCCCACGTTCACGTAGGGGCTTCCGAAGACCACTACCTGGCCGTGAAAATGACCACCCAGACTGCCTGGCAGAACCTGTTCGGTCGTTGCCTGTTTATCAACCCGGCCCGGTACAACCCGGCCGGTCGTGACGAGTGGCAAGTGCTCAACGTGGCCAACTTCGAGTGCGTGCCAGAGCGTGACGGCACCAACTCCGACGGTTGCGTGATCCTCAATTTCGCCCAGAAAAAAGTGCTGATCGCCGGCATGCGTTACGCCGGTGAAATGAAGAAAGCCATGTTCTCGGTGCAGAACTTCCTGCTGCCGGCCTCCGACGTCTTGCCGATGCACTGCGCCGCCAACATTGGCGAAGCAGGCGACGTGACCCTGTTCTTCGGCCTGTCGGGTACCGGTAAAACCACCCTGTCCGCCGACGAAAGCCGCTACCTGATCGGTGACGACGAACACGGTTGGGGCGAAGGCGTGGTGTTCAACATCGAAGGCGGTTGCTATGCCAAGTGCATCGACCTGTCCGAGAAGAACGAGCCGGTTATCTGGAAGGCCATCAAGCACGGCGCCGTGCTGGAAAACGTCGTTATCGACGAGGCCGGGCATGCTGACTACACCAATGTCAGCCTGACCCAGAACAGCCGCGCCGCCTACCCGCTGGAGCACGTTGCCAAGCGTTCCGAGAAGAACCTGGGCGGCGAGCCCAACGCGGTGATCTTCCTGACCTGCGACCTGACCGGCGTATTGCCGCCCGTGTCGATCCTCAGCGAAGAACAAGCGGCCTACCACTTCCTGTCCGGCTACACCGCATTGGTGGGCTCGACCGAAATGGGTTCGGGCAGCGGCATCAAGTCGACCTTCTCCACCTGCTTCGGCGCACCGTTCTTCCCACGCCCGGCCGGTGAATACGCTGAGCTGTTGATCAAGCGCATCCGTGGCTTCGGCTCCAAGGTCTACCTGGTCAACACCGGCTGGACCGGCGGCGGCTACGGTGTCGGCAAACGCTTCAACATCCCGACCACTCGCGGCGTCATCGCAGCGATCCAGAGCGGAGCGTTGATCGGTGCCGAAACTGAGCACCTCGACACCATCAACCTCGACGTGCCATTGGCCGTACCGGGCGTTGAGACCGGCCTGTTGAACCCACGTAACACCTGGGCTGACCAGGCTGCCTACGATGAAGCAGCGAAGGCGCTGGCCGGGTTGTTCGTCGAGAACTTCAAGAAATTTGAAGTGAGTGATGCGATCAAGGCTGCAGGGCCTAAGTTGTAAGATTCGTAAGTTGTGAAAAAGCCGCCCCTCGTGGGCGGCTTTTTTGTGCGCGACAGGTTGTATCGCTCTCGCCGGATTTGCACAGACCCCATGTGGGAGGGGGCTTGCCCCCGATTGCGGTGTAACAGTCAAAAGTTGATCACCTGACACACTGCTATCGGGGGCAAGCCCCCTCCCACACTTGATTCTCGGTGTACTTAAGGTCAGCCCAGGTTTTCCAGCGTTTGCGTATTCCAGCTGTGGGTCTTGATCGCGAGGTAGAGCATGTTGATCGTCAGCGGCACTTTTTCGCCACGGCCCTTGGCCCGACGTTTGAGAAAGACATCAAACACCGGCGGGTTGAAGTAACGATAAGTGTCGAAGTCGCCCAGGTCGAGCGCGAATTCCTGTTCCAGCGCTTCCATCAGTTGCTTGGCCTCATTGCCATCACAGTCCAGGTCGAAGTTGAGTGAGGTTTGCAGGCGGATGGTCTTGTGCTTCGGCAGGCCAATTTCTTCGTGCAGCAGTTGCAGGAGTTGCTGCATGACGGGGTCTTCGGGGAAGCCGGGGGCGAGGTTCATGGTGGGGGCACGCAGGAGTGGGTGAGGCGGCTGGTTGCGGTGGAAGCGGTATTTGTTTCGGGTGATGAAGAGTGCCAAGCCTATCAGGAATATAAAGACAGGTAGGAGGGGTATTCTGAGAATCACCGCTACGTAGGGTAGTAGGAACGTCAAAATCAGGCCTGTTGCCAGACATATGACTGCGAAGCGTCTTCTGAGCATTGGGTCTGTGATTTGGTAGTGCAGCACCCAATAGATAACGAGAAAAGACGCAGATTGAAGGTAAAGGGCCATGTTACTAAGACTCGTCCGAGTCAACATGCATTGAGCGTGTTGAGCGCTGAAGCCCTATGCCTCCTTCAAGCAGGCATAGATTGTCTAAAGAATGCCGATTGTCAGGTAAAACAGTAAAGCGAGTCACTATGAAGATGACCCCATAGTGCCCGATGTATTGAGTCCTTTCGATATTCACAGGTTTCTGCCCAAAAAGTTGAGAGGGCGCTATTTTCAGTCAGCTGCGGGTAACTTCTGTAGAGGGTTGAGCGGGTCTTTGCAGCAGTTTGGGAAAGGGATGGCGCAACGTTTGGCGGTTTCCTACAGCGGACTTCGGCATTTATGGCTTGGCAATGATTTAACAGTCGAAGCCGCTCAATTGTAGGAGCGAGCTTGCTCGCGAAAAACTCAAGGACGCCGGTTTTTTTCTGATTTACCGCGTCATCGTTGACGATTTTCGCGAGCAAGCTCGCTCCTACATAGCGCGTTGCTTAGATTTGCGTCTGTTCAGGTTGCAGTTGTACGTGTTGCGCGGCTTCCAGCAAATCACAGCCGTCCTGAACCAGCAGGTACAAGGCGTTGATGATGTGTGAAATGTCTTTGAGGTCGGCGTGCTCGAAGGTCAGGCAGGAGAAGGTTTCGAGCAGGTCCGTAGCTGCGCGGATACGTTGGTGGGCGGCGGACTGTGTCCAGGTTGGTCAACCGGCAGGGATCACCCGGTACGCCCGAAGGCGTCCCAAACACAGCCGCCATGAAGCGTGTGGGCACGGAAGTGCCTACGACATCTGAGGGTGCGTATGCGATCTCTGTAACCGGGTGACCAAACCCGGTCGCTGATTTTGCAGCGAGGGGCGAACTATAGGTGGGTGTGGTGTGATGGTGCAATACAGGCAAAAGGCTGTTTAGCGTGGCCTACTGATACACCGCTCAAAAATCGCCTCCAGCCCCCGATAATCACACGCCACCGCATCGATATTCGCCGGTATCCATGCCGTATGTTTCACCAGCCACCAGTTCACCGAAAATCCGGCATTCACGATGATTTGTTCAAACAGAATCCGTTGCGCCCGGCCATTGCCTTCGCGGAAGGGGTGGATGACGTTGAGGTCGCCGTAGGCCTCGGCAATCCGCTTTACCAGTTCGGCTTGGCTTACGCCAACGAACCAGTTCGCTTCCTCCATATGCCGAATGATCTTCGCCGCTTCCGGCGGGATGCGTTCCGGGGTGCAGAACAGCGTTTCGCCCTTCTGGATGTTGACGCTGCGCAGTTCGCCAGCCCAATCGTAGATATCGCCAAACAGGGTGCGGTGGATGTGTTGCAGACGGTCAAGGTCGTAGGGCGGCGGGAAAAGAGGGAGGTTGCCTATGGCAATTTCGGATAATTCCCGCTCGGCCTGGTGCAGGCTGGTTTCGTCGAGCAAATCGAGGCGGTTGCGCAGGACGCTGCTACCGGGGTAGCAGTACGGATCCTGGCCCACCCCGTATTTGTCGAGCATCAGCGTTGGGTGCTGCGGTACTTGGCAAGGACGGCTTCGCGGGTCGGCAGCGGTTTGTCGACGTCGGCCGGTTGGGTGTCGAACCCTTCCAGGCGCAGGCTGGCCAGGTAGTTGGAACGGCGGATCTTGTGGTAATGATCCTGTTTTTGCTCAAACGTCAGTTCGCTCATTGCAGCGTACTCCTGGTTAGCAAGGCTTTGATTGTAGCGCAATGCATCAATGCACAGACAGGTTAAAAAACCACCAACAACCCTAACATGGGAGCGTGGGCAAGCCCTCTCCCTACATCTGGTTCTGCCGCCTCCTGCTATTCCCACGGAAAAATCCCACTTCGGCCCTGGGCCATCCCTCACCCTGTGTATCATCCTGTCTCTTTTTTCCATGCGACCTTTCTCGATTCGCTGAACTTACTGGGCTACGTTTTTAAGCCACGTTCAACGGTCAATGGAGTGACAGCCTATGCACGACACCCTCCAGCAGGTCTTCGGTTATCCGCAGTTTCGTCCGGGCCAGGAAGAAGCAGTCAGCGCCGTATTGGCCGGTCGCTCGGCGGCTGCGATTTTCCCGACCGGGTCTGGCAAGTCGCTGTGTTATCAACTTTCAGCCGTACTGCTGCCGCACCTGACGCTGGTGGTGTCGCCGCTGTTGGCGTTGATGCAGGACCAGTTGGGTTTCCTCAAGCGCCACGGTATTTCAGCGGGCAGTATCGATTCGGCCCAGAGCCGCGATGATGCCAACGATGTGATGGCCCGTGCGCGTTCGGGCGAGCTGAAAATCCTGATGATTTCCGTGGAGCGCTTGAAGAACGAGCGCTTTCGAAACTTCCTGCAAAGCGTGCAGATCTCCTTGCTGGTGGTGGATGAGGCGCACTGCATTTCCGAATGGGGCCACAACTTTCGTCCGGACTATCTGAAGCTGCCGGACTACCAGCGCCAGTTCAAGATCCCGCAGGCGCTGCTGCTGACGGCCACCGCCACTCCCAGCGTGATTGCCGATATGCAGGGCAAGTTTGCGATTGCGCCGCAGGACGTGATTACCACCGGCTTCTACCGGCCCAACCTCAACTTGCTGGTGGAGCCGGTGAGCGGCGCGGACAAGCGCCGTCGCCTTGTGCAATGGATGAGCGAGCGGGCCGACCAGCCCAGCATCGTCTACGTCACCCTGCAGAAAACCGCCGAGCAGATTGCCGAGCACCTGAACCGCAATGGCATCCAGGCCGAGGCGTATCACGCCGGGCTGCCCCACGATAAACGCGAGGGCATCCAGCAGCGTTTCATGGGCGGGCGCTCCAACTGCATCGTCGCCACCATCGCGTTTGGCATGGGCATCGACAAAAGTGACATCCGTAACGTGGTGCACTTCGACCTGCCAAAATCCATCGAGAACTACAGCCAGGAAATCGGCCGCGCCGGTCGCGATGGGCGGCCCTCCGACTGTCTGGTGCTGGCCAACCGCGACAGCCTCAATGTGCTGGAGAACTTCGTGTACGGCGATACGCCGGAGCAGGAGGGTATCCGTCGGGTGCTGGAAGAATTGCAGGCCGCACGTGGCGAGGGCCAGTGGGAGTTTTTGCTGAGGTCGTTGTCGGACCACAGCAATATTCGCGAGCTGCCGTTGAAGACCCTGCTGGTGCAGTTGGAGCTCAAGGGCGTGATCGCGCCGCGCTACGCGTTTTATGCCGAATACCGTTTCAAGTACCTGATCGAACCCGAGGCCTTGCTCGCACGTTTCTCCGGCGAGCGGCAGCAATTTGTCGCGGCGATCATCCAGGTGTGCAAACGCGCAAAAACCTGGGCAACGGTGGATTTCGACGCGCTGTATCAGCAGCACAATGCCGAGCGCAGCCGGGTGGTGAAGGCGCTGGATTACTTTCAGGAGCAGGGCCTGATCGAGCTGGAAAGCAAGCAGATGACCGAGGTCTACAGCCTGCTGGACACCGATTTCGATGCGCAGGTGTTGAGCAACGAGTTATACACGGGCTTCAAGCGCCATGAGACGACGGAGGTGGCGCGGATTCACGCCATGCTCGATCTGTTCGCCACCGAGCGCTGCCTTGGGCAACGTCTGGCACTGTATTTTGGCGATGAAAACGCACCGCAGCGTTGCGGGCACTGCTCGGTGTGTCACGGACATGTCGCGCACTTGCCGGCGCCGCCGAGCCTGCCGCCGCTTGTGGATAAAAACTTCATGGGGCTGTGCGGTGATTTTATCCACAGGCATCATGAGCACACTGGCCAGTTACCGGGTGCCGAACGCCTGACACGCTTTCTGGGCGGAATCAGCGTGCCGTTGTTCACCAAGTTGAAAGCGCGGGGCATTCCCGGTTTCGCCGCACTGGAGGACTACCCCTACGCCGAGGTACGCGAATGGGCCGAGGCCCATTTGAATGATCTGTAAACCCATTTTCACCCGAGGTGCCCATGCCTGACTCAGTGCCACAACGTGCCGACTATCCCCACTTTCAGCCGATCATCACGCGCTGGCACGATAACGATGTGTATGGCCATGTGAACAATGTGACCTACTACAGCTTCTTCGACACCGCAGTGAATACCTACCTGATCGAACAAGGCGGGTTGGATATCCATGACGGTGAAGTGGTTGGGTTTGTGGTGAGTTCAGCGTGTGATTATTTTGCGTCGATCGCTTTTCCCGAGCGCATCGAAATCGGCTTGCGGGTGGGCAAGTTGGGCAACAGTTCTGTGCAGTATGAGTTGGCGGTGTTCAAGGCCGGCGAGGAGGAGGCCTGTGCGGCGGGGCGCTTTGTGCATGTGTTTGTCGATAGGGCCTCGAACCAGCCGGTGACGATTCCGGGGCTGTTGCGCGAGGCGTTGCAGCGGTTGGTCGCCTGACCAAATGTGGGAGGGGGCTTGCCCCCTCCCACATGGGATTTTCTGTGTTCGTCAGGCGTTAGTCATCATAGCGATGATGGCGCTTGTGCTTGTTCTTGCGATGCCCATAGGCATGACCGCGGCCTGGGTGATCATCGCGGTAGTAGCGACGGTCGTCACGGCCACGATAGCGGCGGTCATCGTCATCGCTCTTGTTGCCCATGTAGTTGCCCAGTGCGCCACCTGCACCGCCGCCGGCCGCCGAGCCGATGAGTGCGCCGGTGCCGCCGCCGACACTGCGGCCGACCACGTTGCCGCCGGCTGCGCCCAGTGCGCCGCCAATGGCGGCTTCGCCACGGCTGCGCTTGTCGGCGCCGACCGCACTACCGCCCGCGCCACCCAGCGCCGCGCCAATGGCCGAACCGGTGTTGCCGCCCAACTGCTGGCCGACAACCGAGCCTAGAACCCCGCCCAATGCGCCGCCTACACCGGCTTCGGTGGTGCCGCCGGCCATGGCTGCGCCACTGACCAGGCCAAGGGACAACAAGAGAATCGAGGAGAACTTCATTCAGGGAAACCTCAAGGGGATGACGGCGCGATCCTGAGGTTGTATCGAGACGCTGACAATCGAAATCCGACCGGCGGCAGAAGTTGTATACAATGTGTTAAGTTACTGTTTTGTATAGGGAACTTAAATTGTTTTTACGGGTCTTTAGTTACTTCGGAACGGCCGCTTTTAGGTAAAAGCGGCCTTTTTTGTGCCTGTAAAATGTGCGCTGAAAATGCTGGCCTCTTCGCGGGGCTAGCCCCAATGCCTGTCAGTTAAGGCTTTTTGTAGGAGCGAGGGGGGCGCCTACAGAGGGCGGTCTACGCTTAACTGACTGGCATTAGGGCAAGTCAGGCCGAGCGCGCCATGATCAAGCCTGTGTCACTCGCCGCTTCCAAACGAATCGCGACAAACTTCGACGTTGGCGTATGGCTGCCCTCTCCCGTGCTTTCCAACGGCACCAGCGGGTTCACTTCCGGATAGTAAGCCGCCGCCTGCCCGGCCGGGATATCGAACGCCAGCAGGGTAAAGCCTTTCACACGGCGTTCACGGCCGTCTTCCCACAACGAGATGATGTCTGCCTTCTGCCCTGGCTTGAAGCCCAGGCGGATGATGTCGGCTTCGTTGACGAACAGCACATCCCGCTGCCCTTTGACCCCGCGATAACGGTCGTCCAGGCCATAGATAGTGGTGTTGTACTGATCGTGGGAGCGCATCGACTGCATGATCAGGTCCGGCACCCGCCCTGTGGCGTGGGTGCGCTCATGAATCAGGTCCTTGGGCAGGATGTTCGGCCGGAAGTTGGCGCGGCCCGATGGGGTGTTCCAGCGGCGTGCGCCGGCGGAATTGCCCAGATAGAAGCCGCCGGGGTGTTTGATCTTCTCGTTGAAGTCCTTGAAGCCTGGAATGGTATCGGCGATCAGGTCGCGGATGCGGCCGTAGTCGGCGACCAACCAGTTCCAGTCTACCGGTTTGCTGCCCAGGGTCGCGGCGGCGATGCCGGCCAGGATTGCAGGCTCCGATTTCATCAGTTTCGACAGCGGCTGCAACTGGCCATTGGAGCCGTGGACCATGCTGAACGAGTCTTCCACCGTCACCGCTTGCGGGCCGTCGGCCTGAATGTCGATGTCGGTACGGCCCAGGCAGGGCAGGATCAGGGCGTCTTTACCGTGCATCAGGTGGCTGCGGTTGAGCTTGGTACTGATCTGCACGGTCAGGTCGCAGTTGCGCAACGCCTCGAAGGTGCGGGTACTGTCGGGCGTCGCCTGGGCGAAGTTGCCGCCCAGGCCGATAAACACCTTGGCGCGGCCTTCGAGCATCGCGTGGATGGCTTCGACCACGTTGTGCCCATTGGTACGCGGCACCTGGAACTGGAAGCGGCGCTCCAGTGAGTCGAGGAACGCCGCCGGTGGGCGCTCGTTGATGCCCATGGTGCGGTCGCCCTGCACGTTGCTGTGGCCACGCACCGGGCAAAGGCCAGCGCCTGGACGGCCAATGTTGCCGCGCAGCAGCATCAGGTTGGCGATTTCCTGGATGGTCGGCACCGAGTGACGGTGCTGGGTAATGCCCATCGCCCAGCACATGATCACGTTCTTGCCTTTGGCATACATGCGCGCGGCTTGTTCGATCTCCACCAGTGTCAGGCCGGACTGCTCGACGATTTCCTCCCAAGAGGTGTCATCGATCTGGCCCAGATAGTCCAGGACGTTAACGGTGTGTTCGTTGAGGAAGTCATGATCGAACACGGCTTCCTTGCCTTCGGCCAGGGCCTGGCGCTCCCACAGCAGCAGGAACTTGGCCATGCCGCGCAGAATGGCCATGTCGCCGCCCAGGGCAGGGCGGAAATAGGCTGTGTTGGTCGGCTTGTCGCCGTTGGTGAGCATTTCCAGCGGATGTTGCGGGTGCTGGAAGCGTTCCAGGCCACGTTCTTTCAGGGGGTTGATACACACCACCTGGGCGCCGCGTTTCACCGCTTCGCGCAGTGGCTCGAGCATGCGCGGGTGGTTGGTGCCGGGGTTCTGGCCCCAGACGAAAATCGCGTCGGCGTGTTCGAAGTCATCAAAGGTCACGGTGCCTTTGCCCACGCCCACACTCTGTGCCAGGGCGACGCCGCTGGCTTCGTGGCACATGTTCGAGCAGTCCGGGAAGTTGTTGGTGCCGTAGGCGCGCACGAACAGCTGATACAGGTAGGCGGCTTCATTGCTGGCGCGGCCCGAGGTGTAGAACTCGGCCATGTCCGGGCTGGGCAGGGCATTGAGGTGCTTGCCGACCAGGTCGAACGCGGCTTCCCAACTGATGGGCTGGTAGCGGTCGGTCTCGGCGTTGTAGCGCATGGGCTCGGTGAGACGGCCCTGGTATTCCAGCCAGTAATCGCTTTGTTCCAGCAGCGCGGTAACGCTGTGCTTGGCGAAGAAAGCCGCGTCCACGCGGCGCTTGGTGGCTTCCCAGTTGACGGCCTTGGCGCCGTTCTCGCAGAACTTGACCATGCCGCTTTCCGGCGAGTCGCCCCAGGCACAGCCCGGGCAGTCGAAGCCGCCGTTCTGGTTGGTCTTGAGCATCATGCGCAGGTTTTTCAGCGCGTTGTCGCTGGTCAGCCAGGCTTGCGCCACGCTGATCAACGCACCCCAGCCGCCGGCCGGGCCTTTATAGGGCTTATAGCGTGGAGTTGGGGTCTGGTCGGCTTGGTGGTGAAGGCTCATGGCTGGTGCTCCATCGCAGGGCTGTAGACCCGCGGCGCGCTTTTCTGCGGCAGGTGGATGAGATTGAGGTTATGCCGGCGCGCCCATTGCAGGGCAAGGCCAGTGGGCGACGACAGGCTGACCAGGGTCTGGATGCCCGCGCGCAGGACTTTCTGGATCAACTCGAGGCTGCAGCGGCTGGTGACAATCGCCAGCCCGCCGTCGGTCGGAATCTTTTGGCGAATCAAGGCGCCAATCAGTTTGTCCAGGGCGTTATGCCGGCCGATGTCTTCGCGGCCCATCAACAATTCGCCCTGGCCGTTCATGAACACCGCCGCATGCACCGCGCCGCTGTGTTGGCCCAGCGGCTGGAATGCACCGATGCGCTGGCGCAGGCCATCGAGCCATTCGGCCGGTGGCAAGGGCGCCCCGGGCAGCACCTGAAGGTCGGGCAAGGCCTGCTCCACCGCTTCGACACCGCACAGGCCGCAGCCGCTGGTACCGGCCAATTGGCGACGCTGTTGCTTGAGGTTCCAGAATGCACGGCTGGAAATCTGTACCTGAGCATACTGGGCGGAACCCGAACCACTGAGCTTCAGATCGTATATGTCGCTAACGTCGCGGATGATGCCGCTGCCAAGGCTGAAACCGACGATAAAATCCTCAAGGTCGGTCGGCGTCACCAGCATGACGGCCTGGCTGATATCGTTGTAGGCAATTGCCAACGCCACTTCTTCGGCCAGCGCAGTGCTGCCGACGTCGGTGTGTTCCAGATTGCTGTACTGATAGCTCTGGCTGGCAGCGGGCGCTGGCGTTTCGAGGGCGGGCGCCGCGCAGGTGGGGCGCTTGGCGTTCATGGGGCAATACCACCGGCGGATTGATCAGTGTTCAGACTAGGCGCGACAAAGGGTCGCGTCTAATCGCCAGTATTGATGTATTGATAGATAGCGTCGATCAAGGTTCGTTTTTTAGTCAAGGAGTGACCCGGAACCCAGATCTTTGGGACTGGTCTAGTCTTGGGCATCAGGTACTTAAACCCAAGGAGAGCGCACCATGAGTATTTTCAGTTTTGTTAAGGAAGCAGGCGAGAAATTGATTGATCTGCTGACGCCGGGTAATGCCAACGCCAGTGAGCAGTTGAAGGACCACATCTCCAAGGTTGGCCTTGGAAATCCGAATGTGCAGGCCACCGTTGAGGGTGACAAAGTCACGGTGACGGGCGAAGTCGCAACTCAGGAAGAGAAAGAAAAAATCATCCTGGCGGCCGGTAATATCGCAGGTGTCGGCAGTGTCGAAGACAAGATCACCGTCTCCGGCCCGGCGGTTACCGCTGCGCGTTTCGTGGTTGTGAAAAAAGGCGACACCCTCAGCGCGATTTCCCTGACGGTGTACGGCAACGCCAATCAGTACAACAAGATTTTCGAGGCCAACAAGCCCATGTTGTCGCACCCGGACAAAATCTACCCAGGCCAGACCCTGCGTATCCCTGAGTAATACGCAGGATAAAACGAGGAAGCTCGCCCTTTTTGCAGGAGCGAGCTTGCTCGCGAAAAACTCACAGGCACCGCGTTTATGCAGGAAATACGCGTTATCGTTGACGTTTTTCGCGAGCGAGCTCGCTCCTACAGATTGGTATTAGGGCGTGTCCCCCTCCCACACTCGCTCAAAGCCCGGTAATAAGTTCTCGATAATTCCCGACGGCTGCGAACTCTGCAGTGTCCTTTGGCCCCTTTTTGCTGTCGGGCTCTTTGACTGCCAGCAAATGGGCCACCCCGAAATCCCTGGCACTGCGCAGAATCGGCAAGGTGTCGTCGATAAACAGGCTCCGGGCCGGGTCGAAGTCGATGTCTGCTTGCAGCGCTTCCCAGAACTGCGGGTTCTCCTTGGGAAAACCGTAATCGTGGGAGCTGATCAGTCGTTCGAAGTACGGCGCCAACTCGATGCGCTCCAACTTCAAGGACAACGAATCGCGATGAGCGTTGGTGATCATGATCACGCGCTTGCCGGCCTGCTTGATCGCTGCCAGAAAAGTATCGGCGTCCGGGCGCAGGGCAATCAGGTGGGCGGTTTCCAGCTTGAGTTCGCGCACGGGGATTGCAAGTTCTGCGCTCCAGAAATCCAGGCAATACCATTGCAACTGTCCGGCGTTACGCTCGAACAGCGGCTGCAATTCCATTTGCGCCATGGCCAGGCTCACGCCGTGCAGCTCGGCGTAGCGTTGCGGCAGGTGCTCCATCCAGAAGTGGTTGTCGTAATGCAGGTCGAGCAAGGTGCCGTCCATGTCCAGCAGGACAGTGTCGATGGCGTGCCAGGGCAAAGAGGGCATGGGGCGTTCTCATGTAAGTAAAGATATCCGACACAGACAATCGGAAAAGCCACGGTATAGTAACCCGATCACGCCAAGGAGCCGTTTATGCGCCAGAAACCCACCGTCCTCGCCCGCGAAATAGTCGCCAGTAGCCGTTTGTTCCGCGTGGAGGAAGTGCAATTGCGCTTTTCCAATGGCGTTGAGCGCACCTACGAACGTCTGGTGGGCCGTGGTGCGGGTTATGGCGCGGTGATGATCGTGGCGATGATCGACGAAGACCACGCATTGCTGGTGGAAGAGTACTGCGGCGGCACCGATGAATATGAGCTGTCCTTGCCCAAGGGCTTGATCGAGCCCGGCGAGGATGTGCTGGCGGCGGCGGACCGCGAACTCAAGGAAGAGGCCGGCTATGGCGCACGCCAGTTGGAACATATCACCGAGCTGTCGCTGTCACCCGGCTATATGAGCCAGAAAATCCAGGTGGTGCTCGCCACTGATCTGTACGAAGAGCGCCTGGAAGGCGATGAGCCTGAGCCTATGCGCGTGGAGCGGGTCAACCTGCGTGAGCTGTCGGCACTGGCGCAGAACGAGCAGTTCAGCGAGGGCCGGGCGCTGGCCGCGCTGTATCTGGTACGAGACCTGCTGACCCAGCGTGGGGTGTTTACCTTATGAGCGAATTGTTTCTGGGCCATCCGTTTATCGCGCCGGTCATTGAACTGGCGCGCCAGGCCGGTGAAGCCATCCTGCCGTACTGGCGTGCCGATGTGGCGGTGACCGCCAAGGCGGATGATTCGCCGGTGACGGCCGCCGACCTCGCCGCGCATCATCTGATTCTCGCGGGTCTCACGGCGCTGGACCCGAGCATTCCGGTGCTGTCCGAAGAAGACGCCGATATCGACCAGAGCGTGCGCGCCGGCTGGCAGCGCTGGTGGCTGGTGGACCCGCTGGACGGCACCAAGGAATTCATCAGCGGCAGTGAAGAGTTCACGGTCAATATCGCCTTGATCGAGCAGGGCCGTGTGGTGTTCGGCGTGGTCTCGATGCCCACCAGCGGTCGTTGCTACTTCGGCGGCGCGGGCCTGGGAGCCTGGCGCTCGGATGTAAATGCCGCGCCCAGGCAGATCCAGGTGCGCCAGACGCCGGCTGCGGGTGAAGCCTTTACTGTGGTTGCCAGCCGCCGGCATACCAGCCCGGAGCAGGAGCGTTTGCTGGAGGGGTTGAGCCAGGGTTTGGGTGAGCTGAAACTGGCGAATATCGGCAGTTCGTTGAAGTTCTGCCTGTTGGCCGAAGGCAGTGCCGATTGTTATCCGCGCCTGGCGCCGACGTCGCAGTGGGATACCGCGGCGGCGCAAGGTGTGTTGGAAGGGGCGGGGGGCGCGGTACTGGAGTTGAACGGCAAGCCGTTCAGCTACCCGGCGCGGGAATCGTTGCTGAACCCGTTCTTTCTGGCGTTGCCGGCCAAGGCGGCATGGCGTGAACGCTTGTTGAGCCTGGCCAGGTCTTAAGTCACAGCAAAACAAAATGTGGGAGGGGGCTTGCCCCCGATTGCGGTGTAACAGTCAGAAGCGGGTTGTCTGACACACTGCTATCGGGGGCAAGCCCCCTCCCACATTTGCTTTGGATAATGGCGGCTAGCGGTGCAGGACGTACTGGCCGGTGAAGGTTACTGCGCGGTCTTCGCGGCCTTCATTCACAATCCATGTGTCCAGCGCCAACCGCGCCCGGCCATGGCGTTTGTAGGTCGCCACGAAGCGCTTCCACACCTTCTCCTCCGGCGCCGTGCAAATCACCGTCGCATCCTGCGTCACCGGCAACGGATAACTGATCTGTCCTTCCTGAATCACGATGTGCCCGTCTTCGATGCCGTCTTCGCGCAGTCTCAGGTGCAACCAACCCCAGCCTGCCAGGACGGCGCCGCAATAGAGGCTGCCGCCAAACATGGTGCTCTTGTGGTTGATATTGGCTTGCAAGGGCAGATGCAGTTGCAGCTGGTGGTGTTGCCAGTCGAGCACCTTGAGCCCCATTTCCCGAGTGAGGGGGATGTCGTGATGGAGGATGGATTCCAGGTAACGGCTGTCGCGGCTCATGGCGGCCTCTTGGTGGGTGGACGGGGTCATTCGTCGTCTGCGCTGTGGTGGGCGCTGTCGGCGAAGTTCAGGCCGTGTTTGCGCAATTTGTCGTGCAGGGTCTTGCGTGGCACGCCGAGGGCTTCGGCGAGGCTGCGCAGGGAGCTGTGGGGGCGGGTCAGTTCGGCGGCGATCAGGCTTTTTTCGAATTGTTCGACTTGCTCGCTCAAACCGCCAGGCGTGGAGGTCAGGGTGCTGGTGGACGGATCGTCCGGCGTACTGTCCAGGGCCAGTTCCAGGCCCAGGGCGAAGCGTTCGGCGGCGTTTTGCAGTTCGCGCACATTGCCCGGCCAACTGTGGCGCAACAGCAGGGCGCGTTGCCCCGGTTGCAGCTCGTGCAGCGGCAGGCCGTGGCGGCTGCTGGCTTCGTCGGCGAAGTGCTGGAACAGCATCAGCGCGTCTTCGCCACGTTCGCGCAGCGGTGGAATGCGCAGCGGCGCGACGTTGAGACGGTAATACAAGTCGGCGCGGAAGCGGCCCTGGTCGGCGGCCTGGCGCAGGTCTTCCTTGGTGGCGGCGATGATGCGGATGTCCAGCGGGATCAACTGGTTGCCGCCCAGGCGCTCGACCACCCGCTCCTGCAGCAGGCGCAGCAGCTTGACCTGCACGTCCAGGCTCATGCTTTCGATTTCATCGAGAAACAGCGTGCCGCCGTTGGCGAATTCGAACTTGCCGATACGGCGCTTCTGCGCGCCGGTAAACGCGCCGGGTTCATGGCCGAACAGTTCGCTTTCCACCACCGACTCGGCCAGTGCCCCGGCGTTGATCGCCACGAACGGGCCGCTGCGCCGGTTCGAAAGATCGTGCAAGGCCCGGGCGACGACTTCTTTGCCGGCGCCGGTTTCGCCGAGGATCAGCACATCGGCCTTGGTCGCCGCCAGCGCACCGATTTGCTCGCGCAGGCGCAGCATCTGCGGCGAATACCCGACCAGGCGCGTGCTCAGTTGCTGCCGATCGCTGAGGGCCAGGCGCAGGCTGCGGTTGTCCAGCACCAGGCGGCGCAAGGCCAGGGCGCGGCGTACGCTGTCGAGCAACGCGTCGCTGGCGAAGGGTTTTTCAAGGAAGTCGTAGGCGCCGGCGCGCATGGCCTGCACCGCCAGCGGCACGTCGCCGTGGCCGGTGATCAGCAGCACCGGCAGGTCCGGGTCCTGGCCGTGCAGTTCGGCGAGCAGCTCCAGGCCGTCCATGCCGGGCATGCGGATATCGCTGACCACCACGCCCTGCCAGTCCCGCGACAGGCGCGCGGTAAGGCCGCTGGCTTCGCCCAGGGTCAGCACTTTCAGCCCGGCGAGGTCCAGGGTCTGGCATAGCGCCTGACGCAAATGGGGATCGTCGTCGATCAGCACCACCTGAATCTGGTTATCGATACTCATACACTGCGGTCCTCGGACGGTTGCACACTGACGCCCGGCGAGCCGGCGCGCAATTTCAAGGTTAACAGCGCGCCGCCTTCCTTGCGGTTGGCGAACAGCAGCTCGCCGCCGAACGCACGCATCAGGGTTTCACAGATGGCCAGGCCAAGGCCCAGGCCCTGGGTGCGTGTCTTGGTGGTGTAGAACGGCTCGCTGGCGCGGCCCAGGGCTTCCATGCAAAAGCCCGGGCCGTTGTCGCGGATGTACAGGTTGACGCCCTGGTCGGTGGTTTGGGCACTCAGCCAGAGTTTGCGCGGCGGGCCTTTTTCGGTGAGGGCGTCGAGGGCGTTGGCCAGCAGGTTGCCCAGCACCTGGCGCAGACGGGTTTCACCGGCCTGTACCCATAAGGTCGCCTCGGGCAGGTCGCGGATCAATTCCACCTCCATTGAGCGCCGCCGCTTGCCCAGCAACGCCAGCGCATCGTCCAGCGCCGGTTGCAACGCCACGCTTTCCGGCGCGTGGCGGTCGCGGCGGGCGAACGCGCGCAAGTGCGCGATGATCGACGCCATGCGCCCGGTCAGTTCGCTGATCAACTTGAGGTTACCGCGGGCATCGGCGGTGCGTTCATGGTCGAGCAGCACTTCAGCGTTTTCCGCGTAGCTGCGAATCGCCGCCAGGGGTTGGTTCAGTTCATGGCTGATGCTGGCCGACATGGTGCCCAGCGCCGAGAGTTTACCGGCCTGTACCAGGTCGTCCTGGGCGCGTACCAGTTCCTGCTGGGCGTGTTCGCGCTCCAGCACTTCCTGTTTCAGGCGCCGATTCAGGCCCTCCAGGTCGCTGGTCCGCTCGGCCACGCGCATTTCCAGCTCGCGGCGGGCCTTGGCTTCGAAGGCGATGCGCTCCAGATAATGGCGACGGCGCTGCATCATCAAGCCGAGCAGCAGCATCAGCACCAGCAATGTCGCGCCGCCGACGGCCACCACGGTGCGCACCGGGCGGTTGATCAGCGACTGTGGGGCGAGGATTTCCACGTTCCAGCCGGTTTCGGCGATGGCTGTGGATTGACGCAGCCAGGCGCTGCTGCTGAGGTTCAGTGGCTGCGGATCACGGGTCGGGTAGGGCTGGATGGCAATAATGGCCTGGCGTTCTTCGTCGGTCAGCGGGCGTGTGGCGCGGAACCGCCATTGCGGGCGCGAGGTGAGGATCACCACGCCATTGTGGTCGGTCACCAGCAGTTGTTCCGGGGTATTGCCCCACAGGCTCTCGGTGTGGTCCAGGTCGACCTTGACCACCAGCACACCGATGATTTTCTCATCATCGCGCACGGCGGCGGCGAAGAAATAGCCGCGCTTGGCCGAGGTGGTGCCCAGCCCGAAAAAACGCCCCAGGCGCCCGGCCATGGCTTCGCTGAAATAGGGGCGAAAGGAAAAATTGCGCCCTACAAAGCTGTCTTGCTTATCCCAGTTGGACGCGGCGAGGGTCTTGCCGGTGGTGTCCATCAGGTACATCACCTCCACCCCGGCCTGGGCGGCGACATCCTTGAGCAGCACGTTGGCATTGACCAGGTTGGTGCTGATCTGCGGCGCATCCAGCGCGGTGCGCAGGGCCGGCAGGTCACCGAGGATCTGCGGCAGCACTTCATAGCGATGCAGGGTGCCCAACAGGTTGGCGACGTACAGGTCCAGGGTCTGACGGTTCTGCCCGGCCAGTTCGCTGCGGTAGTAGCGCTCGGCCAGGTGTTCCAGCGGCCATAGCAGCGGCGCCAGGCACAACGCCAACAGGGCCAGGCTGCGCCAGCGGGGTCTTCGTGGAAGAGGTGGGGTCATGGGGATCATGCGCCTGTGGGTACAGGCGCATTATGCCTAGTGCTGCCTGGCAAGACACTCGTGCAATGCGTCCTGCCATTGCGGCTGGCTGACGTGCCATTGCTGCTGCAGGCGGCTGCAATCGAGGCGTGAGTTCAGCGGGCGCCTGGCGGGTGTTGGATAGGCGCTGGACGGGATCGCTTCCAGCTCGGCACAGGGTTTGCCTTCGGCACGCAGTTGCTCGCCAATCGCCTCGGCAAAGCCGAACCATGAGGTTTCACCCTGGGCAGTCAGGTGATAAACGCCCCACTCGCCGGCGTCACCGGCTTGCCAGCGCTCGATCAGTGCGCGCGTACTGTCGGCGATAGTCCCGGCCCACGTCGGCGCGCCGATCTGGTCGGCGACGATGCGCATCTGCGGTTTTTCCTGCAGCAGGCGCTGCATGGTCAGCAGGAAGTTCTTGCCGTGGCTGGAATACACCCAACTGGTGCGCAGAATCAGGTACTTGCCACCTACAGCCGCAATCGCCTGTTCACCCGCCAGTTTGCTCTGGCCGTACACACCCAGTGGGTTGGGCGTGTCGTTTTCGGTGTACGGGGCAGGTTTGCTGCCGTCGAACACGTAGTCGGTGGAGTAATGAATCAGCGGGATACCCAACGCCTTGGCTTCTTCGGCGAGAATGCCGGGAGCGATGGCGTTGATGGCGAAAGCTGCGTCCGGCTCGCTTTCGGCCTGATCGACCGCAGTGTGGGCGGCGGCGTTGATGATCAGGTCTGGGCGATGGACGCGCACTTGCTGGCGGATAAGGTCTACATCTGCCAGGTCAAGTTGCTTGCTGCCCAGGACGATAAGTTCGCCCAGGCCCTCAAGCCGCCGTTGCAGCTCTTGGGAGACTTGGCCGTGTTGGCCGGTGATGAGGATTTTCAGGGGCGCTGTCACAGGAATAGATCCGCGTCTTTCAGGGTTTTACCGTTTTGATCCTTGGCGGACAGTGTCGGTATGCTATTGAGCTGCCAATCGATGTTGAGATCCGGGTCATCCCAACGGATGCAACGTTCCGCAGACGGAACATAGTAATCCGTGGTCTTGTAGAGGAATTCGGCGGAGGCGCTCAACACGACGAATCCGTGGGCAAACCCTGGTGGAATCCACAACTGGCGGTTATTTTCTGCCGATAGGCGCACGCTCGCCCATTTGCCGAAATGTGGCGAGCGGCGGCGGATATCCACCGCCACGTCGAGCACTTCGCCGGCAGTGACACGCACCAGTTTCCCCTGGGCGTGTTCTACCTGGTAGTGAAGACCTCTGAGTACGCCTTTTTGCGAGCGCGAGTGATTATCCTGCACAAACTGCAGCTGTAACCCGCTGGCTTTTTCAAACGCGCGGGCATTAAAACTCTCATAAAAAAAACCGCGCTCATCGCCAAAAACTTTCGGCTCGATGATTAATACACCGGGCAGCTCAGTGGCGATCACGTTCATTTAATGTTTCCAGCGAGCATATACAGGTACTGACCGTAGCCTGTCTTGCCAAAGTACTTGGCACGCTCCAGCAGATAATCACGGTCGATCCAGCCGTTTTCATAGGCGATCTCTTCCAGGCACGCCACTTTCAAGCCTTGGCGGTGCTCGATGGTCTGAACGTAGGTCGAGGCTTCCAACAGGCTGTCATGGGTGCCGGTGTCGAGCCAGGCAAAGCCACGGCCGAAGCGTTCAACGTGCAGATCGCCACGCTTGAGGTAAGCGTTGTTAACGTCGGTGATCTCCAGCTCTCCACGTGGCGAAGGCTTGACCGCCTTGGCGATCTTGATCACGTCGTTATCGTAGAAGTACAGGCCGGTCACCGCGTAGTGGGACTTCGGTTTAGCCGGTTTTTCTTCGATGGACAGGGCACAGCCTTCGCTATCGAAGTCAATTACACCGAAACGTTCAGGGTCTTTGACCCAGTAACCGAATACGGTAGCGCCTGAAGGGCGTTCGGCCGCAGAGCGCAGTTGATCGCCAAAATGCTGGCCGTGGAAGATGTTGTCTCCCAGGATCAAGCACACAGGATCATCGCCAATGAATTCTTCGCCGATGATAAACGCCTGGGCCAAACCATCGGGCGAAGGCTGTTCCGCATAGCTGAAACGCACGCCGAACTGGCTGCCGTCACCCAAAAGGTTGCGGTATTGCGGCAGGTCCACCGGCGTGGAAATCACCAGGATGTCCTTGATCCCCGCCAGCATCAGCACCGAGATCGGGTAGTAAATCATCGGCTTGTCGTACACCGGCAACAGTTGTTTGGACACGCCCAGGGTAATGGGGTGCAAACGGGTGCCGGAACCGCCGGCCAATACAATTCCCTTCATCATGCGATCAGATCCTTCACGTCAGTATTGCCAAGTCGTTCACCTTGATAGCTGCCATCCTGGACCCTGCGGCACCATTCCAGGTTATCGAGGTACCACTGCACGGTCTTGCGCAGTCCGGTCTCAAAGGTTTCTTCCGGAACCCAGCCCAGTTCGCGCTCGATTTTGCTGGCGTCGATCGCGTAGCGTTGGTCGTGGCCCGGACGATCCTTGACGAAAGTGATCAGGTCGGTGAATTTTTCCACGCCGGCCGGACGCTGTGGCGCCAGCTCTTCCAACAGGGCGCAGATGCCGCGTACGACGTCGATATTCTTCTGTTCGTTGTGGCCGCCGATGTTGTAGGTCTCGCCAACCACCCCAGTCGTCACCACCTTGAGCAGAGCACGGGCGTGATCCTCGACGAACAGCCAGTCGCGCACTTGCAGACCATCGCCATACACCGGCAGCGGCTTGCCCGCGAGGGCGTTGAGAATCACCAGTGGGATCAGTTTTTCAGGGAAGTGGAACGGCCCGTAGTTGTTCGAGCAGTTGGTCAACAGCACCGGCAGGCCGTAGGTACGCTGCCAGGCGCGGACCAGATGGTCGGAGGCTGCCTTGCTGGCCGAGTACGGCGAGCTGGGGGCGTAAGGCGTGGTTTCGGTGAAGAGATCGTCCACGCCGTGCAGGTCGCCGTACACCTCATCGGTGGAGATGTGGTGGAAACGGAACGCGCTTTTGGCCGGTTCAGCCAGCTTCTGCCAATAGGCACGGGTGGCTTCGAGCAGGCTGTAGGTGCCGACGATGTTGGTCTGGATAAAATCCGACGGGCCGTCGATGGAGCGGTCCACATGGGACTCGGCCGCCAGGTGCATGATCGCGTCTGGCTCAAAGCGCGCCAGGACGGCGCTGACGGTGGCCTGGTCGATGATATCGGCCTGGACGAACTCGTAGCGGCTGTTTGCCGCGATGCTGGCCAGCGACTCAAGGTTGCCGGCGTACGTGAGCTTGTCCAGGTTGAGCACTTCGTGCTCAGTGTGCTGGATCAGATGCCGGATCAGGGCCGAGCCAATAAATCCGGCACCGCCGGTGATGAGAATACGCATGTCGAGGGCCTTTTCCTTAGACGGACATTAAGCGAAAGAAGCATAGCTTGAGTTGTGAATCGGACGAGCGCAAGCGCGGCGAGCAGGAGGGGTTGATTAACGCCCCCGAACAATGGCGATATAGACGTCTGATAAAACCGAGGTCGTCACAATGTTGCTCGCCACATTGATCCACCATGCCAGCCTGCCGTGCTTCTGGTTGAGCCTTGAGCAGGTAGCCATCTGCTTGAGCACTATTACGGCCTGAGTGGCACATTGCGATCTCTGGGCAGTCAGCAAGACCTTAACTTCAACATTGACAGCGCCCTGAGGGGCTTCGTTCTAAACATTTGCCGGATGACAGTTGTAAAAATCGATTGTTATCGGCTGAATACGATTTTTTTTATAGAATTCCATATTTTTAAGCTACTAAAGCCGATATTTATCCGTTATAAAGTCGGCTTTCACCCCATTCGGAGCCTTCATCGTCATGACTACCTTGCACAGCACGCCTCGCGTCGATGGCTTTCATATGCCCGCCGAATGGGCGCCACAAACCCAGACCTGGATGATCTGGCCAGAGCGCCCGGACAACTGGCGCCTGGGCGGCAAGCCGGCGCAGGCGGCCCACGTGGCCGTGGCCAAGGCCATCGCACGGTTCGAACCGGTGACCGTCGCGGTTTCCGCCGGCCAGTACGAAAACGCCCGCAGCCGCCTCGACGTGCCGAATATCCGCGTGGTGGAGATGTCCAGCGACGACGCCTGGGTGCGGGACACCGGCCCGACATTCGTGATCAACGACAGCGGCGAAGTGCGCGGTGTGAACTGGGATTTCAACGCCTGGGGCGGATTTGACGGCGGTTTGTATGCGCCGTGGAACCGCGACTCACAAGTGGGCGGCAAGATTCTCGAGATCGAGCGCGCCTCACGTTACCGCACCGAAGGCTTCGTACTGGAGGGCGGTTCCATTCACGTCGACGGCGAAGGCACCCTGATCACCACCGAAGAGTGCCTGCTGAACCGCAACCGCAATCCACACCTGGATCGCGCAGCCATTGAAGCGGTACTCAGCGCCAACCTGGCTGTGGATAAGATCATCTGGTTGCCGGATGGCCTGTTCAACGACGAAACCGACGGCCATGTGGATAACTTCTGCTGCTACGTGCGCCCCGGTGAAGTGCTGCTGGCCTGGACCGACGACCCGCAAGACCCGAACTACGCGCGCTGCCATGCCGCCATAGACGTACTGCAAAGCAGCACTGACGCCCAGGGCCGCTCGTTCACGGTGCACAAGATGCCGATTCCAGGGCCGCTGTACGCCACCGAGGAAGAATGTGCCGGTGTCGATCCGGTGGACGGAAGCCAGGAACGTAATCCGAGCGTGCGCTTGGCCGGCTCCTACGTAAACTTCCTGATCGTCAACGGCGGCATCATCGCGCCGAGCTTCGACGACCCGCTGGACCACCAGGCCAAGCAGATCCTGCAGAACCTGTTCCCGCAACACGAAGTGGTGATGGTGCCGGGCCGCGAACTGTTACTGGGGGGCGGCAACATTCACTGCCTGACCCAGCAGCAGCCCGCCCCGCAGAGAAATTGAGTGCAGTTGTAACAGTGCCTTGATGGCGACTGAGTACCGTGTGATAGCGGTATTCCAGGCAAGCCCGCGGCCCTGCAAGGTCGCGGGCTTTTTTGCGTCTCAATACCCGTGAATACGGGACATTGGCATAGCTCTTGTATCGCAGAGAAGCGACAGGGACTCAGGTCAAGACCGCGTTGTTCTGTCACATACCTTGAGTACGTTAGCCGCTCACGCAGCAGGAGAGAGCGCTGAAATGAATGCCGAAATCAACCCGATGTACATGCGCACGTTCCACCCGGTACGGGTCGATGGCAATGCCATCCACGCGCTGGGGCTCTGGTTGAAGGAAAACGGCTCGAGGCAAGTCAGGCAACAGCCTGACTTGCGCAGCGTGATGAGCGAACGCTACCCGGCGGGTTTGTTCACGGAGGATGAGGTGCAGGTGTTGTGCGAGCTGATGAGTCACTGAACAGCTCCCACATCGCGCGAGAAACTTTAGAAGCTGTAGGTGCCTGTCACCACCACGCTACGCGGCTCCCCCGGCTGAATCTGCGCGACGCTGGTGGCCGAGGCGTAATAGCGTTTGTCGGCGATATTGTTCAGCGCAGCCCTCACGTCCCATTCTTTCTGGCGGAACCCGGCCAGCGCGTCCCAGCGGCCATAACCGGGTAATACCACCGTGTTGAGGTTGTCGGCATAACGGTCACCGACCAGGGTCAGGCCGGTTTCCGCGTACCAGCCCATCTCCGGTTTCCAGGTGATGAACACGCTGGCATTGCGCTTGGCCACGTCGCTGATGCGCTTGCCTTCGAAACCGTTGTTGTCCTCCTCGACCTTGGCATCCTGCAGGCCGATGCCGCCGCGCACATACCAATGGCCGACGAGCTTGCCGGTGGCGGTCAGCTCGATGCCGCGCGAACGTTGCTTGCCTGTCAGCAGGGTAATGGTGCGGTCTAGCGGGTCGCTGGTGCGGCGGTTGTAGAGTTCAAGCTCGTACACCGCCAGGGTGGTGCTCAAGCGGTCGTCAAGCCAATCGCTTTTTACCCCGATTTCCTTCTGTTTGGTCAGCTCGGGGCTGAGATCATTGACGCTGCCGGCGGCGTTCGGCGTGATGCCGATCAAACCGCCGCCTGCCGGCGAGAACGTCTTGCTCCACGAAGCATAGAAGGAGTGATGCTCCAGCGGCGTCCACACCAGGCCGACGCGGGGGCTGGTGCTGTGGCTTTTCACGTCCTGTTGAGTGTTGAGCAGCTTGTTGGTGGTGTCGACTTCGAAGCGGTCATAACGCAGCCCGCCCAACAGTTGCCACTGATCGTTCAAACGCAGTTGATCTTGCACGTACAGGGCGCGGCTTTCGACTTCAGTGTGGTTGTCGCTCGAAACGCTCATGCGCCCGGTATGGCTGAGGTGACGGTTGGGTTGGTGCAGATTCAGGCTCGGTACAGCCTGGCCGCCCCGATTGGGCGCGGTGGCCGTGTACAGTTTCGGGTCGCGGCGCTGGCTGCCCAGTTCAATCCCGGTAAGCAGGCGGTGCTCCAGCCCGAAGGTCTCGAAACCCCCTTCCAGTTCAAGGTTGTTGAACACGTTGCGGGTGGTCAGGTCCTGCTGCCAGTGCTGGCGGCTGACGGTGTTGGTTCTCGCGTCGTAGCCGGTCTGGTAGGTGTTGTCGAAATCGCTGTCGAGCTTGAACACGCCCAGGGTGTGGCGCAGTTGCCAGTTGTCGTTGAGCTCATAGGCCAGTTTGGAGCGCAGGGACTGGGATGTGTCATCGATGTAATCGCCGCTGGAGAAATAGGTAGTGCTGCGGCTCACATCCGCAGGACGCCCATTGACGCCAGGAATGCCGCGGTCCGGCGTGCGGTTGTAGCGGCTGTATTCGTATTGCACCAGCCAGTTCAGCTCGGGCGTGAGTTGCCAGCTCATCGACGGCGCGAACAACTGGCGGTTGCCACTGACGCCATCGCGAAAGCTGTTGTTGTCCTGGTTGCCCATGTTCAGGCGCAGGCTGATGTTATCGCTGGGGTCGGTACTCAGGTCGGCGTACAGGCTGCGCAAATCGTTGCTGCCGCCCTGGGCTTCTAAGCTGGATGCGCGGCCGGGACTTGGCAGTTTGCTCACACGGTTGACGATCCCGCCCTGGCCGCCGCGCCCGTAAAGCACCGCTGCCGGGCCCTTCAGCACGTCGATACGCTCGATGTTGTGCAGGTCACGCACGTATTGGCTGTCGTCGCGGATGCCGTCCAGGTAAAAGTCATTGCTCGCATCGAAACCGCGGATACGCAGGCTGTCGAAGCGCGTGTCGGCGCCGCTGCTGACGTTGGGGATACCGCTCAACGCCTGGCCCAGATCGTGGGTGCCATAGGCGCGCAGGCTGTCGGTTTTCACCGAATCAATCGCCTGGGGCACGTAACGCACGGCGGTCGCGGTGCGCGTGGCAGTGGTGCTTTGCTTGATGCGTGGGTCGTCTTCGTCGAGTTCCGCGCTGATCGAGGTGGCAGGCAACACTGTGGTAGCACAGGCAAAACCGGCAGACAGCACAGCAGAAAGCCCAAGAAGAACGGGCGTCAGGCGAGGGGCAGGCATGGGAAAAAGTGTCCGAATTGTCAGGGATGAGAAAGCGCGCAAATGGTAATGCTTTGCATTTGCTTGCGGGATCTATTCCCAAACGTATCGTCGGTTAATTTGTTACTTAGTGTGTTTTTTTGCAGGGGCTGTTGGGATTTTTGGACGGTTACCCAAGCGCAATAGGTCTGTGCTTAGAATTATTTAGCCTAAATACAGGTGCTTCACGAAATTGACACATAGTTCAACGCGCGCATAGGATTGCGCCCAACGCCTGTGGCTGACAGCCATGACTCATCCAATAAGAAAAGGCCCGCGGCAGTTCAGTCGTCCGCGGGCCTTGTTTTTTTTGGAGAAAGTCGACACCGGAAAATGATAGGGGCCTGGTGTCATAGCGCGTACTCAACCAGTAATAAGGAATATAAGAACATGTTGAAGCAACGGATGAGTCTGATCGCTCTGGGGATTTTGAGCGCATCGACAGCCATGGCGAACGACCAGGAGCAATCCAAGGGTTTCGTCGAAGACAGCCACCTGAACATCGCAGCACGCAACGCCTACATCAGCCGTGACTACAAAAACGGCAAGCAGGACAAAGCCGAGTGGGGCCAGGGCTTCATCGGCAAGTTCGAGTCCGGTTTCACCCAGGGCACGGTAGGGGTGGGTGTGGACGTGATCGGCCAATACGCCATCCGTCTGGACGGCGGTAAAGGTCGCAGCGGCGCCGGCGGTATCGATTTCTTCAAGCAAGGCGACAGCGGCGAAGCGGCCAACGATCTGGCCAAAGGCGGCGCAGCCGTCAAGGCGCGCATTTCCAACACCGTGATCAAATACGGTCAGCAGATGCCGGCCGTGCCGGTCCTGCAGTACGACAACTCGCGCCTGTTGTCGGAAACCTACGAGGGCACCTCGATCGTTTCCAAGGAAATCGCCGGCCTGCAACTGGACGCCGGTCACTTCACCAAGGAAGCCCGCAAGAGTGCCGAAGGCAGCGACAGCGGCCGCCTGAAGAGCATCAACTACATCGGTGGCAGCTACAAATTCACCGAAAGCCTGTCGGCTGCCCTGTATGCCTCCGATATGCAGGACGTGCTGAAGAAGCAATACGTCAACGTCAACTACGTGCTGGCGCTGCCAGAGAAACAGTCGCTGACCTTTGACTTCAACGGCTACAAAACCAAGCTGGACCGCAGCTTCGCCCTGGAAAACCAAGGTGATGCGGACGCACGCGACAACAAAATCTGGAGCCTGGGCGCTACCTGGGCTGTTGGCCCGCACAGCTTCACCGTCGCTCACCAGCGCAGCACCGGCGACACCGGCTACCTGTACGGCGGCTACCGCAACGCCGGCGGCATCGGCGATGGCGGCAATACCATCCTGCTGGCCAACTCCTACTGGTCCGACTTCAACGGCAAGGACGAGCGCTCCTGGCAGGCCGGCTACGGCATCGACTTCACCACCTTCGGTGTACCGGGCCTGACCTATAACGTTGCCTACGTGCGCGGTACCAACATCGACGACGGCACCGGCCGTGGCGATGGCACCGAGCGCGAAATCTGGAACCAGTTCAAGTACGTGGTCCAGAGCGGCCCGGCCAAAGACCTGAGCCTGCGTGCGCGTGCCTCGTGGTTGCGCGTTTCCAACAACGCCAGCAACTACAACGTAGGCGGTAACGAGCTGCGCCTGTTCGCCGACTACCCGATCAATGTTTTCTGATTGATTGCACGTCGTGCCTGATACCAGGCCATGAAAAACCCCGACTGGTTCGGGGTTTTTTTATGCTCGAAATAAGCTTATTGGAGGGTGATGGTGACCTTGCCTTTTGCCCTTCCCTGATCGACGTACCGCAATGCCTGCGCGGTCGATTCGAAAGGGAAGGAGCGATCGATGACCGGTTTGATAACGCCCGCCTCGATCAGCGCAGTGATTTTCTGCAGTTGTATTCCATCGGCATGCATAAACAAAAATGCATAGCTCACCCCGCGCTTGCGGGCTTTTCTGCGAATGCCGCTGCTCAGCAGGCGCATGACCTGCCCCAGCACCCAGGGCAAGCCCTGCGATTGGGCAAATTGCGCGGTGGGCGGTCCTGACAGAGAAATAAGCTGTCCACCAGGCTTGAGCACCTTGAGCGATTTCTCCAGTACATTGCTGCCGAGGCTGTTCAATACCATGTCGAAATCGTGCAACTCGTTGGCAAAATCCTGCTGTTTGTAATCGATGACCACATCTGCCCCAAGTGCTTTCACCCATTCGACATTCGCCGTACTGGTGGTGGTCGCCACGAAGGCGCCGAGGTGCTTGGCGAGCTGGATGGCGAGCGTGCCGACACCGCCGGAACCGGCATGAATCAACACCTTCTGGCCTCTTTTCACCTGGGCGGTTTCAACCAGCACCTGCCAGGCCGTCAAGGCGGCCAAGGGCATGGCAGCCGCTTCGGCCATGCTCAGGTTCGCGGGTTTGAACGCCAGCGCGTTTTCATGCACGGCGATCAACTCGGCAAAGGTCCCGATCCGTGACTCGGGAGGACGTGCATAGACCTCGTCTCCCGGCTTGAATCGTGTGACCGCCGCACCTGTGCGAACGACCACTCCGGCCAGATCATTGCCCAATATCAACGGAAACCTGTAGGGCAGGATCAGTTTGAACTCCCCCGTGCTGATCTTGGAGTCCAGCGGGTTCACGCTTGCTGCATGCACCTGGATCAGCACGTCATGCACACCGACCGCAGGGTCAGGTACATGGCCAATCATTCCGTCTTGCTTGCCGTAGCGATCGATAAAAAATGCCTTCATGGTAGATAGCGCTGCGCCACGGTGGACTGCTTGATCTGCGCCGTCAGCCCCTGACGTGCGGTTTGCAGCGCATCCCAACGCTCGCCGTCCTGCAGCGCGGGGATGGTTACCGGTTCGCGACGGTCGAAGCCGAGCAGTGCGGCATCCACCAGCGCATCCACTTCCATGATTTCGCTCAAGGTGTTGATGTCGATACCGGCGCGATCCCAGATCTCCGTGCGGGTCGCGGCGGGCAGTACGGCTTGCACGTAGACACCCCGAGGCGACAGTTCCAGGCTCAGACCCTGGGACAGGAACAGCACAAACGCCTTGGTCGCCCCATACACCGACATGCCGAATTCAGGCGCCAGCCCCACCACCGAACCGATGTTGATGATCGAGCCTTCACCTGCCTTGGCCAGGCGCGGCGCGATGGCGCTCGCGAGCCGCACCAGCGCGGTGGTGTTGAGGGCCACCAGTTGCGCAACGCTGTCAGTGCTTTGCTCGATAAACGTGCCCGATTGTGCGGCGCCGGCGTTGTTGACCAAGATGCCGATCCGCGCGTCATCGCGCAGGCGCGCTTCGACGGCGTGCAGGTCGCTGAGTTGCGTCAGGTCGGCCTGGAGCACATCGATGGCGACGTTGTGTTTGTCGCGCAGGGTCGCGGCGAGCGTTTCCAGGCGAGAGTGATCGCGGGCGACCAACACCAGATCATGCCCGCGTTGGGCGAAACGCTCGGCATAAACCGCGCCGATGCCAGTGGAAGCGCCAGTGATGAGAACGGTAGGGCGAGTAGTCATGATGTCAGCTCTTTGGTCAGGGACGGAGATTTCCGTGCGTTTGGAGGAAGGTCATACCGCTGGTTATTAGGATGATGATCGAAATCTAAACTGTCAACGGTTTTGATTATGAACGACATCTATGTATCATTGGCCAATGCATCCAGCGGTAGAGAGGAATCGAACATGCGCGTATCCAAGGCCCAGGCCCAGGCAAACCGGGAGCACATCGTCGAAACGGCGTCAGTCGTGTTTCGCGAGCGCGGCTTTGACGGCGTCGGCGTGGCCGACCTGATGGCCGCCGCCGGCTTCACCCATGGCGGCTTCTACAAACACTTCGGCTCCAAGGCTGACCTGATGGCCGAAGCTTCGGCCAACAGCCTCGCGCAATCCCTGGCCGGCGCCGAAAAACTGAGTGTGAAGGACTTCATCGATCTATACGTGTCCAGGGAACATCGTGACGGCCGCGCCACGGGTTGCACCATGGCGGCGTTATGCGGTGACGCGGCGCGTCAGTCGGGGGAATTGAAGTCGGCCTTCGCTGGAGGCATCGAACGCTTGTTGCAGACGCTCGGCGAAAAATGCCCGACTGGCCCGGATGAAGTGCCGGAAGAGGCGCGGGCGAAAATGATTGATCTACTGGCGAGGGCGGTGGGCGCGATTATGTTGTCGCGTGCTTGCCCGGATGATTCGGCGTTGGCGGATGAGATTTTGGAGGTGTGTAGGGCGCGGATGGGTGGGTCGTTGTCAACTCCAGAGAAGGCCGTTCCTCAAAGGTAGCCAGCACTGCTGTTCGCATAGCGTCCCAACTGCTTATGGCATTGGCGAAGTCAGCAATATTCAACAAGCATCGACTTGCTGAGGTTATTTCTTCTTCGGATTCGTAGATGCCTGATGCAAGGATGGCAGGAAAATCCAGGGTGAAATCGTCAGATAAGTTTTGCGTCCAACCCAATAGGTGGTCCAGGTTATCAACCCTGGCCCGCATGTTTTCACCCGGGTTTCTACACCCTTGCTTGGGGTGCGTGGATGACGCGGAAAGGGCTGATAACCAATGCGACATGCGTGTACAACGCACGGCTGTCTCGCGCCAGCGTTTGATAGCCGAGGTTGAGGGAGCGACTTTTGCTTTTGCCGCAGAGCAGCAATATGTCACCGGGAGCGGCGGCCCGGCTCAACGCGGCATCATTACTCATCAGTTTGCGGGTTCTTCATGCCGACGCTACGTAGCAGGCTGAAAACGAAGTGTGGACGTTTTTTGGACGTTTTGAAGAAAACGGCTCATTAAAATTTTGAGATTTCCAAACCCCAGAAACCACAAAGCCCCGCATTGCGAGGCTTTGAGATATGGTGCCGGCACCAGGAGTCGAACCCGGGACCTACTGATTACAAGTCAATTGAACATTACTTCAAAATCAATAGGTTAGCGCTGAATCTGTTACGTGTACACCTGGCGGGAGGCCGTCGGTGTCGTGGCGCTCCAGAAGCTTGTTACGTGGCCTAGCCTTGCTTGGTAAAGCAAAATCAGTTGCCTAACGTAGGCTTTCCAACTGTATCGCGATCATTGCATTGCATTAGGCTTGCAGTGCTGAACAAGACTTTGACTCAGAAGGGCAGGGATGAAAGCTTCGAAAATCTAGGATCAGAGGAATTCATTTTTCTTAGACGACCATCATTGGCTTTTACGGTTATGCCTGATGAGTCGTAATCAACAAGGTCTCCAAATACTTGCCCTTCGATCCATACAGTTTCCCCTGCAATCATAGGCTCTCCATTTATTACGAATGCCTCCGCGTCTATGTCAAATGCAGAGGTAGCTGGTGCCGAGGCTAAGAAGCGAGTAGCTGAGCGTTTAGGTGTGGCACGAGTCGGAGTAGCTTCCATCTCTGCCAGTCTCGAAGAAATATTTTTCAAAGACTGAAGGATGACGCTGGTGTCGTTTGATAACTCAACTCGTGCGGGTAGTGCGGCGGGACTAACGCCCAGTAGTTGAATCATGGAGTTGAAGTCATTGGGGTTTTCAGTTGTTTCAATTATCGCGTTGCGAATGCTCTCCTGTTCCTTTTGAACCTCGTCTATTCTGAGCGAATGCCTATAGTCAGCGCACCTCAGCCCCTGAATATCAAAAATCCGTGGAGTTATATGGTCCTTAATTAACACGGTTGGTAAGTTGAACGCTTGTCGAACTCCCAGTTCGTATAGCACGTTTGGATTTCGCCCGCTTAAATCACATATTACAAGATCGCTTTCAACAATTTTTCGAAGTATGTCGATGATTATATAGTTGCTTGCAGCGACATGGTCGGCGCGATGTGCTACGTATCCAGCTTTTGAGCATGCTGGTCTTATCAAGTGCTCATACACACGCGTGAAATGACCTGGCTCATAACCATCCATATCCGCTATAGGCATAATTACAAAACAAGTTTTTTGCGGTTCTTGGTCTTTTTCACCAGTTTGAGCGGGCTTTCGATCTGCGGGCGGCTGGGTTTTATCTTTTTGAGTCATTTTGAGTCCATTCTCTGGATTTTGAAAAAGGCAGAATTGTTCCGCATCGCTTATGTTTTCGTATGGATGTATAGCGTCAGCGACCCCTGCGTGTCTAGCTTCACACGGTCATCACTTAGTGGAAGGATCAACGGTTGGAATGCTGTAATCATATACGTCCATCATTTTTGGGTCACGATGGCCGCTTGCTTCTTGCTTGTCAGCCCGGGTTCCGACGGTATCTGTGATGCCACGACGTTTCAGATCGTGCAGGGCAAACCGTTGTTCCTGCGTGATGATTTCGTCCGCGAGTGCGAGTGTGATGAAGCGTTGCCAGGCTGTATCCAGGCTGGACTTGCGAAGTGGGCCGCCGTGGCTGGCCACAATGATGTTCCGGCGTGATGGCATGAACGGGATCGCAGTTTTGCGTTTGGTCCATATCTTGGCCCTATAGGCCTTTGCGTTGTCCCAGGCTTTGCGCAGCCTTGGCGTCCAACGGACGATATTGTCACGGCTGCCCTTGCGGCGGTTCGTCAATATTCCGCTTTCCAGCTCGTTTTCGTCGGTGAGCGTCACAACCTCGATGCCGCGCAACCTGCAGAGGTAGGCCAGTTCCATGACGTAGCCAAGGTATTCGGGACAGCCGCCTTTCTCGTTACGCTGCAGCAAACCTCTGGCAATTGCCCGGTCGATGAGAGCATCCATAATCAGGTGATTCGGCAGGCGGCGCTGTTTGCGCTCCACGGGCGCTTCAATGCCCAGGGCTGGGTTCACTTCTAGGAAGCCGCGATTGCGGCCCCACTGCAGTACACGGCGCAGGTAGCGCAACGCGTGCGCGGCTTTCGACGGCGTGCCTTCGTCCGCCAGTCGGTCAACGATTCGCTGCACCAGCGCAGAAGTGAATTTCCGAACAGCCAGATCCCCCAGCGGTTTTCCCAGCTTGGTGGGAATGTTCAGAAGAACATCGCGGGAATAGCGATAGTCGTCGTGGGTTTTTGAACTGAGCTTCTTGTACCGATCACTGTCGTGGAACTGTGCGCAAACGTAGCGAAGCGTTCCCCGGTCAACGTTGGACGCCTCGTCCATGATCTGGTGCAGCTCTGCCAGCGAAACGCTTGCCGGCGCAATGTTACGCCGGCGCTGTTTGCCCGTCTCGTCACGATGAAGGGTGTACCAAACCCCTTCGTTTCGCTGGTCAAAGTAAACGGCCGCAGGGAGAGCGGCCTGATCGATGTGAGCGGGGATGTGCGGATTATGCTTCCGCTTTCTTGCTTTCCTCATAGGATGTCGGCGTCGTACCGCTCTGCAGCGGCAGGCTTCAAGCCTGCGGCATGGTTGATAAGGTCCAGCGTTGTCCATGGTCCGGTACGGCCGCGGAACAGCCGAACGCCCTGGTCGATCAGCGAGCGTTCAACATCAGATCGGCGTTGGTAGCCGGTGATGCGCTGCAGATCGGTGAATACCAGGACGTTGTCCGATCGGGAGTTCATTGCTAGCCCTCTGTAAGCTGGAGCACCCCGGGCAGTCTAGCGCTGCAGCCGGGGCATGGTTGTTAGAAGTTGGGATGCAAGCTGCTGGACTATTGATTGGCCAGCAGCTGCGACACAAATGCCCTCTCAACTGCAGTGAGATCACCCTGCAGGTGTGCCATGGTGGTGACCGCCTCGAGGCGGATCCTGGCGTCGGGCGTCTTGTGGACTTGGTAATCGAAAAGCGCGGTACCGACGATGCGGATTGCCATCAGGTGTCGAGCTGCTTGCATGCCATCGGTTGGCGCTGTGGTAGCCTTATCGCTGCTGCTGCTTTGGTGCTGTGCTTGCATGGTGTTGCCCTCAGTGGTGGCTGGTGTCGGGGAGCTGTAACTCCCCTGCACCGCTCTAATTACCGGCGTCCGCCGGAAGTTTTTGGTTGCACTTGCCTAACCAGGTGAATCACCAGGTTCTCCAGCTCGATTACCTCGTCCATGACTGACTGCCATTCCAATACCGCCTGGATCTGCTGTCTTGTGCACTGCAGAACCAGAAGCTCTTTCTCCGTGGCACCACGGACTTCCAGAATCTCGACCAGGCCAGCGACGCTATATGCCTCGGCGTACACCATTTGGTTTGCTCCCACGATCCACTCCTGCAGTTCCTTCAAGTGCTTGAGCTGTTTCGGGGCACCGTCGAGACCTTCGCCGGTGATAACTTGAATCTGCATTGGTGTTGCTCCTGGTGCTGTCAGTCGCTACGAAACATCCAGCAGCGCACGGTTTTGGCTTTGTCGAATGCGTCTTTCGCCCGTGCCGAGCAAACGGTGCGATTGGTTTCAATGAACTTGGGGCATTTGCTGGTTTTGAGGTGTCGCTTGAGTTCGGTCAGATCAGGGACTTTCTGCCGCTTGTTCGCGGCCATTTCGGCAAACTCGTTTAGGTTGACTGCGATTAATCCGTCGGCGCGGGAGTGGTTGAGGTCTCCGTCGGGGCCGTTGAGGTAGTCGAACAGCTCCCAAAACTCCACGACAACTGAATGGTCGGCGTTGATGGCCAACTGGCGATCCTTTGCCATGTTCTTAATCTCGGCATGGGCCGCGTCCACCTGGTGCTTTTTTAGTGGGACCACGTGCACCAGAGCGTCGACCAGGGCATGCAGTTGGGCGTGATTCTTTGCGATCCGGACTGTGCGGATTTCGGGAAGGGCGAGCAGCTGCTGCTCGTACTTGGGACCTTTTTCGCGGACGGTTTCCATTACCGCGCTTTCCATCATGGTGGACTTCACCAGGAAGCCGCTGACGCGATCCACCGGCATTCGCTCCAGCTTTTCCACCAACAGTTTGGTCTGGGGTGTCTGACCTTCTTTCGTCATTGCGATGTGCACAAGCCGCTGCAGGATGGGTTCTGACGCGTTGACGGCGTGGTTCTGGCCAATGACCACGGCCGCACGGAAGGGCGGCTCCCGTGTGTCATTGCCGTTGTTCTTCACACCGGTGGAGCGGACGCTACGCCCGTTATAGGCGGTTTTTAGTTCGTCCCAGTCGTACTGTCTGGTCTGGCTACCGTCGGTCTTTTCCCGCTCGGACTCAATCAGCACCACCGGCAGATTGGCGACCTGGGCAAAGTTACGAGCCCGGGCTACCGGTGTGCCCTTGGTTGGGTCGAAGCCCTCGTAATCGCTCCGGCCGCACAGCTTCCACAGGAACTCAATCAAGGTGGATTTGCCGGCACCTGGTTCGCCGATAATCTCCATGAACGGGTAGCTTTTCTGGTGTTGCCGGATTTGCTCGGCGAACAGGGAGCCAAACCAGAAAGCGAGCGCTACCAGGCCCTTGGCGCCGAAGCACTCCCATATGATTTCAAGCCATTCAGTCTCAAATTTCTGCAGGTCGGTGTTTAGGTTGAGGATCACGGACTGGCTCAAGGTCTTGATGCTGAGCCGGTCCATATCGAAAAAATCTTCCTCGTTGAGCTTGAACACCTTCCCGTCGCGCACCGCCACGTCGCCATAGACGTACGCACCGTGTTCACGGGTATATCCGGTGAAATCAATGGTCTGCACAGTTTTCAGAGCGTCGGTTTGTTCCTCAATGAACGCATCCAGTTGTTGCGTGGTGCCGGTGAACATCCCGCCTGGGGCAATGCCGAGTAAGCGCTTCTTGAACTCTGCAGACGATGCGATCTGAGAGCTGGTGAAGGTGTTCTTAATAGGCGGGGCGTCATGTGCAAAGGTGATGCGGAAGTAGTACCAGGACTCATCGGTGAGCTTGTTTTCCTGGTAGTACAGCGCTTTGGGATTGCACGTAGCGATACGCTGCAGGGCGCCGCACTGCTGCATAGCCTTGGTACGCATCTGCTTATTATTTAACTGCTGGTCGTCGTGGTGTTCGCTGTCCTCAAGTTCCTGAATCGCCTTGTTGTACTTCTCCAGGTCGAGCTTGAACCAGTAGAGGCGGTTGCCGAACTCCAAGTGAAATTCGCTACGGCGCTTCCAATCGAACATCACCAGGGCCTTCTCCGTGGCGTTGTCGGCAATCAGCAGCGCGCCGTGGTGGCGGGCTGTGGTGATGTCCTTGTCAAACTGGGCGTCGCGCTTAGCACCCTCGTCCAGGAACTGCCAGCGCTGGTGCAGATCGTTCCAGTCGACCTTCCGGTTGTCCCGCTGCGGGATTTGTGCAGCTTCGCAAGTGAAGCCCATTTCACGCGCCATACGCACCCACCGCTTTGTATAGGCGTGTGCACCTGGCTCGTTGTCCAAGGCCCACACCAGCTTCGGTAAGTTGCCTGGACGCGCTGCCACGATCGCCTGCAGCGAGTCGGCCGGGAAGGCGTTCGAAGACATAGCCGATACGGCAGCAATATCGTGATGGACCAGGGCGATGGCATCGAATATGCCTTCAACGATCCAGATTTCTTTCGCTTCAAGGACGTCGACGCACGGCGGGCACCACCACGTGCCCCGGTAGCTTTCACCTGGTGCGAACCGGGCTTTCATCTTTCCGAAGCGGGCCGGTTTGTCGATCAGGCGTTCCCAGTAGCCGCCTTTCTCCAGAGCGAAACGAACCGTGGCGCTTCCGGCGTTGTGCTGCCCTGAATAGTGGGAGTCCTGGGTGAACCAGCCGGCGATCAGCTCGATGTTGAATCCGCGCCCAAACTCCAGATAGGCGCGGGCTGTGGCCGTGGGCGCGTTGTCAGTCGCCGGCGCACGCTTGCTCCAGTCTTCAAACAGATCGTTGTAGATTTCTTTGACGTGCAGGGTGTGGCCGCACTTCTCAGACCGGCCGCAGATCACCAGCCAGGGTTTGTCATGACGCGAATACAGCTCACGCTTGTGGCACTTAGGGCACTCACCACCGCGCATGTAATCGGTATCTTTGCGATGTTTCAGGCCATAGTCGGATTTCAGGCGCTGCAGCACGTCGTGACGAAGATCTTCTTTCATGGGGTTACTTCACTGCTTTGAGGCTGTGGGACAGGGCTGCCATCAGGCGTTTTTGCGCTGCCATTACCGGGACGTGGGCGAGGATTGCGCCGTGGCGAAGACCGTCCGCTACAAAACGGAATTGGTCGTCGTACCAATGTTCATTGAGGCTCAAGCGATACTGTTCACGCAGCGCGGCCAGCAACGCTTCGGCCTCGGCTGGGGGCAGTTGAGTGGTGACAATTACGACGTTTACCATCGTTAAACCTCGATTTCGGGCGCAGCTCACCCAAACCCACGAGACATGGGGCCGGCGTTTGGTTGGGTTTGTGTTACGAGTTCGCGGAGCGCAGACGCACGTTGTCAGGAGCGGTCAAGATGCGTTCGTAGATAAGGCTGACGGGTACGGACCAGCAAACCCCTTTGACGGGATCTTTGATCACCACAACGGTGGTGTTGCTGTAGTCCAGATCGAGGCGTTGACGGTAAGCGACTCCCTGCAGCTCTAAATGGGCAAGGGACGTCAGCTTGATTGCAACTGATTCGGATACGTCGAAGGTGGCCACCAGGTGGTTGATGGCGCGATTAAGAAAGGCCGAAAGATCGCCCAGGTGTTCAGCTTGATGGCGCTCAAGGAAAGCCAGCGCGGCGTTCTGTATGCATTCCTGGTAGTCCAGGGCATTAGTTTGGGTGGTCATTTGGCTTTCCCCGATTTGGCGCGGTAGAGATCGATCGCGGCATACACTTCGGCGGTGCGTGCGGCCATGTGCAAGGTATGGGCGTTCTGGATCAACTCGGCTTCTACGTCGGTGATCACCCCGTCATCAAGTGCCTGGGCGATGATCTGGTCGACCGTCCCTTGTTTGGCTGAACTCTGCATGGCCCGTGTGTACATCTCCACGTTGTCCAGGTTCTCTGGATGGATCACCGGCACGAACATCCCGCCGTACATTGCCGCTAGGTAGTTGGGTAGGTGCTGTGTACCGGTCACTTGCTCCAACTGAAAAATCTGTGCATCCGTCAACGGGCGGCAGTTGTTATTCTCGTAGGCGTGGTTATCAAATTTCTTGAGCGGCAAGCCGATCCTAGCGGCAGCGCATTCGCGGCCCCCTTCGAAGGTGCAAATAATTGCACTGACCACTTCGCGACGTGTCTTTAGAACCTGATTTTTCATCTTCTGCTGTTCCCTAAGAGTATTGGCCATTACTGTGCAATCACGCCGTCTTTGATCCCCAGGAGGACGGCAGCGCGATGTGCCTCCCCACGGCGACACTGGCTTTGGCCACTCAGCACCGCATACACGGTGCTGGGGTTCAGGTCGTGTTCAGCCGCAAAGTCTTTTGCTGACTGGCCACGTTTTTCTAATGCTTGCCGCGCCTGTATGCGGGCTTGCTCGGTGATGCGTGAGTTCGGCATAGTGCAGATCCGTGCAGTTTCATGTGGTGTGAGATGCACAATGATGCACTTAGGTGCACTTGTAAAGAGTAGGGATGAAAATAAGTGCATCTTTCTGAAGAAATAGGTTCTCGGCTGCAAGAAGAACGGAAGCGATGCGGCATGACACAACTCCAACTCGCGGAGGCGTTGGGTATTTCTAAGCGGACACAAGCGAACTACGAATCTGGATCGAGCGACGCTACGGCCTCGTACCTGAGCAATGTCTCTGTTCAGTTCAATTTCGATGTGCCGTACATCCTGACGGGCCGTCGTACTACGCTTGCGCTTGATTCGCTTAATGAACTGGAGGACAGAATCGTTCAGCAGTACCGCAGCATTCCCGAGGACGATCAGAGAGCTATTCGCCGATTTGTTAAGGCCTTGGCGGACGATGTTGTCAAAGGATCGATCTGAACAGAGTGTTTCTGCCATGCCACCGGCTCGCCCCCATATCAGTGTGTCAGCAATTGATTTTATGGAGTGGTACGCATGTTGGATCGCACAAACGCCGATGTCGGTTACGTTGAAATGGCTGCATCTGCGCGGTATGAGCTTTCGCATATTGAACGTCGCCTGATTGGGTTTTATCGCCAGTTGAGTCAGCGTGACCAGGAGCAGTTGCGCCGACTGACCGAAGCGCTGGTTAGCAACCCGGACCAGTCCGACAAAAATTGATTTTTAAGCCGCCGACATGTTGCTGTCGGCGGTAAACATCACGCGACCGCTTGCGATCCAAGCTTTTCAAATAGCTCCCGCTGCTGCGCCCTAGGCATGTCTCGCAGTCGATCGATCAGCAGCCGGTCGAATGTCTGCGCCGACGGGCTGAGCGTGTGGGAAAACGTTAGGTTTGCCACCCAGCTATGCCCGCACTTTGCGTCGAGGCACTGGCAGTAAAGTTTCGCGAAGTCGGTAGATAGCACTTCTCGCGATGCAATCCGACCTTTGTGCCCGCACTTACAAGTCACTCTCATGTTTCCTCCCCAGGGTGCAGCAAATTGCCACTATTTTGGCATGCTGTGCAGGATATTTCTCTATCTTTGAGGTTTCAGGTATTGGTTTCGCCTGCCTTATCGATCTTTCTCCAGGCGATATGCCTGTCCTGGCGTAGCGCTTCATTGAGCTGGCTGAACAGCTGACAAATCGGCCTGATCTCGTTGCTGGTGTACACCCGATCGATCTTCTCGATGTCCCCAAACCCCCCGCTGTTTTCCGGGATGATCCCGGCCAGGGCAGGGTTCATTCGCCAGGCGGCGATCACATCGTTACGAGTGATGTTCTTCACCTTCTCCAGCTCGTCCTTGGCCTGGAAGTCCCCCACGGGGATGATCTGGATCGCGTTTTCCTTGCCGTTGGGGATGTTCACGAACATCGAGCGGAAGTTGCCCACGCCCTTGCTCGCGCTGATCTGCGCGCGCAGGTTCTCTTCGTCTTCCTCGGTCAAGTCCGGGTCGTTGGTGTAGAAGATGTATCCCGCGTGCGCGCCGTTGCTGTAGTAGCGCCGGCGGAACAGGGTCGCGGCCTCGTTGAGCAACAGCGCCTGCAGGCCGCCCAGGTAGTCGGGCACGCCGTAGATGTTCTGTTCCACGTCGTAGTCCAGGACGTGTTCAATTTCGTCCTGGTTGAAGTCCATGAACTTGTTATCGGGCAGCAGCATCCGGAACCCGCCGTCGACCTTCACCCGCATGTTGATGGCCGGCAGGTGCTGCATCTCCAGCACTTCGCCGAAGGCGTTGGTATCGCGGTAGAAATACGCCTCCCCGAACACCATGTAGTCCAGGCTCGCCCGGCCCATTGTCTGCGTGCTGCACCCGTCGGACGGGATGAATTCACGCAACAGCAGGTTGCGCTTGAACTTGGGGATGGCGCCGTGGTGCGCGTTGGCGCGCAGCAGCTTGGCCAGGCCCGCCCGCGACACTGGCGGTTTGTAGATCTCGCCGTCGTCGCTGAGAAACACCCCCAGGTACTCGCCGATGTTGCCGGACAGCACTTGTTCGGGTTCCCCGAAGGTGAACGCTCGCATGGGCTGCGGCTGTCGCGCCTGTTGGCTGGTTTGGGGTTTTTTGTGTCGTGGCTTGGGCATTGGTTCCGCTCGTGACGTAGCGGCTACGGCGCCGCTTGTTGGTGTTGAGGGGTTCATTGAACAGGGCGTGCATGATCGACCAGGCGATATCGGCGTGGCCGGTGGCGTCGGTGCGCGAAGCGCTGTAGGTGACCTGGCCGCTGGTAGTGGTGCCGCGCTTGATGGTCAGGAACGCCTGGGCAATGTCGGTCCAGCCGGCATCCCATTCGATGCGGCTGCCCTGAATCGTGTCTTGGGCCTTGAGTACCAGCAGGTTCTTGGTCTCAAGGCTGTAATGGATCGGCGTGGCTTTAGGGTAGAAATCGCGCACCAGGTCGAACACGCCATAGCCCACACCGGTGATATCGATACCGATGTGTTGGACGTTGAAGCGCTCGGTAAGCTTTTTGACCTGGGCAGCCTGGTAATTGAATGAATGCCCCCGCCAGCTGTGCTTTTCCAGAATGCGGAATTTCGCCCCGGGTTCCAGCGGCGGGGCGACCACCACGCACGTGGCGTCGTCGCGGGTGCGGCTCGGATCGTAGCCAAGCCACACCGGACTGTTGCCGAAAGGTCGGTCCAGCTCCGGGTCGTAGTCCTTCCACAACGACAGGTCGGAATAGCACCGCTCCAGATCCTTGAGACCGAACGCGCTTTGGCTGCTGTCGATGAACTTGCAATAAAACAGCTGCTGGAATTTGTCTTCGTCGTACTCCAGCTGCAGCTGCTCCAGGTCGAACAGATCGCACCCGCCATCGATCGCGTCCTGGATGGTGATGGTCTTGCGCCATTGACCATCTGGGCACAGCGCGCCCTGCGTGTAGGACGCCTCGGTAGGCCAAGTGCCGCCGGCTTTCTTGCCCCGTTTGCTGTTGCGGAATTCCTCGCCCGACCAGAACGGGTATGCCTGGTGCGACACCGCGCTGGGCGTTGAGAAGTAGGTTTTTCGCCACTTCTTGTGGGTGCCCATGGCGCTGGCCACGGTGCTGAGCTTTTCGAAGTCGCGGATCCAGAAGTACTCATCCACGTACACATGGCCGTGATAGCCCTGAGCGGTGCTGCTGTTGGTCGACAGGAAGCGCAGCTCGGCGCCGTTGCTGAGCGTGATCGGGTTGCCGGTCAGCTCGATATCGAACCACTGTTTGGCAAACTGGATGATGTAGCTGCGGAAGATCTCCGATTGCGAGCGGCTGGCTGACAGGAACACCTGGTTGTCGCCAGTTAGTACCGCGTCCATGAACGCTTCGCCGGCGAAGTAGTAGGTCAGACCGACCTGGCGGCTTTTGAGGATGTTGCGGATCCGGCTCGTCAGCGGGTTTTGCTTGGCCGCGAACAATTCCTGCTGATAGCGGTACATCTTGCTGATGAACTTATCCAGGAAGTCGACTTCGGTCAGACCGCTGATATCGTTCTTGGCCTTCTTTTCCTTTTTCCTATCACCGCCCTCGCCACGGCTGGAGCGTTCGCCACGCGACTGCCTGCGCGGTTCCTGGGGCTCGCCCATGTCGTCGCCGTTCGATGCCGCCACCGGTGCGGGCTTGGCCGCTTGTTTCAGCAGGCGTTCGCGAACGATGGTCAGTCGGTCCAGTTCGTTGAGGTCGTCTTTGGACAGGCTGCCAACCTTGTCCAGGAGGAGGGTGATCCGCCGGCCGACGGCAGTCAGCGGCTCTTCGTCCGACAGCATGTCCTCCCAACCGCCCTGGCGGATCCAGTAGTAGACGATCCGGATGTTGGGCAGGTTGAGCTGCGCCTGAATTTCCTTGGCCTTACAGCGGCGCAGAAATAGGCGTTTGGCGGCTTCTTTAACTTCGGTCGAGTAGTACATGGGCCGCAGTCTATGCGGCGAAAACGCTGGAAACGCGGGGTTAAATTCCGTGATTCGCCTATATCTCGAATATAGGAGAAACGCGCATTTGAACCGTTTGTTTGAGGGCTGACGGCTCCCTATCTTGGCGGCTCATTCAACCGATTGAGCGCAGTCAACGCCCATGCCCCGTTCCCTTGTTTCGTTCTGGAAACGTGTCGCCACCAGCGGCATCACCGCCGATGGTCGCGAGATCCTTCCCCAGGAACTGCGCGATATCGCTGAAACCTACAAGCCGTCTAAATACACGGCTGTTATCTGGTGTGAGCACCAACGTTCGGAAGGTTCTTTCGGCACCGTATACGCGGTCCGTCTGGTTGAGGAGGGCGACGACCTGGAGGAAGGGCAAATTGCCCTGGAGGCCCAGCTCAAGCCCAACGACCGACTGCTGTACCTGAATGACCAGGGGCAGAAGCTCTTCACCAGCATTGAAATTTGGCCGAATTTTGCCGGTAGTGGCAAATCCTACCTGACCGGCCTCGCGGTCACCGACACCCCTTCAAGCCTGGGCACCCAGGAATTGTATTTCTCCCGGCGAACCAACAAAGCCACGTACTACGCCGCTTCCGTTGAACTGGGCACCTTTGAGGAGGAGCCCCAAGGCGAAGTGGGCAAGCTAATCGGTTTGCTCACTGGCTTTTTCAAGCGCTTCGCGGCGGACGCTGAGCCCGCCGAACCCACCACCCCAACTGAGACCAAACCCCCTATGGATGAAGCTACCGCAACGGCCTTAAAAGCCCTGCTGGCTCAACTGCTGATTGTCGCTGCCGGCATTCAGGCCGTGGTTGAGCCCGTCGCCGAAGAGGCCCCCGAGCCAGAGCCAGAGCCAATCGATGACGTGCAAGCTGCCGTCGACGGCATCGTCACCACTGCTGAAGAAGAGCGTGAGTTCAGCCGTAAGGGCGGGGCTACGAATAAGGCGCTGTTGGCGAGCATGGCAGCGTTGGAAAAGCGTTTCACAGCGCTGCAGAACACCTCCGCCGGTCGCCAGTTGCCGCGCACCCCAGGCCCCGTAACCGCTCCACGACGCAAGGTGCTCTGACATGGCCCAGCCATTAAGCGCCCGCGGCGCCAAGCAATATGCCGAGCTGCAGGAAGCGATCGCTGAAGCATACGGCATCGAAAATTCGACCCGCATGTTCAGTGTGGATCCGACGATTGCCCAGGAACTGAACGACGCGATCACCGCGAAAGCCGACTTCCTGGAGCGTATCAACGTCACCCCAGTCAGCGAGATCAAGGGCGAAAAAGTTTTCATCGGCGTGAATGGTCCGGTCACCGGCCGCACGAACACCAAAACCACCGACCGCGAAGCGAAAGACGCGTCGGCGTTGGATAACAGCACCTACGAGTTGGCTGATACCCAGTCGGACGTGGGCCTGCCGTACGCCAAGATTGACGCCTGGGCGAAGTTTCCCGACTTCAAAGAGCGCTATTCCGCTGCAGTGCAAAAACGCATTGCCCAGGACCGGATCGTTATCGGCTTCCATGGCACCCGCGCCGCGCCTCAGACCGACCTGGCGGCGAATCCCAAGCTGCAGGACGTGAACAAAGGCTGGCTGCAGCAACTGCGCGAACAGGCCCCACAGCAGGTACTGAAAGAGGGCGCCGCCGCTGGCAAGGTTACGTTGGGCGCCGGTGGTGACTACGCCAACCTTGATGCCCTGGTGCACGACACCAAGCAAATGGTGGACGAGATCCTGCGCGAGGACGGCGACCTGGTCGCGATCATCGGCACCGACTTGCTCGCCTCTGACAAGGCCAAGCTCTACACCAAACAAGGCGATACGCCGACCGAAAAAGAGCGCATCGAAAACGCCCAGGTCATTGCGACCTACGGCGGTCTGCCGGCGTTCAGCGTGCCGAACTTTCCGGTCAACGCGGTGCTGGTCACCAGTTGGGACAACCTGTCGATCTACTACCAGGACACCAGCTGGCGCAAACAGACGATCGAGAACCCGAAACGCTCCCGCGTCGAGGACTACAACAGCCGCAACGAAGGTTATGTGATCGAGCAGTTGGAAAAGATCGCCCTGACCGAAAACGTGGAGCTGTTGGCGTGAGTCTGGCCCTGGCGCATAAGCGCCGCACCCTGGCTATGGGCAGCACTGCAGTGGCGGCGGTCGCCGCTACTGCAGGCATGGCCTACACCCCGGGCGATGCCCTGAGCAGCCCAGCCAATGCGCGCAAACACTTGCTGCTGCAGGAGGCGGCGTTGGATCAGGACCTGGCGCGCATCAGTGCGATCAATGGCCTGGCCGGACGCCAGGCACTCAAGCGCGAAGAGCTGCTGCCCAAGTACCAGGAATACGTGCAGCGCTACTGCGAGTCGGGGCTGAACTTCCCGAATCGCGTTGCAGTGCAGGTATTGGTCTGGCTGTTCGATACCGCCCAGTTCGATGACGCGTTGGAACTGGCTGACTTCCTGATCGAGCAGGGCCAGCAGATGCCGGAGCGCTTTAAGCGCCGCGACATCCAGACCTTTGTCGCTGACGCCGTGTGTGAGTGGGCCTACGCCGAATACAAAGCCAACCGCAGCCCAGAGCCTTACCTCTCTGACCTGCTGCCCCTGGTTGACGGTGAATGGCAGCTGACGGAGCAGATCCCGAGCAAGTACCACAAGTTGATCGGTATGCGCGCCATGGAGGCCGGGAATTTTGAGATCGCACTCAAGCACCTGGAGCGTTCAACGGAGCTGTACGCCCAAGCCGGCAACGACACCCGTATCGAAAAGGTCCGCAAGGCCCTGGCGAAACAAGCGGCCGCTAACCCGGCCACCGAATAACCGACTACCCCCCCCAGCGGGGACTTGTGGAAGTGAGCCGCCCATTTATGGACCGTCCCACTGAAAACAGGCTCCCCGCCCTATTTGAGCGACCAGCAATGAGCTTTTCCGGGAAACCTACCGCCCTGGTGGAACACGCGATCGAGAATGACGGTTTCTGGCCAGACCTCTCTGTGTCCGAGTTCCAAAAGGAACAGCGCGTGCCGGCGGAATACTTGGTAGAGCTGCTGGTCGACACACTGAAAAGCGCCATGGTTGAGGTGAATACTGACCTGGCCCGCGTGAAAACGATGCTGAAGGACGCCGGCGTGTCGAGCCTTACTGCAGCGGCAGGTGTGGCAACCCCCGCAGAATGGGCTTACGCCAATAAGATCGCGCTCTACAAGCGGGCTGTGTATTGCCGCGCCAAGGGACTTTCACTTCCGCAGTTCGCCACTGTCACCCGGCGCGAAAGCGCCGAGAACACCGGTAAGGAAGCGCCCGAGCGTGCGGAAACCTTCTTGGCCTTCAGCCAGCAGGCCGTTCGCGCCCTGCAGGGCCGTGGCCGCATTACGGCGGCGCTGCTGTGATCCAGCTGCAGGCGCTGACCGCCTTCCTGATGGCGCGCAACCTGGTGGCGCCGGAGCAGTTCGATAGCTGGACGGAACAGGTCAGTCTTGAACTGATTTGGAAGCCCGACCGCGACGGCCTGCACATGTCTGATATGCGCTACCGCGCTGTGTTCTCCCTGGAGCGATTCGCCGGCAACCCGGCCAGGCTGATGGCTTTGGTGGGCAGTTGGCTGGAAAACCATGATCCCGATCGGGACCGCCACGAACTGCCTGCGCCGCTGTTCGCAGTTGAACCGCTCGACCAGGACAGCTTCGACGTGGACCTGTCCCTGGAATTCGTCGAACCGCAGTACCTGGCCGAAGACCCTGATGGCGAGATCGAGGCGTTCGGCAAGACCTGGGCGTTCGTCCCGTTCGATCTGTGGGTTGCCGAGCATGGCGAGGTAGGCAGCAATGGCCGCTAAGCCGCTCGACCTCGATGTCAGGGGCTTGCTCGATGTCGATGCCCAGTTGGCGTTGCTTGAGCTACCGCCCCAACTGCGCCGGCGGTTGCTGAACAGAGTGACCACGCGCGTGCGGACGATGAGCCGCAAACGCGTACGTGAGCAGCGGAACACCGACGGCACACCCTTCGCTGAGCGCAAGGGCAATGCCAAGGGCAAAAAGAAGATGGAAGCCGGCCTGGCCAAGCTGCTGCAGGTGACCCGCGTCAGCTCTGACGAAGCCGAACTGGGCTGGAAAAACGCCCTGACCCGTTGGGTCGCCGCCCAGCAGCACAACGGCGTCAGCGAGCGGCGTACCGCTGCACAGATGCGCCGCTGGAACAAAGTCCCCCCAGGTATCGCCTGCACCGACAAACAGGCCAAGCGCCTGCGCCGGCTGGGCTTTCGTGTTCGCCAGAAGGGCAAAAAGGCGCTGGCCAGGCCGTCAGTGGCGTGGATTCAAGAACACGTGAATTACGCCAAGGCCGGCTTGCTGATCCGCATCTTGAACGACGAACGAACCGAGTCCACCGGCGCGCAAAGCTGGGATATCACCCTGCCCAAACGCCAGTTCCTCGGTGTGGAGAGCGGAAGCGAAACCCGCGACCTGGTTAACCAGGTGTTCCAACAAATCCTTAATTCACCCCGCTAACGAGGCACAGCATGGCACTTGGCAAAGTCAGCGTTAACAATCTCAATCTGGGCCAAGGCGCCGTGACTGAGATCGAGCGCTATTTTCTGTTCATCGGCCCCGGTCCGAAAAACACCGGCAAATTGATCGCTCTCAACATCGATAGCGATCTGGACACCCAGTTGGGCCTACCGGCCAGTGATCTGAAAACCCAGATCACTGCAGCACGTTTGAACGGCGGTGATCGCTGGGCGTGCCTGGCAGCACCGATTGCGCCGGACGGCGACTGGATCAAAGCCCTGGAGATGTCCCAGCAGCAGGGCTTTTCCGTCGAGGCGGTGGTGATCACCAAACCGGTGGCCACCGGCGCCGAGTTGTCGGCCATGCACGACGCGGCCGTGTCGATGAATGACACCTACGGCCGTCGTGCCTTCGTCATGGCGGCCACGGCCGGCCTGTCGCTAAGCCCATTCCAAAGCTGGGCCGAGTACCTGGTTGCTCAAAAAGCGATCACCGCCGGCGTATCCGCGCCGCGTGTCCTGGTAGTGCCGCAGCTGCACGGTAACGACCTGGGCGTGTTGGCCGGCCGGCTGGCCAATGCGGCCGTCAGCATCGCTGACAGCCCAATGCGCGTGGCCACCGGCGCAGTGCTGGGGCTTGGCGCCGTACCGGTCGACTCCGAAGGCGTGCCATTGCCGTCCTCGATCCGCGCAGAACTCGACAAGGCGCGTTTCTCCGTCTCCCAAACTTATTCCGATTACCCGGGCGTGTACTGGGGCGACGGCAACATGCTCGATGCACCGGGTAGCGACTACCAGGTCGTGGAGTACCTGCGCCTGGCTGACAAGGCGGCGCGCCAGGTGCGACCGCTGTTGATTCGCCGCGTGGGCGATCGCCGGTTGAACAACACCCCCAACAGCATGGCCGTGAACATCAACGCGCTGATGGCCCCTCTGCGCCGCATGGCCAAGTCGGTCAAGTTCGCCGGCGAGGTGTTCCCCGGCGAGATCGAGTCGCCCAAAGACGGCGACATCGTGCTGGTTTGGAAGAGCAAAACCGCCGTTGAGGCGTTCATCAAGCTCAAGCCCCACAACTGCCCGAAAGACCTCACGGCGAACATTGCCCTGGACCTTTCCAACGACGATTCGGAGTAATCCCCCATGTCACGTATTGGCGGCAAGAACTTTGACGTGAACCTGGGCGATCTGCTGGTCCACGTTGAAAGCTGCACCCTGGATATCACCGACAACAGCAAGACCGCACAAACCCGGGGCGTGCCTGACGGCTACGTCGATGGCGATGTGGCAGCGGCCGGCGAACTGGAGCTGGATTCCACCAACTTCAACCTGCTGATCGAAGCGGCGCGCACTGCCGGCAGTTTTCGCAAGCTCGATGCCTTCGACACGGTGTTTTTTGCCAAGGCAGGCGACGACGAGCTGCGCATTGAGGCCTTCGGTTGCAAGTTGAAGGTATCCAGCCTGCTGAGCATCGATCCCAAAGGTGGCGAGAAGACCAAGCACAAGGTGCCGTTCGAGGTCACCAGCCCGGACTTTATCCGTATCAACGGCGTGCCGTACCTGGATGCCACCGAGATCGAGGGTATTAGCTGATGGTCTGCCCGTTCGATCGCGCCCAAGCCCTGGAACAACGTCAGCGGGACCAGGCTATCAACGCCCAGTTGGCCCAGGCCCGGCGAGAGTCAGCGGGCCCAAGCCTTACCCACTGCCAGGACTGTGATAACGAGATTCCGGCAGCGCGCCAAGCGCTCGGCGGCAAGACCCGCTGTGTCCCGTGCCAGTCTTTTTTCGAAAAAGGAGTGCAGCGATGAGCACGAATCAGGCGGCCCAGGACACCGCCATCGCACTGGCGAAAGCGTCACCTGCGATCGGTGTAGCCGCCACTGGGGCGACAGGGGCCATCGACTGGTCGGCTGTCGCCTACATGCTGACTGCCGTTTACATGGTGCTGCAGATCCTGCTGTTGGTTCCCAAGTATCGCCAGATGCTGCGTGACTGGAAGGTGAAGCTATGAGCCTGCGCGGCAAGATCGCCGCCGGCGCTATCGCGCTATGCAGCTCCACGCTCGTACTGTTTTTGGGCACGTGGGAAGGCAACGGCCAGAACATCGTCTATGCCGACAAGCTGGCCCGTGGCCTACCAACCGTGTGCAAGGGCATCACCCGCCACACCAGCCATTACCCGGTGGTTGTGGGGGATTACTGGTCGGACGCTCGCTGCAGCGAGGTGGAGCAGTTGGTGATCAGCAAAGGCCAACTGCAGCTGGCCGACTGCATCACCAATCAGGACGTGGGCCAGAACACGTTCGACGCCCTGAGTAGTCATGGCCACAACTTCGGCAACCCCAGCACCTGCGCCAGTCGCGCCGTGGGCCTGATCAACGCCGGCCGCATCAAAGAGGGCTGCGAGGCCCTGGCCTGGGCACCGGATGGCAAAACCCCAGTGTGGGCCTTCGTCACCACCGCCCAGGGCAAGAAGGCGTTTATCCCAGGGCTACATGCTCGCCGTCTGGCGGAAGCCGCGTTGTGTAAGGCGGGCTTGTGATGCGCGAAGGCATTTTCATCCTGGTGGTGTGCCTGGTGGCCTGGTTCGGCTTCGATCTGCTGGAAGGCCAGCGCGACACCGCCCGTAACGAGCGTGACGCCGCGCTGTTCGAAGCCAGCGGCCTGCGCGAAGCGGCGCGGATCAGCGGCGAGATGCTGGCCGAACGTGACGCTATCGACCTTCAACGAACCCAGGAACTCAACGATGAACGCATCGAAAACGACGGCTTGCGCCGCGCTGTTGGCGCTGGCCTTAAGCGGCTGCGCCTCAACGCCACCTGCAGCGTCCCAGCCACCCCAGCGGCCGGCGCCGGCGGCGTGGCTGATGCAGGCACCGCCGAACTCACAGCAGACGCTCGACAGGATTATTTCACCCTCAGAGATCAGCTTGCCCTCAGTCGGCAAATGATTCTGGGCCTGCAGGACCACATGCGCCGGGTTTGCCTGCGCTGATTCAACACTTTCTAAATCTGAACGGAGCAACACCATGACCGATACACGCGATATCACCCTGGAAGTCGGCGACAAGGAATTCACCTTCGCTCTGACCCCGCAGGACGTGACCAAGTACTTCAACGCCGTGACCCAGACCAACAAGGTTTCGCCGGCCAACAACCTGCTGGTGACCACCGTTAAGCAGGAACAGCGCGCCACGCTCAAGGCCCAGTTGGGCAACCCGGTATTGGTCATGCAACTGGCCGGCGCGCTCCTCGAGGAGTACGGCCCGGACGTTGAAATCACCGTAAAAAAGCCCTCGACCACGCCGAACGACTGACCGAAAGCGGCCTTGGCCAACTGGTGGCCCTGGCCGGTCGCTGGCTACCTGGTGCCGAGCCCACCGCCGAGGTGATGGGGACGGCCAAGTGGCTGGAGGATGAACACTGGCGCCGGATGGAAATCGCCATTGCCAACGGCATCGCCTACGCACTCAACGGATAAACACTGATGGCTGACAAAAGCGCCCGCCTGGCCTTCATTTTGAGCCTGACCGATAAGGTCACCGCCCCGCTGGGCAAGGTCAAGATGGGCTTTTCTGATTTGGCTGAACAGAGCGAAAAGCACATCAAGACGATGGGGTTTGGTCTGGCGGGCATTACGGGCGCGTATGTCGGTATCACCCAATCCATGGAACCAGCCCTTGAGATGAATCGCGCCCTGGGCGAAGTTCGATCATTGAACGTGGCCGAGGATGCGTTGAATGCGTTGAACCGCAAGTCTTTGGAGTTTTCCGTGGCGTATGGCGAAAACGCCCGGGATTTTGTCGCCTCGGCGTATCACATTGAAGGCGCCATTAAGGGACTGGTGGGCAACCAGTTGGCGACTTTTACCAACGCCAGCGACGTGTTGGCCAAGGCCACCAAGTCCGACGCCGACACCATGGGCACGTACGTCGGCACGATGTACAACCTGTTCAAAGGCCAAGCTGACGCAATGGGGAAAGGGCAGTGGGTTGAAACCCTGGCTGGCCAAACCGCCACGGCGGTGCAGCTGTTTCGCACCAGCGGTGAGCAAATCGGCGAAGCCTTCAAAGCCGCCGGCGGCCTGGCCAGCACTGCAGGCGTGAGCCTGGCCGAGCAAATGGCGGTGCTGGGCACGTTGGGCAGCACCATGGATGGCGGGGAGGCCGGTGGGCTCTACAAATCTTTCTTTGAGAACGTCAGCGGCGCGTCGGAAAAGCTCGGCATGTCCTTTGTCGACCAGCAGGGCAAGTTGCTGCCGATGATGGATATCTTGGACAAGCTCAAAGGCAAGTTCGGGGATCTGTCGATTGAGGCCAACGGCAAGCAGCTGCGAGACGCCTTTGGTGGTGAAGCGGCACGTCTGATTACCACACTGATGGGCGACACCGGCCGCTTGAAAAACGGCATGGAGCAACTGGGCAATGTGCGTGGCCTGGAGAACGCCGAGCGTATGGCCAAAAACATGGTGGACCCGTGGCAGCAGTTCGGCGCCGCCGTGCAAGCTCTACGCATCGCTTTTGGCCAGTCATTGATTCCGATCCTGACACCTTTGATGGAACGCCTGGTGGGCATTGCAAGCACGCTGACTCGTTGGACCCAGTTGTTCCCCAACATTACCCGGCTGATAGGGATAGTCACGCTGTCGTTCCTGGCGATCACCGCCGCCATGTCGTTGCTGACCCTGACTGTGGGGCTGTCGAAAATGGCTTGGCTGGGAGCCACTGTGGTGTGGAATGCTCTCACCTGGTCGGGCTACCGCAGCATCGCAATGTTTCTGTACCACACCGTGATGGTGATCGGCTTTGTGGCTGGCCTGGTGCTGATGGTCGCATGGATGGGCCTGGTCAAAGGCGCGATGCTGCTGTGGCAGGGCGCGATCTGGCTGGTCAATACCGCGTTGTTGGCCAACCCGGTGGCCTGGATCGTGATTGGCATTGTTGCCCTGGTCGCGGCTGTTGCGGCGGCGATCATCTATTGGGACGAGTGGACGAGTGCGCTGCTTAACAGTGAGGCGTTCCAGTGGGTCAGTGGCCAACTGACCGCGCTGTCTGAGTGGTTCGATTCGATGGGCGGCTGGTCAGCCATGGCCAGCGCGGCCTGGGACGGCATCGTCAACATCTTCAAAAGCGCGATCAACGGCTTGATCGAGATGTTGAACAAGATCCCGGGTGTGCAGATCGATGCGGCGTTCGGCGACATGCCGGCCGCGCCTGACTTGCCCACCATCAGCGCGCCACAGGTTGAGGCACCGTTGCTGCCGCAATTGGTGAGCGCTCCCCAGCAACCCATCCAGGCGCCGCCCCTGGTCATGGCTGCTACTCCGAAAGCACCGCAGCCGGCCATGCCAGCCCTCAACGCTCTGCAGCCCCGTACCCAAGCGCCGGCCCTGGTGCTGGCACCTGTGCCGAAAACCCCGGCGCCGATCGCGCAGCCGCTGACCGCTCCCGAAGCCCCGCGTGCGGCGCCGGCCCTGGTGGCAGCGCCGGCATTAAAAACGCCGGCGCCGATCGGGCCGCAACTACACGTTGCGCAGCCAACGCAACCGCCGGCTCTGGTCACCGCGTCCAAGCCGACCGAGAAGGCCGAGCAAAGCCAGCAACGGATCAATAGCGCAGTCACCAGTCTGTCACCGAAACGGCCCGACGCAGTGCCCCGGGGCGGCTTGCTGGCGAGCATCCAGAACAACAACCAAACCCAAAACAAGGGCACCCACGTGGAGAACGTCAACATTCACACCGGCAAACCGATGAACCCGCTGGAGCTGGAAGGCATGTTGGCCATGGCGGTGGGCGGATGAGCGAATACATCGACCTGCTGATCGCCGACAACGACCTGGTACTGGACCCATCGCGTCAGCCGCTGCTGATCGAGGACCGGGCCAGCATCGCCCAGGACATCGCGCACATGATCCGCGAGAGCGGCTTGCTGGTCACTCTGGTGGCCGAGCGCAGCAAGCTGCGTCAGCGCGACTGCATCCAGCAACTGGAACTGCTGGTGGAGGCCGACGAGCGCCTGGTACCGGGCACGGCACTGATTAAACAAGTGGAGTCTGGCCAATACCTGGTCACGGCGAAAACGCTGAAATTTGGCGACATCGAGGTGACCCTGTGAGCGACGTAGATTTTAAGCAGGCTCTGGCAGACGGCGGCATCCCAGTCACCGAGGAAGGCTTGCGCCAGGCGTGGGAAAAGGAAGTCGCGGCCCAGGGCAGCAAGATGAGCAACACCAGCGCCTATTCGCCGTTCTGGCGGGTAATCACTGCGCTGGTGACCAAGCCGGTGCTGTGGCTGATCAACTTCGTCAGCGGCACGATCCTGCCGAATTTCTTTGTCAAAACCGCACGCGACAAATGGCTGGATATGTTGGCCTGGGCGGTCAACGTCGAGCGTAAAGGTGCGACCAAGGCCAAAGGCGTGCTGCTGTTCACCCGCGATGTGCCGGGTGGCGCGCTGGAATTGTCCGCCGGCGTGAGGGTGCAGTCTGCGGCGATCAACGGGCATATCTACCAGTTGATCACTACCCAGGCCGTGACCTTTGCGGACGGCGTGCTGCAGCTGGAGGTCCCGGTAGAAGCCGAGGACGTGGGCAGCGGCTACAACCTGGCCCCGGGTTACTACGCCATCCTGCCGGTGCCCATTGCAGGCATCGTCCAGGTGGTGAACGCGGACGGTTGGCTGATTGCACCAGGTGCAGATCCTGAGCCGGACGATCAGCTGCGTTTGCGCGTACGCAACCAGTTCTCGGCGGTCAACCAGTGGCACACCGACTCTGTGTATCGCGCCATGATTTCCGCCTTCCCGGGCGTGCGGCCGGACGGCGTGTATTTCTTGCACGGTGCGCCGCGTGGGCCAGGCAGTGCCAATGCCTACGTGCTGTTTGATGCAGACGTGCCGGCAGCGACTTACCTGGAGCAAATCAACGCGCATATCCGCGACCAGGGCAACCATGGCCACGGCGATGATCTGCTGGTTATGGTGATGCCGGAAACCCAGCACGCGCTGAGCCTGACCCTGTGGCCACGGCCGCTGCTGACTGTTGAGCAGCGCGCCAAGCTGCAGGCTGAGGTTGAACAGTTCATTCGTGCGGCCTTTCGCGAGAGCGGCACCGGTGACTATCAGCCAACGCTGACCTATCCACAGTCGCGGTTTTCATTCAGCCGCCTGGGCGAAGAGCTTCACCAGCAGTTCCCTGGCATTGAGTCGCTGCATTTTGACAATGCCGACATCGTGTCAGAGCTGAGCATTCCCAGGATCCAAACCCTGCAGGTGGTGCCCGCATGATCAAGCTCAATTTGCCGTTCTGGCTTGATGGCCCGCAGTTGGCCAAATTGAAAGCCGCTGCCCAGTCCTGGTGGGAAAAGGTCGAAGGCTGGCTGCAATGGCCGCTGCTGCAGATGGATGCAGACACCTGCCACCTGACTGTCCTGGACCTGCTGGCCTGGCAGCGCGATATCAGTCGCTTCAAGGATGAGCCGGAAAGCCTGTACCGCCTGCGCGTCAAATTCGCCTTCATCAACGCGGTCGACGCCGGTAGCACGGCAGGGCTCAAACGCATCCTGCAGCGCCTGGGCGTGGGCTATGTCGAGATTGACGAGCGTATGCCCGATCGGGACTGGGACGTGGTGATGCTGCGTCTTTCCGACTCCCAACTGTCGCAGAACCCGGAGCTGCTGCGCGTGCTGATTCAACAGTACGGCCGCACCTGTCGGCGCTATGACTTCGTGACCCTCACCCCCGTATCGCTGCGCCTTGTCGCGGCTGACTTTAACGACGATCAGCAAACGCTGATCGCCAGCCTGTAGGAGCCTCTCGTGGGAGCCAGTATTACCCTTGCAGGCGAAAGCCTGATTGCCCAGAAACTCGGCGCTCAACAGCGCCTTGAGGTTGTGCGCTTTGTGTTTGCCAACGTACCCGGCCTGAACCCGAACAGCCCAGTCAATCGCGCCGCGCCGAAGCCGCCGGCGGCGCAGATCGTCCACACCTATACGATCCCGCCGAAAAATATCGGGTTTGTGAACCCCAATCAGGTGGTTTACAGCTCGATGCTGGGCAGCGATATCGGGGACTTTGACTGGAACTGGATCGGCCTGGAAACCGCCGAGAACGTCCTGTTGGCCGTGGCCTATGTCCCGCTGCAGCAGAAGCGTAAGAATATTCCGCCGCAGCAGATCGGCAACAACGTCACTCGCAACATTCTGGTGGTGTTCGACGGCGCCCAGTCGCTGACTGGCATCACGATCGATGCCAGCACCTGGCAACATGACTTTACCGTGCGCCTCAAAGGGATTGATGAGCGCGAGCGTCTTAGCAACCGCGACATGTTTGGTCGAGCGTGCTTCTTCCGCAACGGCTGGCAGGTACAGAAGGTCGGGACCTGGTATCAACTGAATCCAGGATTGGCCTACATTGAAGGTATTCGTCTGGAGCTGACCAGCGCCTATCAGATCGCTCCGGCCAGCGCTCCGGCGCCCGTGTGGCTGCACGTTTCTTTACGCGGGGAAATGAACGATGTAGTGGCAAGTTGGAAGGTAGTTTTTGATCCTAACCAGGTCGACTACGTGGATGCCGCTGGAACCCGTAATTACTGCATTCAGTTGGGCCATATCGCAGGCTCAGGGCTGGTAACCGATCAACGCAAGGTTGCCGAAATTGAAGGGCCGCTGGTTGACCACTTCGCCGCCCAGGTCGGTCATTACCCCCAACTGCGTTCGGGCAATGCAGACAAGCTGAGCAATCCGCGCAAGATTAATGGCGTGGCATTTGACGGTTCGGCGGACGTGACGGTAGAGGACAACTCCAAGTTGCCCCTCACCGGTGGCACGATGGCTGGGGGCATCCGCGCTGACTTCCCTGCGATGGGTGGCGGCTTTGTGGATTGGTGGAAAAGAACCCCAGCCTTGCAGATTGATTGCCCAGTTAATCAGTACGCTTATTCCATCTGGAAAGGCACGAACTGGGATGAGCGCGATCTGGCGGCGATGGACGTCTATTCCGGAGGCTCTAAAGATTCCGTCCCCTCGGTGGTGCTGCATGTCCATCCGAAGATTAATGCCTTCACGTTCGAGGGTAGCGGTGATCTGGCGATCCTCGGCCGCTACAAAGGCAGCGGGGCCCTGTTGCAGGGTTTGAATGCCAGCGAGATGGCGACCGGGATAGTCCCCAAGGCCCGCCTGGCGGGGACCTACGACGTCAATGTTACGGGTAACGCCAAGACGGCGAGCAGCCTTGAATCCGCTCGGCGTATCAACAATATCCCGTTCGACGGTTCCAAAGATATTCAGATTACCGATGACGGAAAGCTGCCATTAACTGGCGGGACACTGAGCGGCTCGCTCTATGCGGACTTTCCCGCAATGGCTGGTTACTTTGTGGATTGGAAAGACCGTAGCGCGGCCTTGCAGATCTCTTGCCCGACGAACACAGCTGCCTATCAAGTATGGCGAGGCACTTGCTGGGGAGATCGTCACCTGGCTGCTATGGAGGTGTATGCCGGCGGTTCCTCTACATCCCAACCCACTGTAGTGATGCACGTAGGAGGGGCCGTTGGCGCGTTTACCTTCGATGGTTCTGGCTCCCTCACCATCAAGGGATCTTACATCGGTGACGGTGGATCGCTGGGCGGTTTAAACGCCGGCGCGCTTGCCCTGGGCACTGTTCCCGCTGCGCGCCTATCAGGCACCTACAGTATTGCTGTTACGGGTAATGCGGGCAGCGCTTCAAAGCTTGCGACATCGCGACTGATCAATGGCGTGGAGTTTGATGGTACCCAAAACATTACGATCGGGGATGCGACCAAACTGCCGCTGGCAGGCGGCACGCTGACGGGTACCGCAAGGTTTGACTTTCCGCAACTGGGCGGTGGGTTTGTCGACTGGCGCAGCAGGTGGCCAGCGGTGCAGGTGGATTGTTCCATCAATAGCTACGCGTACATGGTTTGGCGCGCTACCAAGTGGAATGAGCGGCATTTGGCCTCAATGGAAGCCTATGCCGGCGGCGGAGCCAGCACACCCGCGCAGGTGGTGACCCATGTTGGTTCAACCAACAACGCGATGACTCTAACTGAGGGCGGCAACCTGTCCGTGGCCGGTGCCTACTTTGGTAGCGCGGCGGGGCTTACGAACTTGCCTCAGGCGACACCCGACGTGCCTGGCGCGGTATTGAAGAACACTGCATCGCTGGGACCAAGCGGCTGGTGGAAATGCGCGCAAACCGGCCTCATTAAACAGTGGGGCTTCACACTGGGCGCCTCAGACACTGTGACCCACCGCAGTTTTCCTATCGCGTTCCCAAATCGTTGCGCGTCATTGGTCGCATCCAGGACAAGCGTCTTTTATTCCGATACTAGCACCGGCACCAACACTCTGATCGTCAGCAACTCTCAGTTCTCGGTGATATCCGGTCCTTTCAACTCGCCCGATGAAATCTACTGGGAGGCCACTGGCTACTAATCATGAGTATCTATTTTCACGCCGCAACAGCTGGTTTCTACGACACCCGCGCCCATGGGGAGCGCACCGCCCTTATCGCTGATCCGAAGTGGAAACAACCCATGATCAGCGTGCCGGACCCTGACTGGATGGCACCCGAGGGCTCAACGGATACAGCTCCGATGATCAAAGTTAAAGACCCCAAGGCCAAACCACCTTTGATAGAAGTCCCGAATGCTGGCTGTAACCTGCCGCCAGCTGCGCAATTACTGGAGATCACCCAGGCTGAATACCAGGCTCTATTTGCCGCCCAAGCGCAGGGTAAAGTCATTCAAGCCGTCAAAGGCCGACCGGTTGCCCTGGACCCGCCGCCGCTGACGTGGGAGCAGGTAAAAGCAGGGGTTGTGACCAGCGTACAACTGTTCCTGGATCAAACTGCCAAAGCGGCGGGATATACCGACCTCAAGGACGCGATCAGTTACGCGGATGAACCGGCAGTGCCGAAGTTTCAAGCTGACGGCTTGGCGTTTCGTACCTGGCGCTCGTTGTGCTGGGCCTACTGCTACGATCAGTTGACGGCGATCGAGCAGGACAAGCGCAAGACACCGACCAGCGCCGAACTGGTGGCCGAACTGCCTGCCCTGGTGCTGCCAAATGCCTGACATGAACTGGTCGCCGGTGACAATGCGCTGGCCTGAACAAGCTACCGAGTGGATGGGCCAGCTGTCAGCGGCCCAGGGCCTGGCCGGTGGAGAGCTGGCCAGTACGGCCAAGCGTCTGGCGGATCTGAGCGACAAGACCAGCACCAACCCGGGGCCGGTGGGTAGTGCTGCCCAAGGCGCGATCGCTGCAGGCCGTGCGGCTCTAACAGAGCAAATGGGCGAGGCCCCTGCGTGCCTGGTGGTGACGCCTTTTCAAAGCGGTATTGGCCAGGGACGCGGTTACCAGCGTTTTCTGTCAGCACCGAACTTGCTGCAGCAACTGGCCGGCAAACTGGTGGACGTGAGCGACACCGGCCGGCCGAGCGGTCCCCAGTTCGCCCTGTGCCTGATGTTTCTGGCCACACGCTTTGATCAGTTGGCCAACAGCCTGGCGCGCTTCAATGCGCTGTTGCCGATGCCCGACCTGGTGCGAACCGAACGCCGCGCACGGCACCTATCCAAGCTTGAAACGGAAAAGTGGGAGATCCCCGCCGCCGGCACCTTGCCGCGCTGGCAGGCGCTGCCGCTGGAGCGTTGCACCGTGGTTAAGGCCGCGCAGCAATCCATGGCTGGCCAGCTCGCCGTTCTGGAGAGCTACGCCGCCGACAGTTCACCCATGTCCGACCTTGCCGCGCTGGCCACTCGCAAGGCTGCTCAACAGCTGGGCCGGGATCAACAACTGGCCGACCTGAAAACCTTGCTCGCCGGCGGTAACGCCGACAGCAGCATGCGCGCGCGTCTTATAGGACCAGGCAACGCCACCGAGCTGCGCCAGGCGCTGTTAGCCGGCGATGCCCCAGGACACGAATGGGTATTGTGCGCCGGTGCGCTGCTGGTGGGATCTGAGAAGGGCTTGAGCTTCGTACGTGAGTTGGTGGGCCTATGACGCTGCTACTCGACGGACAAGAGGTGCGCGGCAAAAACCTCAAAGTCACCGGCAATCTGCGCATCGAGAGCGACGACCTGTCAGGCCAGACCAGCAACACCGACAAGGGGCACAAGGGCTTTAAACCCAAAACCCTGACGGTCAGCCTGATGATTCCTTTCGTTGACCAGGTGCAACTGCGCGACCTGATGCGCCTGGTGGAAGCGACCGAAGGCGGTGGCCAGCTCAAGACCTACCGCATCGTCAACGACACCGCCGCCGCGTTTGGTATGCGCCAAGTCACGTTCACCGAAGGCGTGAGCGCCCGAGAAGACGACAACCTGCGCGCCTGGTTGATCCAGTTCACCCTGACTGAAAAGCTGTCGAACCCGGAGAAAGTCGAAGGGCGGCGATCGGGCAACGCGGTCACCGCTCAGTCCGGCCCGGGCGGGGCAGTGGGTGGCACCGGCGGTACCGGTGGCGATTCCAGCAGCGGGCCGGAGGAACTGACCGGCTTTGAAGCCACGCTGAAAAAGGTCGACGGCTGGTTGGGCGGGGCAAGCACATGAAGCTGCACAAGGAATTGGCCATTAATGGCGTGCCCTATGTCCTAGTCAAAAACGAAGTCCGGCTGGACGCGAAAAGCCCCGGACGGGCGACGTTTACCGTTCAAGCCAAAGCGCCGGTCAAGGGGCTGGTAACGCTCGATATCGGCTACAACGGGAACACGCTGCAGCGACACTTCATTGGCTACGTCGAGCGCTCCACCACCGCCAGCAGCGGCCAGCAGGTGCTGTTCTGCCGTGAGCTGGCCGCGATCCTGGCCAACCCGCTACCGCTGAACATTCGCCACGTCGATCTGCGCGCCGTCCTGGTCGAGATCAGCCAGCACACCGGGTTACGCTTTCGCGTGCCGGACAAGCCGTATGCCGGGGTTAAGGCGCCGTTCTTTTACAGCCTGGCCGCCGGCTACCAAGCCATGGACAGCCTGGCCCGGGTTTTCAATATCCCTGACTTCATCTGGCAACAGCAGGGTGACGGAGAGGTGTTCGTGGGCAGTTGGGCCGACAGCTTCTTTGGCGTTCGCCCGCCGCTGCAGCTGCCGGTGGAACTGTTCGACGACTACCAGGGCAATCAAAGCGCGATGATTGCAACCCTTCCCGGGTTGCGACCAGGTGCAACAATCAACCACGGCGAGCGCATCACCAGTGTGGCGCTCATCGACAACCAGATGGCCATCCGATGGACGACGCAATCCGCCGCAGCGTAGAACGACAATTCCCCGAACTCACCGGTGGTTACCACCTGCCACGTTTTGCCCGGGTGGTCGCCGTGGCCGACGCCCCGGCCGGCGCCGGGATCTGTGACGACTTCCGGCCGCGCTATGCGGTCGACATCGAGGTCATGGGGCCGGACGGCGAGCCAGATCCCAAGCTGCCGATTCTGGCCGGCGTGCCGTTGCCGCTGCCGACCGGTGGCGAGGAAATGGGCATCTATGCCTTCCCCGAGGAAGGCACCCAAGTCGTGGTGTGCTTTGCCTACGGCCTGCCTCACAAGCCCTATATCCAAACGATCCTGCCCCACGGCCTGAGCATGCCCAGCGTGCCGAAAGGTGACCAGGTGTGGCAGCACAGCGAGGCCTGTCAACAGCGTGTCGACGCGAACGGCAACTGGTTGCGCCAGACTGACGGCAAGATCCGGGACAAGGCGATCGAGCGGGAAGTCGAGGCTATGGGCAACACGGAAACGTTCCAGAACCACACCAGGACGGTGGATGACCATTCCACCGAGTCAGTGGGTGGAATCAAGACGATCGAGGCGCTGGGCGCGCTCAAGCTATTGTCGGGTGGATCTGCAAGCCTGGCGGCGGTGAATGATTTGCACCAGGCGACCGGGCGTGACTTGAACCTGGTGGTGGGACAGAAGCACAACGCAACGGTGGGCGGCGACATGCAGGAACGGATAGAGGGATTGCGGAAGAGTGTGGCGGCTGTCAGTCAGCGAATGGTTGCACCCCAGACCTGGTTGGGTTCCGACGGCGTGAACGTGCTGCAGGTGCTGTGTGATCTACTTGAACTCGTTCAGCAAATGAACGCGCAACTGGCAGGCCACACACATGGTCCGACACCGGTACCTAGTAATTCCGCCATGTTTACTGGCTATGCCACCGAAGTGTTGCAATTGAAAGGTCTTTTAAAACCAATCACTTTGTAAGTAGTAGGCTGTTAATAGGTGGAGAGTGGGATTAGGTGGAATGTAATACTGATTTCCGAAATGAATGTAAGCCGTTCGTCTGAAAGTTCTGCTGAGTGATGCCCTATTTGTTGTCAACCAACTGTTGAATAGCTTTGCTTCGTTTTTGATCAACGCCCTTTAGAAACCTCGGCAGTTAGCGAGGAAGGACCGATAAGGACAGATCGCGTCTGGCGCTGAAACGGCAAGGCCCGCATGGGAGCGGGCCTTTTGTCACTCTCTAAGGGGCACTCGCGCTAGTTTTCTCAGGAGAAATTTGTGATAACGTCTTCACCTAAGCGCTGGTGGAACAGTTTCGTGGTACAGCTTTGAACGTGAGAACTCAAAGCCTATGGCCCACGGCAGGCACCGTCAAGCTCATTCACTACGAAAACAATCGTTACTTAGGTCGTTAGTTATGTAGTTAATTAGGATCATTGATCCTATATTTAACGCCGTTAATAACGATGATGGTTGAGTGAGTGAGGTTGGAGTTGGTCCGTATGATCAACTGCGTGACGCTCCACGCCGATGTGGTGTGGCTCATAGTTCTCGGAGTTACGACAATGAAAAACTTCATTGCACGCTATCTTCCTGAAGAGGTGATACGAATTTTGCAGACGGCCTACTGGGCTTACCGCTGGTTCAAGATCCTTCAACAGGTGTAAGGCTGTACAGAACAGAGACTTCGGTCTCTGTTCTTTTATCCGCCTTGCTCACCCAAGCCTGCACCACCAGGACTGCGCATAGGCGCATCCATCAATGTATTCAATACCGGTCAGCACAAACCCCGAGGGAGCCATCCCCGACAGCGTCGCGTCCAATAACTGGGGCAGAGGGCTGGGCTCAAGCGGCATCCCTTTGTGCAGTATGGCTATATTAGAGCTGCGTCCTAACTCGCAGGAGATCCCCGCATTAACGCGGACGTCTCCCGCTATGGCCGGGTAACGTCGTCTTTCTTGAGGGGTCAGCGGCACTCCCTTGCATCGCATCGGTGTTACCAACATATGCATAGGCACCTCGCTCAAACGTTGCCTGATTCTTCAAGGCGCGTTTCCACCGCATAAGCCAACGCACTGTCGGCTAGCTCAAGCAGGTCGCACAGTTCGTCTCGCTCGATCAATTGCGCTCTGTGCAGTTCGTGTGCCTGCAGCAAGAGGGTCTTGTGGTGGGCGCCTGGATGTTTGAGGAGTGCTGACTGATCCCACAGAAATAGCATCCATGTATCAACGGTCCATGCTTTCGATAGATTGGCAGCGCTCATTGGTATACCGGAAAAATACTGTATATGTAAACAGTATATGGCGCCGTTCGATCATGAGGCTGTGGATCCGACGAAGTGCAGGTGAAGGCGTATGAATTTACGCGGTGAAGAAAAAAACAGAGGAAAAAAGCACTTATCCCCCTCCCGCCGACGGGGTATCCGTTCTTTTTTTGTGCAAAGCCGGACGTAATGCAAACGAACCTGTAGCGCAGGCGGGCCGGGGAGCTCTGCGGGCGGTTGGTGATTTCAAAGAGTGAAAAAATTTGAACAGAAATGCAGCGGTATTGCAAAGCGCTGACTCGGACGGGCACGAACGAGTATCAACCGGACCCCGATTTCATTGGGCGAAAAATTGAAAACGCTTGGATTCGGAGGTTTTTCAAAACGCGATGCGTCTATTTGAGGCGGCAACTGCGTGCGTGCGGATGGAGGGTGATTTCACCACAGCGCTTGTTTCTCGGGGCCTGTGACCATTTCCAGAGATTTCAATACAGCGCACTCCATGGTCAGCTTGGAGAGCGCTATATATGTTGGCTTGCCACGCGAAAAAACCCTTTGAAGATGATAGCGATTCCCAACTGAAGGGTGGTCATTTCAAAAAGAGTAATAAGGGCAAGAGATAGTTATAAAACGTCTGGAGGGCACGGTTTTGTTGGGGGGCGATATCACATTGAGAAGTGATATGGAGTGATATGAAAAGTGATATTCCCGCCAAACCCCCGGTTTCATTGGGCTTGGTCATTTTGGAATATCACTTTATAAAAGAGTAATACTATTACTTCTGTATCACTTAAATATCACCCTTCCCGAACATCGCTCAAAGCCACGCGGTGCGGGGCTTGCCGCTTGATTCAAGCAGCAATATTACCTTTATCACTCTTTTTTCAGGTACAAGCACATTTTGCGAACTTCGCCACGGCTGACCGGTGCGCCAGGCTTACGCTGCTTGTGAAAGGGGTGTCGACATTGACGTGTTCACTTGCATATTCACTCCCTTTGGCACGTTTCCACCATGTCGATGGCGTCATTCCGTGGGGGCTTGGGGATGGCATTAGGGAATGTTGTCGGGGCAGAAAAACGAACTGCCCCTAACCTGGAGACATTGAAATACGCGTGATTGGAGAAAGGAGCGAATCTATACAGTTCAGAGGATACGGTTTCTTTGGGCCTCCGGGTTGCCTTGGTACGCAGGTGCTGGTGGCGTAGGCACGGCCAAGGATTGGATCTTAATCAGCATTGGTATGATGGCCCTGTTCTGGAAAACAGTATGGTTTTTCCCCCAGTGAATGTTGATCACTCTTGGCTGAATTGAGGTACCTGCGCTTGGTAAGCCGTTCGGAATGATAGTGGTCGACCCTGACGCGGTGTAGATCATCACCCAGTCGCCGACATTAGCGAAACCATGCCCGAACCAAAGCATATGGTCCTTGATTGGCGTCGTCGTACCGTCCAAAGCAGGGAGGCCTATCAGCAAGCAATACTCTGATAGGTCGCACGATTCGGTTACGTATATGGCGATGCGCTCAAGGTTAGGTACGCCGTGATCCATAACCTCAACAATTTGGAGGCTCGTAATTATACCGATGGTCATTAGCTCTTACCTCGACTGGGTATCATGTTGGTCGATAGCAAAAGTGTTGCTATGCCGAAAATTATGTAGGCCGAAGACGGTGAGTTTTTGAAAACGTCGATTCCTACTGAAAATAAGATCGGACTGAGGAACGTGCATAAACGTTGGGCAATCCCAAGCTTAAAGGCGCCGCCCAGACGCTCTTCGAATCGTACGTTTTTTATTCTTTCGTCGTGGAGCTCACGCTGAGATTTGTCCAGCTTGGACTGTGTCTCAGTAGCCAGATTTTTTGCCTCATCCCTTTCGAAGGTCAGGTCATTGATCATGGCATTGAGTACGCGAGCACCGTCGACGCCGCCAAAGTTTGTGGGATTCTCACTGGTGAGGCCCATAAAGGTTCGTGGCAGTAGCTCTCCCGTAAGAGGCGGGGCGACATCGGATAGTATTTCCGTGGCTGAGCCCTGGGTCTGCGCTCCGCTCACCCCGTTCTTGTTCGGGCTTGGTGCTTCGTCTAAAAGGTTCATATCCATTCCTTGAGCGGTGGAATTCCTTTGACCAGCACCCACCTACCGCAGATCCTAATCAAGAACAAAGCTTGTTACGTGGCTTGTTACGTATTGCGCACAAAAAAAAGGCCTGCATCGCTGCAAGCCTTTGATTTTAAATGGTGCCGGCACCAGGAGTCGAACCCGGGACCTACTGATTACAAGTCAGTTGCTCTACCAACTGAGCTATACCGGCGTGTTAGGGCGACGATTATAGCGACTGAAAAGGTTCTGTAAACCCCTGAATTCTGACTATTTTTGCAAACCCTGTGGTTTTTCGCGATCGCCGTGGTTTTTCCACATGTTCACCGCCTGAAAACCCGTACAGACAAATACACCAAGGAAGGTCATAAAATTGACCATTTACCGTTCATCCAAAATTCCATCGCCAATAGCACCAAAATAATGACACTCGCCACCCTGTTGTCACAGAATGCCCCACACAAGGGCGACTGATAATAAGACCTGCGGTAAGTACCCGCGCTTGCCGAGCTTCACGTCTTAAGTTGCGTCGTGAGGAGCAGGTAATGGGGCTTGGCAGAGAAATCCTGGCGTTATTCGGCAAGGACGTCATCCGTGATGCCGACGGCATCAATGCGCGAATGCATTTTTTCGGCACTATCCCTCAAGAATCTCATCAACCTGTCCAGCCGCTGGAGAGCCCTGTGTTGCGTCCAAAAATAGTGGCGCTGGTGTCTATCAATGGCGGTGTGGGTCGCAGCACGCTGGTGACGGCGTTGAGCAGCGGTTTGCAGCGTCATGGGGAGTCGGTGGTGGCGCTGGATCTGGACCCGCAGAATGCCTTGCATCACCACTTTGGCGTCAGTTGCACATTGCCGGGTATCGGGCGCACCAGCCTGGAGCATGGGCAATGGGGCCCGCTGCAGCAGTTGGGTTTTGCCGGGTGCCGGGTGATTACTTTCGGCGATATCGATGTCCAGCAGCAGGAGAGCCTGGAGCGTTGGCTCAAGCAGGAGCCCGCCTGGCTGGCGCGACGTCTTGGGGCATTGGGCTTGAGCGAGCGGCAGACGGTGATTATCGATACGCCCGCCGGTAATAACGTGTATTTCCATCAAGCGCTGAGCGTTGCCGATGTGGTGTTGGTGGTCGTACAGCCGGACGCTGCGTGCCTTGTCACGCTGGATCAGCTGGATACGCTGCTCGCGCCGCATCTTGAAGGCCAGTGCCCACCTGCCGTGCACGTGGTGGTTAACCAGATGAATGAACGCAGTGCGTTCAGCCTGGACATGGTCGAGACGCTCCAACATCGGCTTGGCAGAGAGCTGTTTGAAGTTCACCGCGACATGGCGATCAACGAAGCGTTGGCCTCTGCGGCAGACCCCTTGGATAACGTGACGAAGCGGCTCGCCAGTGACGACATCGATGCGCTGTGCCTGCTGCTGAAGGCATCGAAAAAAACCGCGTGAAAGCGCGGTTTATACGGTTTAGCCCAGATGCTTATGCACAATCGGTTAGTAACAGGCGTCACATAACAGCCATTTTGTGGAGGCGTTCTCAACACGCTGCAACTGCCTGTTTTGTGTGCGTTTTATTTTGTGAACAAAAAATGACCAGTGCTGCTTTTGGTCTGTAGCGCTGATGGTTACAGCCTTCGTAAAGAATTCATCAACAGAGTTATCCACAGGGCGCTGTAGGAATTTTTGCCCCTTAATCGCGCTGGGCCAGCACCATCAAGTTGCGTGGCGTGAGGCTCGGTTCACAGAAGCTGCCCAGCTCGACGTTGTAACCCTGCTCCATCAGGAACAGGGCCCGATCCAGCACCAGCCATAATTCCAGCGGGCGACGAAACAGGCCTCTGACCAATTCCAGGTTTCGTACTTCGGCCAGGCGCCGCCAGCCATGGGCTTCCAGCGCGAGCCAATCTTGATCACCTGTGGATAAACCCTTGAGGCGTGCCAGCTCCCGACAATATTCAGCGAAAGATTTATCCAGCCATTTGGCGGGCAGGGAGGGCGTGGGCAGGTAGTCGTCGCATCCGCGCAGTTGTCGTTGCAGGCGGTCAAAGCCCAGGCGCCGGGCCATGGAGATATCGCGTTGCTGGCGTACGCGGTTGCCGGCGGTGACGGTTTCGCTCAGCGGCAGGCCCAGGTCATCGATTGACAGCTGCAGGGCAGAGGCGCGCCCGGTCGCGGACAGCGCTTGATAGCGGTCGGCGTTGATGCGGTTATAGCAGCACGGTGCCAGCGCCAGTTGTTTGCAGCCGGCAGCGCTGGCCAGTTGCAGCATGCGCATGTGGAGGTCGCCACAGGCGTGCAGGGCGACTGGCGTGTGTTCGGAGTTGATCGTGACCTCCGCCATCACGTCTTGCAGGCGATGGGTGACGGGCAAGCCGTGGTGATCGCTCAAGGCTTTGCCCGAGGCGATCAGGGCCGGATCATATTCCAGGCAGGTCGCGTGTTGGCCGGGTAGCAGCAGGCGGCGGCCGAGGTGGCCTTTGCCGGCGCACCAGTCCAGCCAGTGGTTGGGCGTTACGGCAAAATTCAGGGCGGCGCCGAAGGCTTCGATCTGTTGCCATTTACGCCCCGGAACGTCGACATTCAGGCGATGGCGAGCGGGTGCAAGCGCTTGGGTCGGCAACTTATCCACAGTGCCCAGGCGCAGCGCCTGAGCCGCCAGTTGTGGAAAAGGCGCGGGCGCCGGCAGGTCGTGGGGATGATTGTGACTGGCTTCGGCGTCGTCCAGCGAGCGCTGGCGTAGCCACTGGGATAACGCGCGATGCTCGGTTTCCCAGGGTAATTGCAGGTGGGTGAAGGGCCGTGGTCGCCACAGCCCCTGGTGCTCGATCAGAAACGCATCCAGTGCCTGGAAGCGTGCCTCAACGTCCTTGGCACGCATCGACGCGCAGCCATTTTTCCAGGAGTTTGAAACCGCGCACCAGCACATAGGCCATCAACAGGTAGAACAGCCCGGCCGCGAAGAAGATCTCCACCGGCAGGTAGGTGCGCGCGATGATGGTCCGAGCCATGCCGGTCAGTTCCAGCAAGGTCACGGTGCTGGCCAGTGCGCTGGCCTTGAGCATCAGGATCACTTCGTTGCTATAGGCCGGCAGGCCGATACGCGAGGCGCGGGGCAGGATGATGTAGAACAGCGTCTTGGGCCTGGACATGCCCAGGGCGCGAGCGGCTTCGATCTCGCCCGGGGGAATGGCCTGGATCGCACCGCGCAGGATTTCAGCGATATAGGCGGCGGTGTGCAGGGTCATGGTGGCCGTGGCGCACCAGAACGGGTCGCGCAGGTAGGGCCACATGAAGCTGTGGCGCACGGCGTCGAACTGCGCCAGGCCGTAATAGACCAGGAACAACTGCACCAGCAGCGGCGTGCCACGGAAGAAGAAAATGTAGCCATAGGGCAGGGCGCTCACGTACCAGCGGCGCGAAGACCGAGCGATGCCGAGCGGGATCGCCAGCAACAGGCCGGCAATCACGGCGATCGCCACCAGCTCCAGGGTCAGGGTTGCGCCCTGGGCCAATTTAGGCAGCCACTTGATGATTACGGCCCAGTTCAGGCCCAGGTCGAAATGCGACAGCCAGCTGTAGTCACCGCTCATTGGGCGCTCCTTGCAAAGCCGCGGGCGGCGCGTTTTTCCAGGAAGTGCATGCTGGTCATGGCCAGTACGGTCAGGCCCAGGTACATGAATGCGGCGACCATGAAGAAGGTGAACGGCTGCTTGGTCACGGTCACGCCGATCTGCGCGTGGCGCATGATTTCTTCCAGGCCGATCACTGACACCAGCGCAGTGTCCTTCATCAGAATCATGAACAGGTTGCCCAGGCCCGGCAGGGCGATGCGCCACATCTGCGGCATGATCAGTCGCGTGAAAATCCGGAATTTCGACAGTCCCAATGCCACACCGGCTTCGCGGTGGCCCTTGGGAATGGCGAGGATCGCGCCACGGAACACTTCCGTGGCGTAGGCGCCAAAGCACAGGCCCAGTGCGATGACCCCGGCGGCAAAGGCGCTCAGGGAAAGGTCGGGGTTACCAAAGAACTCCCCGAGGGCGCGCATCAGGTTGACGGTGCCGAAATAAATCAGCAGCACCCACAGCAATTCGGGAATACCGCGAACGATGGTCGAATAGGTACCGCCCAGCCATTGCAGCGGCTTGTACGGTGAAGTCTTGGCCAGGGCCCCGGCCAGACCCAGCACCAGCCCCAGGCACAGGGCCGTGAGCGCCAGTTTGACGGTCATCAGCGCGCCGGCGGCAAGCGCCGGGCCGAATCCGTAGAGATCGAAATTCATGGTGTTTTCATATCGCGGCAGGCATTGCTGAAAGCCGACGCGCTCAGGTGAGCGCGCCGGGCAGGCCGTTCAGATCATTCGATGCTGAACGGGAAGTACTTGTCGTTGATCTTCTTGTAGGTGCCGTCTGCCTTGATCTCTGCCAGGGCTTTGTTCAGGCGCTCGCGCAGCGGGTCGCCCTTGCGTACGGCGATGCCGATCTTGTCGCTCTCTACAACCGGGTCGCCCTTGAATTCATAGGCCGAACCGTCTTTGCTCTTGAGCCATTCGTACTGCACGTACTTGTCGGCCAGGATGCCGTCGAGGCGGCCGGACGTCAGGTCGAGGTAAGCGTTTTCCTGGGTGTCATACAGCTTGGCCTCGGTGTCGGGCAGCTTGTCTTCCAGGTAGGTACCGGCCAGCGTTGCACGTTGTGCACCGATCACCTTGCCCTTGAGGTAGGCGGCGTCGGTCTTGAAATCCGCCGTGGCTTTGGGCGCAATGAACTGCAGCTTGTTGGAGTAGTACGGGTCGGTAAAGTCGACGGCCTGCTTGCGCTCATCGGTGATGGACAGCGAGGACACCAGGAAGTCGAACTTCTTGGCGTTCAGGGCCGGGATGATGCCGTCCCAGTCGGACACATACACTTCGCACTTCTCGACTTTCATCTTGGCGCACAGGGCGTCGCCGATGTCCTTGTCGAAACCGACGACATTGCCGCTGGCGTCTTTATTGTTGAAGGGCGGGTAGGCCGCTTCGATCCCCATCTTCAAGGTTTCCGCCATGGCCGTGGCGCTGAACGCCATCGAGACGGCCGCGGCCAGAAGGAATTTTTTATAGGTCTGCATGCATGTTGCTCCGTTAGCGGTTGCTGGACATGAATTGTTTGCAGCGCGCCGAAAGCGGGTTGTCGAACACCTGCTGTGGCGATCCTTGCTCTTCGACCAGGCCCTGGTGCAGGAACACCACTTCGCTGGACACTTGGCGGGCGAAGCCCATTTCGTGGGTGACCAGCAGCATGGTGCGGCCTTCTTCGGCCAGCGCGCGGATCACATTAAGTACTTCCTGGACCATTTCCGGGTCAAGCGCCGACGTCGGCTCATCGAACAGAATGACTTTAGGTTGCATGGCCAGCGTCCGCGCAATGGCGGCGCGTTGTTGCTGGCCACCGGACAGTTGCGCCGGGTAGGCGTGACGCTTGTCAGCGATGCCGACCTTGGCCAGCAGGGCTTCGGCCACTTCTGTCGCCTCGGCCTTGCTCTGGCCGAGTACACGGCGGGGCGCCTCGATGATGTTGTCGAGGATGCTCATGTGCGGCCACAGGTTAAAGTTTTGAAACACAAAACCGATTTCGCTGCGCAGGCGGTTGATCTGCTTGCCGTCGGCGGCAAACAATTCGCCGTTTTTCGCGGCCTTGAGCTTGAGTTCTTCACCGGCCACCAGGATCTGCCCCTGGTGCGGGTTTTCGAGCAGGTTGATGCAGCGAAGGAAGGTGGACTTGCCGGAGCCGGAGGAACCCAGGATCGAGATCACATCGCCGTCGCGAGCGGTCAGCGAGATACCTTTGAGTACCTCCAGCTCACCATAGCGTTTATGCAAGTTGCGGATTTCAAGCGCGGGCGTGGCCTCGGCCATGTGCGGTCCTCATTGTGTTCGTTGCGATCTTCGCTGTTGGGCCGCCTTCCTGGCGAGGCGCCAAGCTAGCATAGCGTTTGGATGACAGCCAACAGCGCTGCGGACGGTTAACGGGTGGTCTGCGGCAGGGTGTCGCATCGGCACAGCGGCGTGTCGCGCCATCTACAACCGAACAGACGTTTGAACCCGGAGCATCTACAGGCTTCGCGTAAAAAAGGGCGCGATGGTGCCAGCTTTGGGCAGGTGTTGGAAGGGTTAACCGGGCAAACGGCGCTTATCAGCGCTTTAATGGAGCGTCACGCACTTTCTGTGTGTGTTTTTGGTGCACCTGTCCGTCTGCAAGGTGAGTCGCACGGTAACGCTATAGCGGAATGCCATTGTTCTCAAAGACTTGCGCTCACTACTGAATTTTCCTACAGCCCACGTCAACTGTGCCTTTGTTACATTTTGGCGCAAATCTTGCGTAAAAAATAAAGAACGCCCTGTTGGTTTCTTTTCACGAGAAAGACCGCAGGCCCGGCGAACCGTTTTCGCAATTCCTCGCAAAGGTGTGTCAATGAGTAGTACGCAAAGCTCCAATGACCTCGAACAGGGGCTCAAACCGCGGCATGTCACCATGCTGTCGATTGCCGGTGTTATCGGTGCCGGTTTGTTTGTCGGCTCCGGCCACGCGATTGCCGCCGCCGGCCCGGCCGTACTGCTGGCCTATGCGGCTGCCGGTACGCTGGTGGTACTGGTGATGCGCATGCTTGCCGAGATGGCGGTTGCGTCGCCGGACACAGGCTCATTCTCGACTTACGCCGACGGCGCAATCGGCCACTGGGCCGGCTTTACCATCGGCTGGTTGTACTGGTGGTTCTGGGTGCTGGTGATTCCGCTGGAAGCCAACGCGGCGGCGACCATCCTGCATGCCTGGTTCCCCGACGTGGCGATCTGGGCCTTTACCCTGATCATTACCTTGCTGCTGACCGCGACCAACCTGTTCAGTGTGAAGAACTACGGTGAGTTCGAGTTCTGGTTTGCGCTGATCAAGGTCGTGGCGATCGTGGGCTTCGTTATCCTCGGCCTGGCGGCGATTTTCGGCTTGCTGCCCACCAGCCAGGTCAGCGGTGTATCGCACCTGTTCGACACCCAGGGCTTTATGCCGAACGGCATGGGCGCGGTGCTGGCGGCGATCCTGACCACCATGTTCTCGTTCATGGGCACTGAGATCGTCACCATTGCCGCCGCGGAGTCGAAGAATCCCGGCCAGCAAATCACCAAGGCCACCAACTCGGTGATCTGGCGGATTGGTTTGTTCTATCTCTTGTCGATCTTCATCGTCGTGTCCCTGGTGCCGTGGAACGATCCGACACTGGCTGCAGTGGGTTCCTACCAGACCGTGCTCGAGCGCATGGGCATTCCGAACGCCAAGCTGATCGTCGACCTGGTGGTATTGGTTGCCGTGACCAGTTGCCTCAACTCGGCGCTGTACACCGCCTCGCGCATGCTGTTCTCCCTGGGTCGTCGTGGTGATGCCCCGGCTGTGGCCAAGCGCACCAATAAAAGCGGTACGCCTTACTGGGCGGTGCTGCTGTCCACCGGCGCTGCGTTCCTGGCGGTATTTGCCAACTATGTGGCACCGGCGGCGGTCTTTGAATTCCTGCTGGCCAGTTCCGGCGCCATTGCCCTGCTGGTGTACCTGGTGATCGCAGTGTCACAACTGCGCATGCGTCAGAAGCGTGCGGCGGCGGGTGAGAAGATTGTCTTCAAGATGTGGCTGTTCCCGGGCCTGACCTACGCGGTGATGGTGTTTATCGTGGGTACATTGACCATCATGCTGTTCCAGGAAGCCCATCGGGTCGAAATCATCGCGACGGGCGTTCTGAGCTTGCTGGTGGTGTTGGCGGGGCTGTTTGTTGCCAGTCGTCGCAAGGCCCAGAGAGCCGGCGCTCCCGTACTGAACTGACAACATGTAGATCAAAAAATGTGGGAGGGGGCTTGCCCCGATAGTGGTGGGTCAGTTGACAAATAGGTGACTGACCCACTGCCATCGGGGGCAAGCCCCCTCCCACATTTGTATGTGTCAGTCTGCTGAGTTCGTCAGCGCTTGGGATGCGGCGATTCGATCCACGCCAATGTACGGCGGCGTGTGAGCTGTTCCAGGAAGCCCGTTGGGTCGAAATCATCGCGACGGGCGTTCTGAGCTTGCTGGTGGTGTTGGCGGGGCTGTTTGTTGCCAGTCGTCGCAAGGCCCAGAGAGCCGGCGCTCCCGTACTGAACTGACAAGATGTAGATCAAAATGTGGGAGGGGGCTTGCCCCCGATAACGGTGGGTCAGTTGACAAATAGGTGACTGACCCACTGCCATCGGGGGCAAGCCCCCTCCCACATTTGTCTGTGTCAGTATGCTGAATTCGTCAGCGCTTGGGATGCGGCGATTCGATCCACGCCAATGTCCGGCGGCGGGTGAGCTGTTCCAGGAAGCCCATCGGGTCGAAATCATCGCGACGGGCGTTCTGAGCTTGCTGGTTGTGTTGGCGGGGTTGTTTGTTGCCAGTCGCCGCAAGGCGCAGAGAGCCGGCGCTCCCGTACTGAACTGACAAAATGTAGATCAAAATGTGGGAGGGGGCTTGCCCCGATAGCGGTGGGTCAGTTGACAAATAGGTGACTGACCCACTGCCATCGGGGGCAAGCCCCCTCCCACATTTGTATGTGTCAGTCTGCTGAGTTTGCCAGCGCTTGGGATGCGGCGACGTAGTCCGCCTGGAACTGCGGCGATTCGATCCATGCCAATGCGGCGGCCTCGTCATCGCTGTCAGTGGCCCATTGCCGATATTCAATCAGCGCGGCCAGGATAAAGTCGGTCGCTTCCTCTTCGCCTTCCTGTTCCAGCACCAGCGCCAGCAGCGGGTGCGCCAGGAATACCGCACACAGCGCCTGCTGGCTGGTTTCGCCCGCCGTGCGCATCTCCATGAACAGCTCGGTCAAGTCCACCGACTCAAGGTCGATACGGCTGTCGTCGCCGGCGAATGCGTCCGGCTTGGTGGCGACGGCGCGCTGGGTACGGTTTTGCTTGGCCTTGGTTTTTGCCCGCTGGGCGCGTTTTTGCTGCTTGTTTGGCGAGGCCATGGGCGTAACGTCCTTGGGGTTGGGGCAGGTATTGAAGCGCAGGTTGGGGGAAATCCCAAGCAGGTTTGCTCGCACATCCAACTCGACCACCGGGCAATAGATGAATAGGCTTGGCCTTCGCCACCTGCCAGAGCGTCTTCATGACCCGCGACACCCTTGAGCACAATCAGATTCCCCTCTATTTTGCCGCCACCCTGCTGGCCGCGCTCTGTGGTGCATTTGCGCCGTCTTTTGCTCAGGGGCTTGGCGCACTGGTCACGCCCGCCATCGCGGTATTGATGTACGCGATGTTCCTGCAAATCCCTTTTCTCGAACTGCGCCGTGGCTGGGGTAGCCGGCGCTTTATGCTGGCGTTGCTGCTGGCCAATTTCATCCTGGTGCCCTTGCTGGTATGGGCGCTGACCCGTGGCCTGTTGGAGCACCCTGCGCTGTTGGTGGGCGCGTTGCTGGTATTGCTGACGCCGTGTATCGATTACGTGGTGGTGTTTACCCACATCGGCAAAGGTGATTCGCGGTTGATGCTGGCGGCCACGCCGTTACTGTTACTGGTGCAATTGGCCCTGCTGCCGGTGTACCTGGGGTTGATACTGGGAGCGCACTCGGAGGTGGTGATCGCGGTCGCGCCGTTTATCGAAGCGTTCCTGTTGTTGATCGCGCTGCCGATGCTGCTGGCCGCGTTGACGGCTTTTTACGCGCGACGATCACTGCTGATCAACCGGTGGAACAGCGCCTGGGCCTGGTTGCCGGTGCCGGCGATGGCCCTCGTGCTGTTTGTAGTGATCGGATCGCAGATCACATCAGTGATTCGGGATATCCGCCTGCTTGTGCCTGTGCTGCCCATCTACGCAGGCTTCGCGCTGCTGGCGCCGCTGATGGGGATGTTGGCCGCGCGGGTGTTCGCGCTGCCTGCGGCAACGGCGCGTGCGGTGACGTTCAGCGCATCCACCCGCAATTCCCTGGTGGTGTTGCCCCTGGCGCTGGCGTTGCCTGAAGGTACACGCGGTTTGGCCGCGACGGCGGTCATCCTGCAAACATTGGTCGAACTGGTTGCGCAGTTGATCTACATCCGCCTGATCCCGGCCCTGGTATGGCGCGCCAGTCGGTAATGCATGAATGTGCAGGTTCGTTCAGACGCTGTTCAGGGGGGCGGTCGGCACCATAAGCCCGCGCTTCCCACCTGACAGGTCACCCGATGGATCATCACAACCGCTTTCGCCTGGAGTCACTGGGCATCTTTCTGATCGCCTTGTTGCTGTTCACCCTGGGTATCTGGGATCAGCAGCCCCAAGGCTTCGACGGACGATGGGCGTTGTTCCTGCAGGAAATGTTTCGCCACGGCGCGAGTCTTTTCCCTACCACCTACGGCCAGCCGTACGCGGATTACCCCGGCACCGCGACGTTCTTCAGTTTTGTCTTCGCCCGGCTGTTTGACGCGCCGAACCATCTGGCGAATGTGCTGCCCACCGCGCTCGCTTCGGCGGGGGTCGTTGCCCTGATCTATCGCCTGCTCGCACCGGCCAGCCGGCCTTGGGCATTACTGACGGTGCTGCTGACTCTGCTCACCACCCAACTGCTCGAAAAGTCGCGCTCGGTGTGCCTGGACCAGATGGTCGCGCTGCTGTGCGTCGGCAGTTTCTACCTGCTGCACAGTGGCGAGCGGTTGGGCTCACGGTTCAGGCAACTCGCGGTTTTCCCCTTGTTTGTCTTGGCCTTCGCGATTCGTGGGCCGCTGGGGTTGATCGAGGTGTGTGGCGTGACATGTGTGTACTGGGCGCTGGGCCGGCCGGGGGAGCGGGTCAGGCAGGTGTTGGTTCACGGCGTGGTCGGCTTGTTGATGCTGCTGGCGTGCTGGTGGGTGCTGATGAAACTCGCCCGAATCAGCGGGGGCGATGCCTTTGCCGATGAGGTGTTCAAGATGCAGGTCGGTGGGCGGCTGGATGAGTCCGGCGAGCCGTTTTACTTCTACTTTCAGCTGAGTTTGTACCGGTACTTCCCGGTGGTGCCGTTGGCCCTGGCGACGTTGATCGCGCTGCGTCACCGCTGGGCGCAGCGCTGGGTCAATGATGATGTGCAGTTGCTGATACGCCTCGGCGCGTGCGGCTTGATGATTTTGCTCGGCCTGTCAGTACCGCACTTCAAGCGTGCCTATTACATCCTGCCCATGGTGCCGATGTTTGCCGCTGTGGCGGCCTACGGGCTGCTTCAGGCGCAAGGCTGGCTCGTTGGCGTGCGCCGCTGCTACGAGGGGCTCGTCGTCGCGCTGCCGGCGCTGTGCGTGGTGGTGGTGTTTGCGTGTCGGTATGCCTGGCACAAGCACGGCTATTGGCCTGATGTTTCGATGCCGTTATTGATCGGCGTGCTTGTGCTGATGCAAGTGGCGGCGCTGTTGGCGTGGCGTCGGGCCGGGCGGTTGGTGTGGCTGAGCATGATCGCCCTGGCGGCGCAGTGGTTGCTGCTGGTCACCGTCATCGAGCCGGCCAAGGATCTTCAGTTCGATACGCGGGAGTTTGTCAGCCAGGTGGAGGCGTTGCGGGATGCGCAGCCGGGCCCTCTGGTATTTGTCGACCTGGGCCGGGACACCTGGGCGGTGCGCTACATGATGAACCTGGACCACGATGAACAGCCGTTTTTCGTCGGGCGTAACGAACTGGAAAAGCTCGCCACATTGCCCCGGCCATCCTGGGTGATTGTGGCGCGCAAGGACGCGGCGCTGTTGAAGGGGTCGCCGGTCGAGCCGTTGGCGCCGAGCTTTCAGGGGCGGTTGAATGACAATGCGTTGATGGTGTTTCTGCTCAACTGAGAAGCCCTTTTTAGAAAGCATCCGAGGCGACGCTCGGCGCGTTACCGTTACTCATCAGTTAGATCATTGCTACCGTCTATCGGAATCGCCAGGCAAGATACCGATTTTTAATAATATTTTATTTAAAAATCAGTCAGTTAGTTGTTTTTAAGGCGCCTGCCGATAAAGCAGTCGGGATATTGGCATGACGCATGCTTCGATGTTAATTTGCCGCCCTTTGTAAATCGACGGATCGAACATGTACTTGCTCCTGCCATGGACTCGGCTGCTGGGCGTCTGCCTGCTGACTTTCTTCACGCTGAACAGCGCATTCGCGGCCCCCACCCCCGGGGACCAGGACCTGATCCGCGATCGGCAGAACCGCCTGCTCGAAGAGCAACAGCGGCGCCTTGAAGAACTCAAGGACCTGCCCGGCAAAGCGGCCAAACCCGAGGCGCCCACCGCGCCCGCCGACACCCGTTGCTTCCCGATCAAAGACATCGAACTCAAAGGCGCCGACAGCCTGCCGGCCTCCGAGCGCGAGCGCCTGCTCAAGCCCTATGTCGGCCAATGCCTGGGCGTGTCCCAGCTCAACGATCTGCTCAAGGCCATCACCGACTACTACCTCGGCAAAGGCCGCGTCACCAGCCGCGCCTACCTGCCGCAGCAGGACCTGTCCACCGGCCACCTGCAAGTGCTGGTGGTGGAAGGCAAGCTCGAAGCCTTGCGCAGCGCCGAAGGCAGCACCGTGACCGAACGCGAACTGGCCATGGCCTTTCCCGGCAAGGTCGGCGAAGCGCTGAACCTGCGTGAAATCGAGCAACTGGTGGACCAGCTCAACCGTCTGCCGTCCAAACAGGCGCAGATGGAACTGACCCCCGGCAAGCAAGTCGGCGGCAGCGACGTGGTGGTCAAGAACACCGCGCAAAAGCCCTGGCGCGCCAGCCTGTCGCGCAATAACGACGGCCAGAAAAGCACCGGCG